>NZ_CANCLE010000092.1 GCF_947378715.1 Phenylobacterium aquaticum
AGCCCCATCCAGTCCTCGGCGCTCAGGGGGTTGGGCTGGGGCGGCCCGCCCCGCGAGGTGATGGTGGTCAGCATCCGCACATAGAGCTCGTGGGCCTCGGCCAGATTGGGCAGCAGGTCGCTCTCATGGGTGACCTCGCAGCCCTGGTCATCGAGATCGCGCGCCAGGCGGTGCAGGGCGTCACGCACCTCCACGTCCAGCTCGGCCAGGGGATGGTGGTCGAGCACCAGCACATTGTAGTCGGCCAGGGCTGCATGGCGCGGGGCCGGCAGGTCCAGGCGATAGCCCTTGGCGTCCAGGCCCTCCGGCCCGGCCAGTACGCCCAGGGCCAGCTCCAGGTCGCGGGCCGAGCGCGCCAGGGGCCCGACCACCGCCAGGTCGACACCGCCGCCGTCCGTGCCCGGAGGCGCATGGCCGCGCTGCGGGATCAGGTCGAAGCTCGGCTTGTGGCCATAGACCCCGCAGAGCGCCGCCGGGATGCGGATCGAGCCGCCGATGTCCGAGCCAAATTCCAGCGGGACCATCCCCGCCGCGAGGGCCGCCGCCGCGCCGCCCGACGATCCGCCCGGCGAGCGTCCCAGGTCCCAGGGATTGGAGGTGCGGCCATAGATGGGATTGGCGCTCTGCCAGTCACCCAGGAACGGCGGCACATTGGTCTTGCCCAGCACCACCGCCCCGGCCGCCTTCAACCGCGCGACGCCGACCGAGTCCTGAGGCGCGATCCAGGTCCCGAACACCTCCGTGCCCCAGCTGGTGCGCAGGCCCGCGACGTTCTGGGATTCCTTGACCGTCATCGGCAGGCCGAGCAGTGCGCCGTGTTCGCCCCGCGCCAGGGCCGCATCCGCCGCCTTGGCCGCGCCAAGCGCCCGGTCGAAGTCGCGCACCACCACTGCGTTGACGGGCCCGTCCAGGCCCTCGATCCGCGCGATCGCGGCCTTGGTGAGCTCAACGGAGCTGACCTCGCGCGCAGCAAGCGCTGCGACCAGGTCGGCAGCCGTCTCATAGGCCAGGTCTTCGGAAGGGGTCGCGCTCATCTGCGCCTCGCAAGCTGCCGGAGGCGTCAGATCAGCACTGGCCGCGACCGCCGTCCAGCCGGCTATTCGGTCTTGGGGTCTTCCGGCGGCTTGTGCGCGGCTTCCGAGATGTCGGCTTCCCGTCGCAGCTCCGCGTCGTGATTGCCGAACCAGCTTGCCATCTCGTCGGCCGCTCGCTCCAGCGGCCCGCGCGGCGCGAGTTTGAACGCCGGCGCGCGGGCTTCACCGTCAGCGATGCGATAGCCCTGATAGGGGTTGATGAAACGAAGACCGTTCACACCGTGGGACCCGGACGACAGGCCTCCACCTAACCGTTGGACCATACGACCCTCCCGGGGATTTGCTCATGGCAGGCCATCAACGCGCCGCCAGGCCCCCGGGTTCCCGCCCCTACAGCGGAATGTTGTCGTGCTTCTTCCAGGGATTGGTCAGTTCCTTGCCGCGCAGGTTCTTCAGCGACCGGGCGATCCGCTTGCGCGTGCCGTGCGGCATGATCACGTCGTCGATGAAGCCGCGGCTGGCGGCCACGAACGGGTTGGCGAAGCGTTCCTTGTACTCCGCCTCCCGGGCGCTGATCGCCTCGGGATCGCCGATCTCGGAGCGGAAGATGATCTCCACCGCCCCCTTGGCGCCCATCACCGCGATCTCAGCCGACGGCCAGGCATAGTTGATATCGCCGCGCAGGTGCTTGGAGCTCATCACGTCATAGGCGCCGCCATAGGCCTTGCGGGTGATCAGCGTCACCTTCGGCACCGTGGCCTCGGCATAGGCGAACAACAGCTTGGCGCCATGGCGGATCAGCCCGCCCTGTTCCTGCTTGGTGCCCGGCATGAAGCCCGGCACGTCGACGAAGGTCACCAGCGGGATCTCGAAGGCGTCGCAGAACCGCACGAACCGCGCCGCCTTGCGCGAGGAATCGATGTCCAGCACGCCGGCCAGCACCTGCGGCTGGTTGGCGACGATACCCACCGTGCGTCCCTCCACCCGGCCGAAGCCGCAGATGATGTTCTTGGCGAAGTCAGCGGAAATCTCGAAGAAATCCATCTCGTCCACGACCTTGAGGATCAGTTCCTTCATGTCGTAGGGCTTGTTCGGATTGGCCGGGACCAGGCTGTCCAGGCTGGGGTCCTCGCGGTTCGGATCGTCGAAGCTCTCACGCTCCGGCGGGTCCTCGCGGTTCGATGACGGCAGGAAGTCGATCAACCGGCGGACCTGGGTCAGGGCCTCCAGGTCGTTCTCGAAGGCGCCGTCGGCGACCCCCGACTTCATGGCGTGGACCCGGTAGCCGCCCAGTTCCTCGTGGGTGACCTCCTCATGGGTGACGGTCTTCACGACGTCCGGCCCGGTCACGTACATATAGCTCGTGTCCTTCACCATGAAGATGAAGTCGGTGATCGCCGGCGAATAGACATCGCCCCCGGCGCAGGGGCCCATGATCACGCTGATCTGCGGAATGACGCCACTGGCCAGGGTGTTCTGCAGGAAGATGTCGGCATAGCCGCCCAGGCCATCGACCCCCTCCTGGATGCGCGCGCCGCCGGCGTCGAACAGGCCGATGATCGGGGCGCCGACCTTCAGGGCCTGTTGCTGCACCTTGACGATCTTCTGGGCGTGGGCGTTGGACAGCGAGCCGCCAAACACCGTGAAATCCTTGGAGAACACGAAGACCACCCGGCCATTGATCGTGCCCCAGCCGGTGACCACCCCGTCGCCGGGAATCTTCTGGTCGGCCATGCCGAAATCGACGGCCCGGTGCTCGACGAACATGTCGAACTCCTCGAACGAGCCTTCGTCCAGCAGCAGGTCAAGCCGTTCCCGCGCCGTCAGCTTGCCCTTGGCGTGCTGATTGGCGATCCGGCGCTCACCGCCGCCGGCCCGGGCCTCGTCTCTGCGACGCTCCAGCTCTTCGAGAATATGCTTCACGCCCCGGGCTCCCTTGAACACACCACGAAGCCCTAGTCGGGCTTGGCGGGAGAGGCAAGTTCACGGGGCGTCAGGCGCCGGCTGCGCGCTTCTTCGCCGGTTATGACTAGCCAAGCGCCAATAGTCGTCCCACATCGGGGGCTGAAACAACGCGCCACCGCTCAAGCGACGCCCCGGAGGAGACCACCCATGGCCGACGACGCCCCCTACACACCCCCCAAGGTCTGGACCTGGAACAAGGAAAGCGGCGGCCGCTTCGCCAATATCAATCGCCCGATCGCGGGCCCCACCCAGGACAAGGTGCTGCCGGTCGGCGTCCACCCGTTCCAGCTCTATTCCCTGGCCACGCCCAATGGGGTGAAGGTCACGGTGATGTTCGAGGAGCTGCTGGCTCTGGGCCACAAGGGCGCGGAATACGACGCCTGGCTGATCAATATCGGGGCCGGCGACCAGTTCGGCTCCGGCTTCGTCGACATCAATCCCAATTCCAAGATCCCGGCCCTGATGGACCGCAGCGGCCCCGAGCCGATCCGCATCTTCGAATCGGGCGCGATCCTGGTCCACCTGGCCGAGAAGTTCGGCGCCTTCCTGCCCACGGATCCGGCCAAGCGCGCCGAGTGCATGTCCTGGCTGATGTGGCAGATGGGCAGCGCGCCCTATCTCGGCGGCGGCCTGGGCCACTTCTACGCCTACGCCCCCTTCAAGATCGAATACGCCATCGACCGCTTCGCCATGGAGGTGAAACGCCAGATGGACGTGCTGAACCGCCGCCTGGGGGAAAGCGAATACATCGCCGGGGACGAATACACGATCGCCGACATGGCCATCTGGGCCTGGTACGGCGCCATGGCCAAGGGCCTGCTCTATGAGGCCGGGGAGTTCCTCTCGGTCCAGGACTACACCCACGTCATCCGCTGGACCGACCAGATCGCCGCACGTCCCGCCGTCCAGCGCGGCCGGATGGTCAATCGGGTGTTCGGCGAGCCCTCCAGCCAGCTGCGCGAGCGTCACGACGCCAGCGACTTCGACACCAAGACCCAGGACAAGCTCGACGCCGCAGCGGCCGCCGCCGCCGCCGCCAAGTCGTGATCACAGCGGGGGCTGCGGGCCATTGAGCTATCCCTTCACGCCGGCCTTCCGGGCGGAGATAGCCCAGGCCTGCGCGGCCTTCCCCCGCATCGTCTATGAGGGACCGCGGCTGAAGCCGGCCGCGGTCGTCCTCACCCTGGTCGAGGCCGATGACGGCTCCGGCGAGACCGCCTTCATCCTCACCCGCCGGGCGGCGGGCCTGCGCGCCCATGCCGGCCAATGGGCCCTGCCCGGCGGTCGCTGCGACGCGGGCGAGACCCTGCAACAGGCCGCCCTGCGAGAGCTGCGTGAAGAACTGGGTCTCGACCTGCCACTGGCCGATGTGCTGGGTGTGCTTGACGACTATCCCACCCGCTCCGGCTATGCGATCGCCCCGATCGTCGCCTGGGGCGGATCGACGGCGGACCTCGCCCCCAATCCCGGAGAAGTCGCCTCGGTCCACTGTTTCCGCCTCGACCGCATCGCCCTGGACGACGCCGTCGACTTCGAGACCATTCCGGAAAGCGACCGCCCGCTGATCCGCCTGAATCTCGGCGAACACCACATCCACGCCCCCACTGCCGCCCTGGTCTATCAGCTGCGCGAACTGGTCGCCGGCCGCATCACCCGGGTGTCGGAGCTGGAGCAGCCGGTCTTCGCTTGGCGGTAGACCGAGGAGTCGGCGAAAATCGTAGCGGTCGCTACATAATACCTTGACGCGCGGTGGGGGCTGGAGAAATGTAGCGATCGCTACATACCCAGGAGCTCCCATGTCCGCCACGCCCCAATCCCCGCTCGACGTCGTCCACGCCTTCTTCAAAGCCATGGAGACCTTGGACTATGACACCGCCCTGCCGCTGATCGGCGAGACCTGCGAATACGACAATGTCCCGCTTTACAAGGTCGAGGGGCCGGCCGGGGTCCGCGCGGTCCTGGAGCCGTTCTTCGCCCCGACCCTGGAGAACGAGTTCATCATCAAGCGCGAGGTCGCCGACGGTCCGATAGTGTTCATCGAGCGCCTGGATCGCCACCGCCTCGCCGAGGGCTGGGTCGAACTGCCGGTGACCGGCGTCCTGGAGGTCCACGACGGCAAGATCACCCTGTGGCGCGACTATTTCGACGCCGCGACCATCGTCAGCAAATGGCCGACCGCCTGACCCGTCAGCGCGGCGCGCCCTTGGTCGGAGACCAATCCACGGTCAGCTGCTTGTCGCCGTGCAGGTCGTTCAGCACATCGCGCCGGGTGTTGGCGACATGGCAGTCATCGTCCGGATTGCCCTGATAGCCCGGCGGATGCCGCGCGGCGATGAAGCCGCGCCAACGGGCGACCAGTTCGTCCTGCGGCAGGTCGGTCTCGAAGTTCTGCGTCACATAGACCGGCCCCAGGGCGCCGGAGACATAGTTGTCCTGATCCAGCCGCGGCACGGCCCGCGTGGCCGTGCAGAACTCGGAGCGCATCGCGTCGGCCCACGCCGGCGCGACCGCCGCCGCCGACAGCAGCATCCCGGCCGCAGCGCCCATCCAGGTCCCAAGCTTCATATCGATGCGCTCCCCGCTCACCGGGCTCTGCCGTCCCGTCAGCCGGCATCTTGGGCTGCGAAGTCAGGCGCGTCCACCGTGTCCAGCGGATGGAGGGGAGACCGTTCCGCCCCCTACCCCCGCAACGCTTCGAACCACCGCCCCAGCATCCGCGCCTCTACGAACAGCCGCGCCGTCCGTTCAGCGGCTTCTTCGTCGATGCCCCACTGCTCCTCCTGGAAGGCTTCGTCGAGCCGCGACAACTCGAAGGCCCGTTCTCCGGTCAGCCAGCCGCGTTGCACCGAAAAGCCCAGCACGGTCGAGCCGAACAGCGGCGTGCCGAAGGCCAGCCCGGCCAGGCCGAAGTCGTCCAGTTCCAGGGCCAGCGCCTTCACCCGCGCCAGGGTCTGCGCCGGCTGTTCCTGGTGACGGATGCCGTTGGTGCGCAGGAACACCAGGCCGATCTCCTCGCGGGCCCGGTCCAGCAGGGGCGCCCAATGGGTCTCGTGCCGGGCGACCAGGGCGGCGGGATGTTCGGCGAAATAGCAGATCAGGTCGGCGCCGGCATATTCCGACAACTGGTCGGCCACCGCCTCGCGGGAGCCTGGGATCGCCTCGATCGCCGTGAAGGCCAGCCGCGTGGCGTGCATGGTCGCCAGCTGGATGTGCTCGCCTTGGCCGTCCCATTCCTCAGCGCAGACCTGGGCCAGGGCCTGGGTCGGCAGGATCAGCTTTCCGCCCTTGGGCGCGCGGATGTTGCGCCCGTCCAGCAGCACCTCGAAGCCGCCTTCAACCGGCCGCGTTTCGACGGCCTTGTAGAAGCGGCGCGGCTTGTCGCCCGGCTCTCGAAAACCCTTCTGCACGTCTGTCTCCCGGCGACCGCGACGGAATGGCCGCCCACCGGCCGTGCAAATGATCGCTGCAACGAAAATACGCAAGGAGGCGACGTGACCGATCAAGACCTGGAGGCCGCCATCGCCGTCACCCGCTTCGGCTTGGGGGCGCGTCCGGGCGAGATCGCCGCGGCCCGGAGCGACCCGCGCGGCTTCCTCAAGGCCCAGATCCGCCGCGAGGGCGCCGACCAGCCCCAGGGTGACGGCCAGACCGCCCAGCAGCGCATCGCCGCCTTCCGCGACTATCAGTTCGCCAAGCGCGAGACCCGCCAGGCCAAGGCCGGGGACGGCGCTCCCGCCGCGACCCCGGACGCCAATGACCCGGTGAAGATGGCCCAGAAGCTGATCCGCGAAGAGACCGGCGGCGACTTCTTCGCCCGCGCCCGCCTGGGCGCCCTGACCGAGGCCGGCTTCCGCGAACGCTGGACCCTGTTCTGGGCCAACCATTTCACGGTCAGCGCCACCAAGCTGGCCACCGCCACCGTGGTCGGCCCCTTCGAGCAGGAAGCCATCCGTCCCCATGTCTTCGGCCGCTTCGCCGACCTGCTGGGCGCGGCGGAGACCCATCCGGCCATGCTGCTCTATCTGGACCAGGCGACCTCCATCGGCCCCGACAGCCCCGCCGCCGCCTATTTCAGGCGCGGTCCCCAGCGCGGTGTCGGTATCGGCCCCAACCTGCCGGCCGGCGCCGCGCCCAAGGGCCTGAACGAGAACCTGGCCCGCGAGATCCTGGAACTGCACACGGTCGGCGTGAACGGCGGCTACAGCCAGGCCGACGTCACCGAATTCGCCCGCGCCATGACCGGCCTGTCGATCGGCGGCCTGCGGGAAGACCCCGCCTTCGCCGGCGCGCCGGTGTTCCGCCAGGCCGCCCACGAACCCGGCGCCCGCACGGTCATGGGGGTGCGTTATCCCAGCGGCGGCAAGGACCAGGCCGGCGCCATACTGGCCGACCTGGCGGCCCGGCCCCAGACCGCCCGCTTCGTCTGCGGCAAGATCGCCCGCCACTTCGTCGCCGACGATCCGCCGCCCGCCCTGGTCGACCGGCTGCAGGCCAGCTGGATGGCCAGCGGCGGCGACCTCGCCCAGGTCGCCGAGACCCTGATCATGGCGCCCGAGGCCTGGGACCCGACCCCGGCCAAGTTCAAGACGCCCTATGAGTTCCTGATCTCCGGCTACCGCGCCGCCGGCGGGGCGCCGAGCGACATCGTCGTCCTGGCCCCCATCCTCAACGCCCTGGGCCAGAAGCCCTTCAGCGCCCCCTCCCCAAAGGGCTGGCCCGAGGAGGCCGAGGCCTGGGCCGCGCCCGACGCCATCGTCAAGCGCATGACCTGGGCTCAGCGTTTCACCGCCAAGGCCACCCACGACCGCGATCCCAAGGACCTCGCCGCCCAGGCCCTGGGCGCCCGCCTGCGCCCCGCCACGGCCCTGGCCGTCGCCCGCGCCGAAAGCCGACCCGAGGGCTTCGCCCTTCTCCTGATGTCGCCGGAGTTCCAACGCCGATGAACCTCACCCGTCGCACCGCCCTGGCCGCCGCCGCCGGCTTCGGCCTCACCCTGGACCTGGTCGCCCGCCAGGCCTTCGCCGGAACCGAGAGCGCGCTTGCGCGCCGCAAGCTGGTCTTCGTGATCTGTCGGGGTGGGCTGGATGGCCTGTCCCTGTCGCCGCCGATCGGCGATCCGGACTATGCCGGCCTGCGCAGGTCCCTGGCGCTCGAGGACAAGGCCCTGCCCCTGGACGGGACCTTCGCCCTGCACCCCTCGCTGGGCGCCGTCCATGCGCTCGCCAAGGCCGGCCAGGCGCGGATCGTCCCGGCTGTCGCCACCCCCGATCGCGCACGATCGCACTTTGAGGCCCAGGACGTGCTCGAAAGCGGCGCGGCGGCCGTCTATGGCGCCAATTCCGGCTGGCTGAATCGCGCGGTCAGCGCCCTGTCGATCCAGCGCAAGGTCGAGGCCCTGTCGATCGGCGCCACGGCGCCCCTGGTGCTGCGCGGCCCCGCAGCGGTCTCCTCCTGGTCGCCTGGCGCCGTGGTCGACGCCGAGGCCCGCCTGCCGACCCTGCTGCAGGACCTCTACAAGGATGATCCCCTGCTGGGCCCAGCCTTCGCCCGGGGCCTCGCCACCGAGACCATGGCCCAGACCGCCATGGCCGATGGCGACATGCCGTCCATGTCATCGCCCCCGGCCGCCGCCGGCCCGGGGGTCGCCGGTCTGGTTCGCCAGGGCCAGGACGCCGCCCGCAAGCTCGGCGAGACCACCGCCGGCTTCATGCGCGAACCCAACGGGCCGCAGATCGCCGCCATCAGCCTCGACGGCTTCGACACCCATGCCAACCAGGCCGGCCAGCTCGCCCCGCGCCTGGCCTATCTCGACGCCCTGCTGGACGGGCTCAACACCGGCCTGGGGCCGGACTGGAAGGACACCCTGGTGCTGGTCGCCACCGAGTTCGGCCGCACGGCGCGGATCAATGGCACTGGCGGCACCGACCACGGCACGGCCTCCACCGCCCTGGTGCTGGGGGGCGGCCTGAAGCCCGGCGGCATTGTCGGCGACTGGCCGACGCTGAAGGCCTCGGCCCTGTTCGAGAACCGCGACCTCGCCCCCACCCTCGACATGCGCAGCCTGTTCAAGGGCGCCCTGGCCGAACAGCTGGGCGTGGAACGCGCGGCCCTGGATGCGACCGTCTTCCCCGACAGCGCCGGCGCGCGGCCGGTGACCGGACTGGTCTAGGCCGCTTGGACGCGGCGTTCCTGCAACGGCCGCACCTGCAGTCCACGGGGCTCGTGGAGATAGTCGTAGCCGAAGTCGTGCCGCAGATGCCGGCCGAGGATGTCGCGCACAGTGGCGAGTTCCGCCTCGCCCAGGGCTGAATCACCGACCCCCGTCGGCCGCAGCGACCTCTGGTCGACCTCCGGGTCGCGATGCCGCGCCATGAAGGCCTTGGAGCCGGCCGCCGCCCCGAAGGCCAGGTCGGCGCTGGTCAGGGGCAGTCGGAAATGGGCGGCGATCTGGCGCAGCGCCCCGATCCGGTCGGCCTGGAAATCCTCATAGCGCAGCACCAGGGTCTGGCCCGGATAGCGGCTGGCCACGTCCCCCCAGCGGTTCTTGAAGCGCAGATACCACCAGATGTCGCAGACATAGGCCCGGCCCCTGGGATCGCCCGCCACATAGTCGGCGAAGCTGACCCCATAGGCGTGCCGCCACTTCTCATAGTTCGAGACCAGCACATGGCGGATGTCGCGCACCACCACCACATAGGGCGGCGGCGCGGCCAGTCCCCGCACCAGCGGCCAGCCGAGGGCATGCGGCGCGATCGAGTGCGAGCTCGCCAGCCGGGGCGCCTGGGGATGCAGGCGCGGATGCTTGGGATGGCCGATCAGGTCATTGGACGACGGATTGTCGAAATAGCGCGGCGGCGGCACCCCGTATCGCCGCGCCAGGGCGTGGCTCATCATCCACTTGATCCAGTGGGTCCCCGAATGCTGGCCGGTGATCAGGAAGCCCTGGAAGTCGCGATATTTGAGCAGGGCCAGATTGAAGCTGTCGCGATTGAAGCTGTGCAATCGGAACGCCAGATCGCGCTTTCGATGAACGGTGATCGCTGAACCGAGCGCGCCCGGCGCGCGACCCAAATCGCCTCTATCCTCAACCATGCCGACGCCCCCGCCTTGACCAAGTCAGGGTCCAGGAAACAGGCCAGAGATGTCTGACAGATTTCTGCCTTGTTTCACCGAACACGCTCATCTAGCGCGTTAGATCGATTTCGGTTCCCGAGAACCTAGTCGTCCATGTGAACGTCAAAGCCCCGAGCCGGCTGGCCCGATCGCTGAATCGCGCTGGCCGTCTCGAAAGCCCGCTCGAGATCACGGCAGACCGCCCGGGGATCGAACACACGGGCCGTGGGCAGGGCCTGGGCCAAGCGCGCCCGGATATCGGCCAGCCGAGCCGGTTGGCGGGCCAGGTCCAGAGCCAGCGCCTCATAGGCCTGAAGGCTCTGGGTCGCGAGCTCAGCCAGGCCCAGCTCCCGCAAGAGCCCGCCCGCGACCCGCGAGGCGAACCCTCGGCCTTCCAGCGTCAGGATCGGCAAGCCGACCCCCAGCGCGTCGCTGGCCGTGGTGTGGGCGGCATAGGGAAAGGTGTCGAGGAACAGATCGGCCAGCTTCTGGCGAGCCAGGTGCTGGTCCATGGGCGCCTGGCGGGCGAACACCAGCCGGTCGCCGGACACGCCCCGCGCCTCGGCCTCGCGCCGCAGATTGCGGACGGTCAGGTCCGAGGTCCCGAACAGCCAGAGCACACTCTGCGGAACCGCCTTCAGGAGCCGCATCCAGACCTCGAACATCTCCGGCAGGATCTTCTTGTTGTCGTTGAACGACGCGAAGACGAAGGCCTCCTCGGGCAGGCCGGCCTGCGCCCGCGAAGGCGTTTCGGCGACCCTGGCCTGGCGAATTCCATTGACCTGATAGGAGCCGGGCAGCCGGATCACCTGCTCGGCGAAGAAGCCCTCCGAGCCCTGCGGGACCACGTGCCGGTCGGCGATGACATAGTCCATGACGTCCGTCCCCATGGTCCCGGGATAGCCCAGATAGTTGATCTGGATCGGGGCCGGCCGGTGGGTGAAAATCCCGGATCGGCTGTGGGTCGTGAAGCCGTTCAGGTCGACGACGATGTCGATCTCGGCCTCGCGCAGGCGGCGCGCGATCGCCAGGTCGTCGAGGTCGGCGACATCGTGGAAATGCTCCAGCCCGGCCTGGATCGCCCGGCGGACCTCATCGTCGGCGCGCGGCCCCAGGGCATAGGCGGAGACCTCGAACCGCGCGCGGTCGTGACAGCCGAACAGCTCGCGGACCAGATGGCCCACGGCGTGGACCCGGAAGTCGGAGGACACATAGGCGACCCGGATGCGCTCATGCCCGTAGGCCTCTCCCGTCCAAAGCGGCGCGGGACGGCCCGGATGCCGGGCCGCCGCATAGAGCCGGGCGCACTGCAGCTGGGCGGCCGGATCGTCGGTATGCATCAGGAAAGAGATCGGCTGATCGGCGGCGCGGCCCTCGCCGATCAGCTCGCGGATCCTAGGTGCGTCGATCGCATAGTCCGACCAGTCGCAGAGCCGCAGTTGCAGGGCGAGCTTGGCGCCCAGGGCGGTCACATTGCCGGGGTCGAGCGCCAGGCCCCGTCGATAGTCGGCGACCGCCGGCTCCAGCCGACCCAGGGTCTCCAGCATGATCGCCCGATTGGCGATGGCCAGACCAAAGTTCGGGTCGAGTTCGACCGCCCGGTCGAAATGGACCAGGGCCTCCTCATGGCGGAGCATGTGCTGATAGGTGACGCCGAGATTGTTGAAGGCGTCCTTGCTCCCGGGATCAATCGCCAAGGCCCGGTCCAATGCCTCCAGGGCGGCCTCGTGCTGGCCCAGCAGGTTCAGGACGCGGGCGATGTGGACCTGGAGCCCAGCGTCGGCCGGAACGAGGGCGGCGGACATCTGGTACAACCGCAACGCCGAGGCATAGTCACCCCGGAACCGCAGGATCAGCGCCAGGTTCTGTAGGGCGAACTCGTGATCCGGCCTGGCCTGGAGCACGGCGCGGTAGCCTTGCTCAGCCTCCGCCGTGCGGCCGGCCCGGTGATGGGCCACGGCCTGGTCAAAGCTCTGCTTCAGGTCCACGGCCGGCCGACCCTCGCTCAGCGGCGCGAACGGCCGAAGGGCTCGGGATCGGCCTCGTCCTCGGTGAAGCCGAAGCGGTCGAAGCCGGCCTTCATCTCCGGGCTCAGCGGCGCCTCGATCACCAGGGTCCCACGGCTGGGATGCGGCAAGGTCAGGCGGCGCGCATGCAGCTGGAGCTTCAGGCTGCCAGACATCTCCCGCGAGGCGTCGGTGGCGTATTTCGGATCGCCGAGGATCGGATGGCCCATGGCCAGCATGTGGGCGCGCAGCTGGTGGGTGCGGCCGGTGCGGGGACGCAGCGCCATCCAGGCGGCCTTGTGGGCGGCCCGGGAGATCATCACGAACTCGGTCTCGGCGGGCTCGGCGCCCGGCTCCTTGGGCTCGGCCGGGACGACCATCTCACGGTCCCCTATGCCCTTCTTGATCAAGGGCATCTCCAGCACGCCCTCCTGCGGGCGAGGGTGTCCCAGCACCAGGGCCCAATAGGTCTTCTGCGCCTTGCGCCGCGCGAAGGCGCCGGCCAGCTTGGCGGCGGCGGCGGGCGTCTTGCCCAGCACCAGCACGCCGGAGGTGTCGCGGTCCAGGCGATGGACCAGGCGCGGTCGGGTGAGGCCCTCCCCCCAGGCCGAAAGCAGCCGGTCGATGTGCTTGACGGTCTTGGTGCCGCCCTGCACGGCGAGGCCAGCTGGCTTGTTGAGCGCCAGGACCTCCTCGTCCTCATAGAGCACGAGGGATCGGGCATAGACCGCCTCGCGCGGGTCGATGCCCTTGGCCCGGGCCTCCTCGCCCTTGGGCGGCGGATCGGGCAAGGGCGGAACGCGAATCTGGGCGCCGGCCGCCAGCCGGGTCTCCGGCTTGGCGCGACCGCCGTCGACGCGGATCTGGCCTGAGCGGGTCAGCTTCTGGATTTGGATATTGGACAGGTGCGGCCAGCGCCGCCGGAACCAGCGGTCCAGGCGGACGCCCTCATCGCCGGCCTCGCCGGCCTCGACGACCAGGTTGCGGACTTCTTTCATGCGAACACCCGGCGCGCGATCATCAGGCCCATGAACAGGGCGGAAATGGCCAGGAACACCGAGCCAGCCGCATAGGTCGCCGCGCCGCCATAGGCCTTGCGCTCGATCATCAGGGCCGTCTCCAGCGAAAAGGACGAGAAGGTCGTGAAACCGCCCAGCACGCCCACGGCCAGCAGCACCCGCAGCCGCTCCTGGTCCGGCCCGCCGCGATGGGCGAGGAAACCGACCAGGAAGCCCATCAACAGGCCGCCTATGATGTTGGCCGTGAAGGTGCCATAGGGCCAGCCGGGCCCGAACCAGCGCATGGCCTGGACCCCCAGGCTGTAGCGGGCCACCGAGCCGGCGGCGCCGCCCGCCGCCACAAGCAGATACTTTTCCATGCGCCCTTATGCGACGGGCGCCGCCTCCAGAGAAGCCCTAGACGCGCGGCGCGATGGTCCGGCGCACGTCACGGGCGTCATAGACGTCCGCGCCAGTGGGGGGAGCGCCCTTGCCCATCACGATCTCCAGGGTCTGTGACAGGGACGGACCGCCGCCGAGGTCGAAGCTGGTTCCGAGGCCGAGTCCTATGCCGCCATGGCGGCCGAAGGACCCGCTGCCGGTGCCGATCGACAGCCGCGTGCCCGAGCTGGGCGCGGTCTGGGACATGTAGCGCTCCGACACCCGGAACCAGTCATAGCCCTGGGCCAGGGTCAGGTCAGACGCCCGCAACAGGGCGTAGTCGGCCACCTGAGCCATGGGCGCGCCCGGCCCGCCCCGGAAGGTGATCCGGAAGCGGTTGGTCTCCAGCCGGTATTCCGAGAACCCGACCCCGCGCGGACCGCTGGCCGGCGCATAGAGCGTCGGCGCGCTGGCGCAGGCGGCAAGCCCCGTTCCGAGGGCCAGGGCGACAAGCAGGGGGGCGAGTTTCGACATCACATCATCCGGCGGCGTGAAAATGGAGCAGCTTCCGCATCTTGCCGCGAAAAACGGCCAGGCTGAGGCGACGTTCCGGTCAGGCCTTCAAACCCAGGGCCTCGATAAGATCAGCCATGTCCGCGGGCGGCGGGGCGGTGATCCGTTTGAAGCCGCCACTGGGGTGCGGGAACTCCAGCGCGCCGGCGTGCAGCATCAGCCGGGGCACGGCGTGACCCCCGACCGCGAGGGCCCCTCCATAGCGGGCGTCGCCGGCGATCGGTCGGCCGATCGAGGCCAGGTGGACCCTCAGCTGGTGCATGCGGCCGGTCTCCGGCGACAGCTCCATCAGCGCCGCGCCAGGCGCCGTGGCCAGGGTGCGATAGCGGCTGACGGCGGTCTCAGCGTCGGCATGATCGGGCGGACAGGTGCGCATATAGGCCTCGCGGCCGACCTCGTCGCGGCGCAGGGCCTGGTCGATCATCCCCTCTGCCGGATCAGGCGCGCCGGGGGTGACGACGGCCTGGTAGGTCTTGGAAAACTTCCGCGCCATCATGGCCTTGCCGAGGAAACCTGCCGCCGGCTTGGTGCGGGCGGTGAGAATCACGCCGGAGGTGTCGCGGTCCAGCCGGTGGATCAGGCGCGGCCTGGCCTTGCCCGGCTTGGCGAAGGCCCAGAGCATCTCGTCCAGGGTATGGACCTGGCCCCGACCGCCCTGGCTGGACAGGCCCGAAGGCTTGTTGAGCGCCACGATATGCGGGTCCTGATAGATCACCAGGCTACGGACGAAGGCGATCTCATCGGCGCTGAGCGCGACAGGTTTCAGGCCGGGATCGGGCTTGACGGCGGGGCGGCGGTGCAGTGGCGACTTCATCCCTGATCTCCCCGGCGGGCGCGGATCTCGGCCCAGCGGTCGAGACGGTCCTTGATCCGAGCCTCCACCCCCTCGCCCTTGGGATCATAGAATTTGCGGCGCGCCATGCCGTCCGGGAAATAGTTCTGGCCGGAGAAGCCGCCCTCGGCGTCGTGGTCATAGGCGTAGCCCTTGCCGTAGCCCAGGTCCTTCATCAGCTTGGTCGGCGCGTTGAGGATGTGGGCCGGCGGCGCCAGGGATCCGGTCTCCTTGGCCGCGCGCATGGCGGCCTTGTAGGCCATGTAGACGGCGTTGGACTTGGGCGCAGCGGCCAGATGCACCACCAGCTGGGCCAGCGCGATCTCGCCCTCGGGCGAGCCCAGGAAATCGTAGGTGTCCTTGGCGGCGTTGGCGATGACCAGGGCCATGGGGTCGGCCTCGCCGATGTCCTCGGCGGCTGCGCGGATCAGTCGCCGCGCGATGAACAGCGGGTCCTCGCCGCCATCCAGCATACGGCACAGCCAATAGAGCGCGGCGTCCGGATCGGAGCCTCGGATCGACTTGTGCAGGGCGGAGACGAGGTTGTAGTGCCCCTCCCGGTCCTTGTCATAGGCCGGGCTGCGCTTTTGCAGGATCTGGCCCAGTTCCTTGGTGGTCAGGGGCTTGGCCGTGCCGATGTTGAACAGGGTCTCCGACAGGGTCAGCAGATAGCGTCCATCGCCGTCGGCCAGAGCGATCAAGGCCTGGCGGGCCTCAGGCTCCAGTGGCAGGGGCTTGGCTTCGTGAATCTCGGCCTTGTCGAGCAAGGCGCCTAGCGCTTCGTCGTCCAGCCGCTTGAGCACGAAGACCTGGCAACGCGACAGGAGCGCCCCATTCAGTTCGAAGGACGGGTTCTCGGTGGTGGCGCCGACCAGGGTGACGATCCCCTCCTCCACGAAGGGCAGGAAGCCGTCCTGCTGGGC
>NZ_CANCLE010000093.1 GCF_947378715.1 Phenylobacterium aquaticum
CGGGGCGGCATGTTGAGCCCCAGGCGCTTGGCGGTCATGGCCGCGTGGGCCACCAGCACGGGGCCGTGCTCGAACAGATCGCGGGCGTCGGGCGCGCGGATCGCCGCCGCCTTCACGGCGTCGGCCGCCGCGGCGCGCGGGCCCGGCAGCACCACCAGGGCCGGGGCGAGGTCGAGACTCGGGGCTAGCGCGTTCACCTGATCCGACTAGCCGGTTTCGGCGTGAAACGGAACGGGAACATGCTATAGGCGAGACGATGGCCGAAGACGCGGGGGCCGGCCCCCATCTCCTTCCCGATCGCTTCGCTGCCTGGTTCGCGGGCCGGGGCTGGAGCGCGCGCGCCCATCAGCTGGAGATGATCGCCAAGGCGCGGGCCGGGCGCGACGCCCTGCTGATCGCACCGACCGGCGGCGGCAAGACGCTCGCCGGCTTCCTGCCCAGCCTGATCGAGCTCGCAGAACGCCCGCCCTCCAACACGCCGCGCGGAATCCACACCCTCTATATCTCGCCGCTCAAGGCCCTGGCGGTCGATGTCGAGCGTAACCTGATGGCGCCGATCCTCCAGATGGGCCTGCCCATCGTGGCCGAGAGCCGCACCGGCGACACCGGCATATCCCGCAAGCAACGCCAGCGGGTGAGGCCGCCAGACATCCTCTTGACCACGCCCGAGCAGCTCGCCCTGTTCTGCGCCTGGGAGGGGGCGAGGCTCTATTTCGAGAACCTGGCCTGCGTGATCGTCGACGAGATCCACGCCATCCATGCGTCCAAGCGCGGCGACCTGCTGGCCCTGGCTCTGGCCAGGCTGCAGATCTTCGCCCCGAACATGCGCCGCGTGGGCTTGTCGGCGACGGTGGATGATCCGGCCGTGATCCAGCGATGGCTGGGGTTCACGCCGCCCGAAGCCGGGGAAGAGAGGGCCGTCGACCTGGTGCGCGGCCCCGCCGGGGCGCAGCCGATCGTCGACATGCTGCTGTCCGAGGGCCGGGTGCCCTGGGCCGGTCACACCGCCCAGCACGCCATGGCCGAGGTCTATGACGTCATTCGCGGGGCCAAGACCGCCCTGGTCTTCGTCAACACCCGCTTCCAGGCCGAGTTCGCCTTCCAGGAGCTGTGGCGGCTGAACGAGGACAACCTGCCGATCGCCCTGCATCATGGCTCGCTCGCCGCCGAGCAGCGACGCAAGGTCGAGGCGGCCATGGCGCGGGGCGAGTTGAGGGCCGTCGTCTGCACCTCGACCCTCGACCTCGGCATCGACTGGGGCGATGTCGACCTGGTCATCCAGCTGGCCTCGCCCAAGGGCGCCAGCCGCATGGTGCAGCGGATCGGCCGGGCCAATCACCGTCTGGACGAGCCCAGCCGAGCCCTGTTCGTGCCGGCCAACCGTTTCGAGATGCTGGAGTGCCAGGCGGCGCGCGAGGCCATAGCCGAGAACCGCTTCGACGGCGACGCGGCCCGCGATGGGGCGCTGGACGTGCTGGCCCAGCACATCATGGGCCTGGCCTGTTCCGAGCCCTTCGACCTGCTCAGGCTCTATGACGAGGTCACCGCCGCCGGCCCCTATTGCGACCTTGCTTACGAGGACTTCGAGCAGGTCGTCGATTTCGTCTCGACCGGCGGCTACGCGCTCAAGACCTATGACCGGTTCCGTCGGATCGTGAAGGGCCAGGACGGGCTGTGGCGGGTGCGCGACGCCGCCACGGCCCAGCGCCACCGGCTGAATGTCGGAGCGATCCTGTCGCCGGCCGTGCTGTCGGTGCGGATCGCCATGGGCAAGTCCCTGCGCGGCGGCCGCAAGATCGGCGAGGTCGAGGAGGGCTATCTGGAAATGCTCGACCCCGGCGACACCTTCGTCTTCGCCGGCCAGGTCTGGAAGCTGGTGGCGGTGACGGGTCTGGACGTCCTGGTCAGTCCCGCCGCCGACAAGGATCCGAAGATGCCCTCTTGGGGCGGCTCGAAGTTCGCGCTCTCGACCTTCCTGGCCAAGCGGGTGCGCGAGCTGATGTTCGACGAGGCCCATTGGCAGGTGCTGCCCGCCGATGTGCGCGAATGGCTGGAAATGCAGAAGGACCGCTCGCTGATCGTCGGCGAGGACGAACTGCTGCTCGAGACCTTCCCGCGCGGGCGTCGCCATTTCCTGGTCTGCTACCCCTTCGAGGGCCGGCTGGCGCACACCACGCTCGCCATGCTGTTGACGCGCCGGCTGGAGCGGATGGGCGCCGCGCCCCTGGGCTTCGTCTGCAACGACTACGCGGTCGCGGTCTGGGCGCTGAAGCCCCTGGACGGGCTCGACTATGACGAACTGTTCGACCAGGACATGCTGGGCGACGATCTGGAGGCCTGGCTGGCCGAGAGCTTCATGATGAAGCGCGCCTTCAAAGGATGCGCCATCATCGGGGGCTTGATCGAGCGCCGATTCCCCGGCGAGCATCAGAAGTCCGGTCGCCAGGTGACCTTCTCCACGGATCTGATCTACGACGTGTTGCGCCGCCACCAACCCGACCACCTGCTGCTGCGCTGCGCGCGCCAGGACGCCGCCACCGGCCTGATTGACGTGGCGCGGCTGGGCCAGTTGTTGAACCGGATCAAGGGCCGCATCCGTCACGCCGCGCTTGACCACCTTTCGCCGTTCTCGGTGCCGATCCTGCTGGAGATCGGCAAGGAGCGCTCCCCCGGCGGGGCCGGAGAGATGATCCTGTCCGAGGCCGAGGACGACCTGATCGCCGAGGCCACCCAATGAGCGCCCTGCCCCGCCCCGCCTATGACTTCGCCGTCAGCGCCTGTGGCGGCCTTCGCACCACGGTCGCCGGGGTCCAGGTCTTGATGCGGGCGTCTGGCGCCCTGTGGCTGGAGGCGTCACGAGTGCTGATCGTCGCCGATCTGCACCTGGAAAAGGGCAGCGCCTATGCGGCGCGGGGCCAGATGCTGCCCCCCTATGACACCCGCGAGACCCTGGGTCGGCTGGCGGCCGAGGCCGAGGCGCTCCGCCCCGACGCCATAGTGCTGTTGGGCGACACGTTCCACGACGGCCGATCCGAGGAGCGGTTGGCCGCCGACGACGCGGCGCGGCTGCGGGCCCTGGCCCAGGGGCGAACCCTGATCTGGGTCGTCGGCAATCACGACGCCGACGGCCCCCGCGCCCTGCCCGGCGAGATCGCCGACGAACTGGTCCTGGCGGGCCTGACCCTGCGCCACGAACCCCAGGCCGGACCGCAATTCAGCGAGGTGGCCGGCCACCTGCATCCTGCCGCGCGGGTGACGGCCACCCGGGGCACGGTGCGCCGGCGGTGTTTCATCAGCGACGGGGAGCGGGTGATCCTGCCGGCCTTCGGCGCCTATGCCGGAGGACTGAATGTCCGCGACGCGGCCTTCGCCGGGATGTTCATCCGCCCGCCCCTGGCCGGAGCCCTGGGCCCCCATCGCGTCCACGCGGTCGGCTGGCGTTCGCTGACCGGCGACTGATCCCTACATCCGCAGGGCTTTTTCCAGGGCCAGGGCCAGGGACACGCAGGCCCCCAGGGTCAGGACCGTCATCAGGCGGGGGAAGCGCGAGGGCGTGTCCGGCGCCTGCTGGTCGAACAGCCATTGCAGGATGAAGGCGGCGATGAAGCCGGTGAGGATCCAGGCGTCGTCGATGTCGCCGCGCAGGGCGACCAGGCCCCAGGCGCTGATCGGCGACAGGGTGGAAACCGCCAGCCGGGTCCAGCGCGGATCGGTCCGGCCGCTTTCCAGCCCCCAGCGGATACCGCCCAGGAAGCCCAGCATCACGCCCGACCAGGTGATCAGCACATTGAGCCCATGGCCGGCCATGACGCCGGAACCGTAGGCATAGACCGCCGCCGAGATCGGAAAGCCGCTAAGCCCCAGAAGGGCGATGACCCAGATGGCGCGAGGCGCGTCGGACTCTGCGTCCACGTAGGTCTCCCGAAAGCAGCCTGGGCCTCGCAGGCTCAACCATGGCCTACGAGACGCGCGAAGGTAAAGCCCCGCTTTCGGCGGATCAGCGCGTGAAGATCGCCAGACGCGAGACCGTGCCCGGGTCCAGCACGCCCGTGGCGGCCACGCCCTGGTCGCGCTGATAGGCGGCGACGGCCAGCTTGAGCGCCGGCGAGGGCGAGCCATCCGTCGGGCCCTGGTAGTAGCCCAGCCGCGACAGCGCCTTCTGGGCGGTGGCGACCACCGGCGGGGCCGCGCCCAGGCTGGCGGTGGCGGGCGGCGTCGCCGAGGGGTTCTGCTGGGCCGGACGGAAGGCGGAGGCCGCGCGCTCGGCCACGGTCCGGGCGTCGGGCGACAGGGTGGTCTTCAGCTGGTCGGCGCGCTTGCGCGCATCGCCGTCGCCGGTGCGGGCGGCGATCAGGTACCACTTATAGGCCTCGGCCGGGTTCTGGCTGACCCCCAGTCCCTGCTCATAGAGCGCCGCCAGATTGTACTGGCTGTCGACCAGGCCCAGGTCGGCCGCGCGGCGGAACCACTGGGCGGCCGTGGTGGAGTTCTTGGCCCCGCCCGCGCCGGAGAAATAGGCGATGCCGAGATTGTGCATGGCCTTGCGGTCACCGCCCTCGGCGGCGCGCTCGGTCCAGCGACGGGCTTCGATCAGATCCTTTTTCACCCCGCCCTCGCCATTCTCATAGAGCTTGGCGAGATAGAACTGGGCAGGGGCGTAGCCGCTGGCGGCCACCTTCTTGAGGTCGTCGACACCGCCCGGCTTGGCCTGCTCGACCGCCGTGGTCGCGGCTTCGAAGCGGCCGGACAGATCCGGGGTGTCAGCCGAGACCGGCGCCACCGGGGTGATCGCCTGGGGCGCCAGGGCCACCGACACCCGCGGGCTGGGCCCGAACGGGGTGGTGTCTGCCTCGGAGGCCATGATCTCCTTGGCCTTACCGCCCGACATGGCGCTGATCGCATCGGCCACCCGCTGCGGCGGAGCGCCGCCGGGCTTGCCTTCCATCAGCACGAAGCCCGCTGCGCCAACGCTGAGCGCCGCGGCGCCGCCGACCACCAGCAGGGCGGTCTGCAGGGACGACCCTGCCGAGCGCTTCGGACGCTGGGCGCCGAAGCCCGCGAACAGCGAGGCCCCACCCGCCGGCTTGGCGAGCTTTTCCGGCTTGGCCGGTCGGTCCTTGGCCTTGCGCGCCTTGGCGTCGGACTGGCTGGCGGCGCGGGCCGCCGCGCGGGCCTGCTCGATGACCTCGCGGGTGGAGAGCGGACGGGACGGGTCGCGAACCTGCGGCGGGTCGCCCACGGCCATGAAGTCGGCGGGCGCCTCGTCGATCGCGGGATCGTCGGTGAAGTCATCGGCGCCGAAATCGTCGGAGGCGCTGGGCGACAGATCCGCGAAGCCGTCGGCGGCTTCGAAGTCCTGGGCGTCAAAGGCCGGGCGCTGGGGTTCGTTGGGGAACGGCGCGGCATAGGCCTGGCCGGTCTCGGGCGGGGTCAACGGCGCGGAGAACGCCTGACGGGCCAAGGGATCGCCCTCGACCTCACCCGTCCCGAAGCTGGGGAAGGGGTCTTCGCCGAAGGGCGACGGCGCCTCGCGCTTGGGCGGCGCCGGAGCGGCGACCGCCACCGGGCCGGCCGCGATGGATTCCTGCATGCGCCGGCCGGTCTCGGCCAGGCGCGCATCGATCTTCTCGCGGGCTTCCTCCAGCAGGCGGGCGGTGCGCTCCTCGCTCTGGCGGATCCGCTCCACCAGATCGTCGGAGGCGCGCTCGCTCCGCTGGTTCATCTTCTCCGTGACGCGGGCCACCTGTTCGCCAACGTCGTCGATGGCCTGGGCCGAGCGGCGCTCGGAGCTGGCGATCCGTTCGGTGAGGCGGTCGGTGATGCGGCCGATCTCGGCGCCCAGCTTCTCCAGGGCCTCGGCGTGAACGTTCTCGGTCTTGCCCAGTCGCGATTCCATCGCCTGGGCGATGCGAGCCACCTCGCCGCCCACCTGCTCGATGGCGTCGGCGCTGCGGTTCTCGGTGCTCTGGACTCGACGGTTGAGGGTCTCGGCCATGGTCAGGACCTCCCGGCCCATCCGCTCGATCGCCTGGGCGGAGCGCTGTTCCGCCCGCCGCACATGCTCGGCCATTTCGGAGAGCTTGCGCTCCATCCGGTCGAAACGTCCGTCGGCCGCGACCTGCAGCTTCTGGGCGACCTCGCTCCGCGTCGCCTCGACCCGGTTCGACAGATTGGCGGCCAGTTGCTCCAGGCGTTGGTCAATGGCCGGCGAACCGCCGCCCTCGACCGACTTCACCCGGCTGTCGAGCCCGGTGAAGGCCGCCCTCAGGCTGTCCATGGCCTCGGTCGTGCGGGCCTCGACCTCGTCCAGGCGCGCGCCCACGCGGTTGACGACCTGCTCGATGACGTCGACGGAAGCCGCGCCATTGGGCTCGGTCTGCTCGACCCGCGCGCGCAGGGCGGTCAGGGTCTCGCGAGTGCGCGCCTCGCCCTCATAGAGATGGTTGGCGACCTTGCCGAGCGCCTGTTCCAGGGCGCGCAGGGCCTCGGCCGATCGGGGGCCCTGGGCCTCCTGTTCGACGCGGCGCAGGCGTTCAGCCGTCCGCGCCTGCTCGGTGCGGGCCTCCTCGACCGCGCCCTCGAAGCGGGCGGCGACCGCGACGCTCTCGCGCTCGGCGGCCTCGATACGGGCGATCGCGTCGCGCACCGAATGCTCGACGCCCGTGACGGCCAGGCCGGTGCGGCCCTCTGAGGTCTCGATCCGCTCGGTCAGCCGATCCAGCGCCAGGGCGACGCGGCCCAGTTCATCGGCGGGATGCTCCGGCGCCTCAAAGCGCGAGGGCGCCGGCCGCTGGGGGGCGGCTTCGGGCTCGGACCGCCGGGGGGTCTCGTAATAGGTGCGGACCGGCCGCTCGACCTGCGGCGGCGCCTGCTGTTGGAACTGGGGCGGCGGCGGAGCCGGAGCCTCGATCTCGTCGGGCTCCTCGATGAACCGGGTGTCGGGGGCGAACTTGGTGTCGGTGAAGTAGCTCTCGGACGCTATGTCCTCCGGGCCCTCTTCCTCGAGGATCATCCGGTTCAGCCATTCGCCGAGAGTCAGTCCCTCGCGCCGGGCAAGGTCCTTTGCGACCTCCCGCGCCTTAGGGTCTATCCCCTTGACGCTCCATGGCGCCCCAGACGTCATACCGAATCGTTCTCCCAGCACTAGATTTTGACGCTAGCCACCGATCCCTGGGGTGTAAACGCGACGTTAACGCTAGATATAGCGTCTCACGCGATTGCCTGTGGATGACGGGGGCTGCTGAGAGAAGCCAAGCCCCAGCGTGGTTAACGGTTGGTGAAGGGTTAACGCGACGTTCACCTTTGCCGCGGGGGCGGGCCTGCGGTAGGGCGTCGCAGATGAGCCTTTCCACCACTCTGGCGGTCATCGCCGTCCTGACCGCCATCGCCCTGTTCAGCGGCTGGCGCGGCGCCCGGCCCTGGGATCCGCGTCGCGGGCCACGGCTCATGCCGTGGCGCCTGATCATGGTCACCGCCGCGACCGGCGGGATGATCTTCCTGGTCCATCTGGTGAACCTGCTGGGCGTCACGACCGGACGTCCCTGAGCCCTGGTCAGGCGGCTTCGCGCAGCGGCGCGGGCTCCTCGGTCTTCTTCGGGCGCTTGGCCAGGCCCGCGACCCCGCCGGAGGACAACAGCCCGACATCGGCCAGCAACAGGGGGATGGTCCATTTGCGTGGGGCGGCGATATAGCGCGGCTGCCAGAGCGGGTCGTACTTGTCCTTGTACCGGCGTACGCCCTGGAAATTGTACAGGTCCTCGCCGCGCTCGAAGAACATATGGCCGACCCGCGACAGGATCGGCGCGAGCGGCCGGTCCTCAAGCCCGGCCAGCGGGGCCATGCCGAACTCGAAGGCCTGATAGCCCTGAGCCCGACCCCAGGCGATCAGCTCGACGAACAGATAGTCCATGATGTTCTTGGGCGCGTCGTCGCCGTAGCGCATCAGGTCCATGGAGAAGGAGGTGCGCGCCGCGGTGGTCCACAGGGTGGCGAAAGCCACGATCCGACCTTCGAAGCGCACCACGGCCACCGGGAACTCCGGCACATAGCCCGGATGGAACCCGCCCATGGAGAAGCCCTTCTCGCCGCCGGCATGATTGGCGAGCCAGGCCTCGGAGATGGCCGCCAGGTCCGGCAGGATCTCGCCCACCCGGGGCGGCAGGACGATCTCGAAGGTCGCCCCCTCCTCCCCTGCCTTGCGCCAGGCGCGACGCAGGTTGCCGCGCTTGCGGCCCTCGATCTGGAAGCTGTCCAGCGGCACGGCCGCAGACTCGCCCACCTTCTGGATGGAGAAGCCGAGTTCGACGATATCGGGCAGGTCATCGGCGCCGATGCCGTAGATGCCGCAGCGCGCCGCATGGGCGTCGGCGAGCTCACGGAACCGCCAGAGCAGTTCCAGTCGTTCGCTACGCTGGCCGACCGGAGCGCCCAGCGCGATCCAGGACCGGCCGCGCACCCCGAACATCAGGAAGCTGTCGCCAGAGGCCGAGAACAGGAACCGCTTGTCGCCCAGCAGCGCCAGGTTGGAGCCCGGCTCGGCGGCCTCGGCGCTGGCCAGTATGGCGCGCACCTTGTGGAAATCGGGGTCGGCCTCGCCGATGATCTTCGGCGTCGCCGCCGTAGCCAACAGCCGCCAAAGCCCAAAGGCGAACAGGGCGATGGCCGAGCCGCCCCAGGCGCGCATGGAGCGCGCGGCGTCGGCGTCGACCATGGTCTTCCAGAACGGCTGGTCGCCATAGTCGGCATGCTGGAACGACCACAGCCCGACCAGCCCCGCGCCCAGCAGCACCGCGAAGGCCGAGAACAGCCAGCCGGGGGTGATCTCCATCCGGGTCAGGGTCGATTCGCGCGGGAAGGCGGCGCGGAACGGCGACAGCAGCAGGGCCAGGACCAGCAGCGCCGTGGATTCCTCCCAGACGAAACCCTTCAGCAGGGCGAGCGGGGCGGCGATCAGCAGGGCGGCCATGGTCGCGGCCCAGGCGCCGCCGAGGCGCGCCCTCAGACCGAAGGCCAGCATCACCAGGGTCAGGCCCATGACACTCGACAGGAAGTGGCTGGTCTCGATCAGGAAGGCCGGGGTGTGGTCCCAGACCACCATGAAATGGTCCGGCACCGAAGGGGTCGCGCCAGAGATCAGCAGCATGACGCCCGCGCCCAGGGTCAGGGCGGCGCCCACGAAGGGAGCTGCGGCGAACAGGGCCGGCTTCAGTTCCCACCAGAATCTCATCTACCGTCCATGCGCCGTGAAAGATGTCCCCTCATACAGGGCGATCGCATCCACGGCCACCGCCGCCGCGTAGGTCAAACAAGCGTTCGTTTCCCTTGCTCTTGAGGCGCCCGACGCTAATGTGGCGCGCGAAAAGCCTATGTTTCTGACGGGAGAATTCCATGGCCGACTTCGGCGGCGGCGACCTCGACGCATTCCGGGGTGAAGTGCGCGGCTGGCTTGAAGCCAACTATCCTGCGGAACTACGCGACCCCAAGGCCAAGACCGATTCGGAAGCCATCTGGGGCGGCCGCGCCTTCGCGGGCTCCGACGATCCCCAGACGGTCTGGATGCGCGCCGCGGCGGCCAAGGGCTACACCGCGCCCACCTGGCCCACGGAGTATGGCGGCGCCGGCCTGACCCCGGCCCAGGCCCGGGCCTTCGAGCAGGAGCTCTCGGCCGGCAAGTACCGCCAGCCCCTGGCCTCATTCGGCATCTGGATGCTGGGTCCCGTGCTGCTGGAATACGGCAACGAGGACCAGAAAAAAGAACACCTGCCCAAGATCATCAATGGCGATTTTCGGTGGTGCCAAGGTTATTCGGAACCGGGCGCCGGGTCCGACCTCGCCTCCCTGCAAACCAAGTGCGAGGACAAGGGCGACCACTGGCTGATTAACGGCCAAAAAATCTGGACATCTTACGCCAACAAGGCGGACTGGTGCTTCTGCCTGGTCCGGACCGACACCTCCAAGAAGCACGAGGGCATTTCCTTCGTGCTGATCGACATGACCACGCCGGGCGTCGAGACCCGCCCGATCCAGCTGATCTCCGGCGAGAGCCCGTTCTGCGAGACCTTCTTCACCGACGTGAAGGTTCCTAAGGCCAATCTGATCGGCAAGGTCAATGGCGGCTGGGAAATCGCCAAGCGGCTCCTGCAGTATGAGCGCCAAAACATCTCAGGCGGCTTCGGCGGCGGCGGCGGAGCCGGCGGCGCGGCCGGCGATCTGGGTTCGATCGCCAAGACCTATCTGGGCGTGGACGAAAGCGGGGCCCTGGCCGACGCCGACCTGCGCACCCGGATCACCAAGAACAACATGGACTTCCGCACGCTGTTCATGACCATCCAGCGCACCGCCGCCGAGGCCAAGGCCTCCAATGGTCCGAGCGCGGCGACCTCGATCATAAAGTACGCGGCCGCGTCCTTCGCTCAGGAGCGCTCGGAACTGATGGTCGAGTCCATGGGCGCCCAGGGCCTGGGCTGGGATGGCGACGCCTATAGCGGCCTGGAGATCACCGCCGTGCGCGGCTGGCTGCGGTCCAAGGGCAACTCCATCGAGGGCGGCACCTCGGAAGTGAACATCAACGTGGTGGCCAAGCGCGTGCTGGGCCTGCCCGACCCGAAATAGACCCGACCGGCGGCGCCCGAAATTTTGGCGGGCGGCGTCCACAGACCTTTGTTTGTTCGACCCATTTTCGACTGAAGGCGAATTTCCATGGCTGATTTCGGCGGCGCCGACACCGAGGCCTTCCGCAAGGAAGCGCGCGACTGGCTTGAGGCCAACTTCCCGGCGGAGCTGGCCAATGATCCGGCCGCCCAGCTGGCCGGCATGGGGGGCGGCAAGGAAAGCCCCGACGCCAGGCTCTGGCGCGAGCGCATGGGCGCCAAGGGCTGGGGCGTCGCGACCTGGCCGGCCGAGTATGGCGGCGGCGGGCTGTCCCGCGCCGAGGCCCGGGTGCTGGCCGAGGAAATGGCCAAGATCGGCGCCCGCAACCCGATCGGCGGCATGGGCGTGATGATGTTCGGCCCGACCTTGATCGAGTACGGGACCGAGGCCCTGAAGCGCCAGCACCTGCCCGGGATCGTCACGGGTTCGGTCCGCTGGTGCCAGGGCTATTCCGAGCCGGGCTCCGGCTCCGACCTCGCCAGCCTGCAGACCAAGTGCGAGGACAAGGGCGACCACTGGCTGATCAACGGGTCGAAGATCTGGACGAGCGGGGCCAACCTCGCCGACTGGTGCTTCTGCCTGGTCCGTACCGATTCTTCGAAAAAACACGAGGGGATTTCCTTCGTGCTGATCGACATGACCGCCCCGGGCGTCGAGGTGCGGCCGATCCTGCTGATCAACGGCACCTCGCCGTTCTGCGAGACCTTCTTCACCGACGTGAAGGTTCCCAAGGACCAGCTGTTCGGCCCGCTGAACGGCGGCTGGACGGTGGCCAAGCGGCTCTTGCAGTTCGAGCGCGACAACATCTCGGCGGGCCTGGGCGGCGGTTCGATCGGCGCGCCGGTGTTCGCGCTGACCGTCGAGCAGGCGGCCAAGGACTATGTGGGCCTGGACGAGACCGGCCGGCTGGCGGATTCCGATCTGCGCCGCCGGGTCATCGAACACCAGATGGAGACCCGCGCCTTCCAGCTGACCGTGCGCCGTGCGGCCGACGAGTCCCGGGCCGGCAATGGCCCCTCGGCCGCCACCTCGATCATGAAATACGCCGGCGCCAAGATCGCCCAGGACCGCAACGAACTGATCGTCGAGGCCCTGGGCATGGCCGGCGTCGGCTGGACCGGCGAGGGCTATTCGCCCGCCGAACTGGCCGCCGTCCGGACCTGGCTGCGCTCGAAGGGCAATTCGATCGAGGGCGGCACGTCGGAGATCAATCTCAACGTGGTGTCCAAGCGCGTGCTTGGCCTGCCGGACCCGAAGTAGCGGGACTCCTTCCGGACGAAATTCGTGTTATAATGACTGATAACATAATGAATTTTAGGGAGAATTTTTATGGCTGATTTCGGAGGCGCTGATACCGAGGCGTTTCGCGCTGAGGCGCGCGACTGGCTCGCCGCCAATTTCCCCGCGTCCCTGGGCGCCGACAAGGCCGCCCTCGAAGCCCTGGTGATGAGCCCGGCCAAGCCGGAGGGCGACCACGCCGTCTGGAAAGAGCGCATGGCCGCCAAGGGCTGGGGCGTTCCCACCTGGCCGAAGTCCCTGGGCGGCGGCGGCCTGTCGCCGGCCGAGACCCGGGTGCTGGCCCAGGAGATGGCCGCCATCGGCGCGGTCAATCCGATCGTCGGCATGGGCGTCAACATGTTCGGCCCGACGCTCTTGGAATACGGCACGGAAGAGCAGAAGCAGAAGTACATCCCCGACATCGCGACGGGAAAGGTGCGCTGGTGCCAGGGCTTCTCCGAGCCGGGCGCCGGCTCCGACCTCGCCAGCCTGCAGACCAAGGCCGAGGACAAGGGCGACCACTTCCTGGTCAACGGTTCGAAGATCTGGACAAGCGGTGGTCAGTATGCCGACATGATCTTCTGCCTAGTCCGCACAGACAACACCAAGAAGCACGAAGGTATTTCCTTCGTGGTCTTCTCGATGCACCAGCCGAATGTTGAAGTTCGCCCGATCAAGCTGATCGCCGGCAACTCGCCCTTCTGCGAAACCTTCTTCACCGACGTGAAGGTGCCGAAGGAAAACCTGATCGGACCGCTGAACGGCGGCTGGAGCGTGGCCAAGCGCCTGCTGCAGCATGAACGCTCGGGCATGGGCGGCCGCATGGGCTCGTCGAAGTCCAAGGAGCCGGCGCTCGGCGTGATCGCCAAGAAGTATGTGGGGGAAGACGCGGCCGGCCGGCTGGCCGACAGCGACCTGCGCACCCGGGTCGTCCTCAACGAGATCGACCAGCGCGCCCTGCAACTGACCGTCGCCCGCGCGGCCCAGGAGTCCAAGGGCAATTCCGGCCCCTCGGCCGCCACCTCGATCATGAAGAACGCCAATATGAAGGTCGCCCAGGACCGGGCGGAACTGACGCTCGAGTTCATGGGCGCCCAGGGCCTGGGCTGGGAGGGTGGCGATTTCACCCCCGAAGAACTGGCCGCCGTGCGCGGCTGGCTTTCCGGCAAGGCGGGTTCGATCTATGGGGGTTCCAACGAGGTGCAGAACAACATCATCTCGAAGCGCATCCTGGGTCTGCCCGATCTGACCCAGAGCCATTAGGGACCAACTTCACCGGCGTTTGACCGGACTTTTTTGAACCGACGATTTTTCAATGGAGACTTTTCATGGCTGACTTTGGAGGCGGTGACCTCGAGGCCTTCCGCGGCGAAGTGCGCGGATGGGTCGAGGCCAACTTCCCGGCCGGACTCAAGGGCCGTCCGAACCCGATGATGCGCGAGGAGCGCGCGACCCCCAGCGCCGACCAGGAAGCCTGGCGCAAGGCGGTGGGCGCCAAGGGTTGGGGCGTTCCCACCTGGCCGGCGGCCTATGGTGGCGGCGGCCTGTCGGCGGCCGAGGGCCGGGTGATCCAGCAGGAATTCGGCCGCGCCGGCGCCTATAACCCGATCGGCGGCATGGGCGTGATGATGTTCGGCCCGACTCTGCTGGAGTACGGCACCGAAGATCAGAAGATGGAGCATATTCCGCCCATCTGCCGTGGCGATCTTCAGTGGTGCCAAGGTTTCTCGGAGCCGGGCGCCGGTTCCGACCTGGCCTCTCTTCAGTGCAAGGCTGAGGACAAGGGCGACCATTACCTGATTAACGGCCAAAAGATCTGGACGTCAGGCGCTCAATACGCGGACTGGTGCTTCTGCCTCGTGCGGACCGATACCTCGAAGAAGCACGAAGGCATTTCCTTCGTCCTCTTCACCATGCATCAGCCGGGCGTCGAAGTGCGGCCGATCAAGCTGATCGCCGGCAACTCGCCCTTCTGCGAAACCTTCCTGACCGACGCCAAGGCGGACAAGAAGAACCTGGTCGGCCCGCTGAACGGCGGCTGGACCATCGCCAAGCGCCTGCTGCAGCATGAGCGTTCGGGCCTGTCGGGCGCCGGCGGCGGCGGCGGGTTCGGCATGGCGGCCAAGCCGCTGCCGAAGCTGGCCAAGGACTATGTCGGCGAAGACGCCGACGGCCGCCTGTCGGACACCGACCTGCGCACCCGCATCATCATGAACGAGATCGACGGCCGCGCCTTCCAGCAGACCGCCGTGCGCGCGATGATGGAATCGAAGGGCAATTCCGGCCCCTCGGCCGCCACCTCGATCATGAAGAACGCCGGCACCCGCTGGATGCAGGACAAGGCCGAACTGACCCTGGAGATCATGGGTCACCAGGGCCTGGGCTGGGAAGGCGAGACCTTTACGCCTGAGGAGCTGGGCGCCGTGCGCGGCTGGCTGGGCGGCAAGGCCACGACCATCTATGGCGGCAGCCAGGAGGTGCAGAACAACATCATCTCCAAGCGCATCCTGGGCCTGCCGGACCTGACGCAGAACAACTAGGGCCTTGGGCGCCCCTAGGGTCAGCCGATTACGGTCGGCGGCCAGAGGGGCGAACGGCCTTCGCATAAGACACACATCGAGATTTCATAGGGACTAGAGACAAATGGCTGTTCTGAACGAAGAACAAAGCATGCTCCGCGACGCCGCGAAGAGCTGGGTGCAGGAAAAAAGCCCGGTGACCGCGTTCCGCAAGATGCGCGATAGCGGCACGCCGCTGGGCTACGACGCCGACGCCTGGAACGAGCAGGCGGAAATGGGCTGGGCCGGGGTGATCATTCCGGAAGACTTCGGCGGCTCGAACTTCGGCTATCTGAGCCTGGGCCTGATCCTGGAAGAAATGGGCCGCACGCTGACGGCCTCGCCGCTGCTGGCCTCGGGCCTGGCCGCTGCGTCGGCCCTGATCCTCGGCGGCTCGGACGCCCAGAAGGGCGAATGGCTGCCCAAGATCGCCGACGGCTCGCTGGTCGCCACGCTCGCCGTGGACGAAGGCGCGCACCACGCCCCTGACAAGGTCGCCGCCAAGGCCGAGAAGGCCGGCGCGGGCTACAAGATCACCGGCAAGAAGACCTTCGTGCTCGAAGGCCCGGCCGCCGGCCTGTTCATCGTCTCGGCCCGCACCTCGGGCGCGGCCGGCGACAAGGACGGCATCAGCCTGTTCCTGGTGAAGGCCGACGACGCCGGCGTCACCAAGCAGAACCTGAAGCTGGCCGACAGCCGCGGCGTCTCGAACGTCGAGTTCAACGGCGCGGCCGGCGACCTGCTGGGCGAAGAAGGCAAGGGCTATCCGGTCCTGGAAAAGACCCTCGACCGGGCCCGCGCCGGCGTCTGCGCCGAAATGCTGGGCGCCGCCGTCCAGGCCTTCGAAACCACGCTCGACTATCTCAAGGTCCGCGTGCAGTTCGGCCAGGTGATCGGCTCCTTCCAGGCCCTGCAGCACCGCGCGGCCAAGATGTTCACCGACCTGGAACTGGCCCGCTCGGCCGTCGAAGCCGCGCTCACCGCCATCGACAATGACAGCCCCGACGTGCCGGA
>NZ_CANCLE010000094.1 GCF_947378715.1 Phenylobacterium aquaticum
GGCCGGCGGGAGGCTCGGTGCTGGGGGTGAAGCTGATGTCCAGCTCCGGCACGTCGCTCATCCGCAGGGGCGTGTAGGTGTCCAGATTGGTGTCGGCGACCTGGCCCTTGGCGAACTCCGTGCCCTCGAACAGCGCCAGGCTGAGGCCCCAGAGGCTCGCCCCCTGCACCTGGGCCAGGGCGCCGTCCGGATGGACGATGGTCCCGGCGTCGGTGACCAGGGTCAGCTTCTGCACCTTCACCGCCCCGGTCCTGCGGTCGACATGGACCTTGGCGACGCAGGCGGTCCAGGTCGGCATGTCGCGTTCCTGGCCGAAGGTCGTGGCGATGCCGAGCCCGGTGTTCGCCGGAAGCTTCGCGCCCCAGCCCGCCTTCTTGGCCACGGCGGCCAGCACGGCGGCCTGGCGCCTGGCCCCGCCCACGGCGCTGGGCGGACCGCCGGCGTTGCGGCCGGCGCCGTCCAGCAGGGCCAGGCGGAAGGCGAGGGGGTCGACGCCGGCGGCGTGGGCCGCCTCGTCCATGAAGCTCTCCACCGCCCAGTTGGTCCAGCCCGGCCCGACCGACCTCAGCCAGCCAGGTCGGAAGCTGCGATTGGCCAGGTCGTTGGAAATCGCCCGCACCCGCTGGGCGCCGGTCGAGTACCAGTGATTGGCCCCGCTGATCGCGAAGGGATCATAGGGGACGCCGTTCTCGCCCTTGGGCATGAAGAACGGGGCCATGACCTCGGTGGGCCAGCCGGCGGCGGCCGCGTGGTCCATGGCCGTGACCTTGCCGCCGGCCCCGAAGGCCATGCGCAGGGTCTGGACCGAGGGCGAGCGGAAGCTGTCGAAGCGGGCGTCGTCGGCTCGGGTGCAGACCATCTTCACCGGCTTGCCAATGGCCTGGGCGGTCAGGGCGGCGGGGACCATGTAGTCGCCGTTCAGCCGTCGCCCGAAGCCGCCGCCCAGCAGATAGGTGCGCAGGACGATGGAATCTTCTGACCGTCCCAGCGCCTTGGCCAGGGTGGGCAGGATCAGCGACTGCCACTGATTGCCGGTATGGATCTCGAAGACGCCGTCCTTCTCGAAGGCGAGCGCATTGATCGGCTCCATCTGGAAATGCAGCACGCTGGCGGTGGTGTAGGTGGCCTCGATGCGCTTGGCGGCGCCGGCGAAGGCGGCGTCGACGCCGGGGTCCTCGACCACCAGCGATCCCGCCTTGGGGTCGGCGATCAGCTGGGCGGCATGGGCCTGGAGATCGGCCTCGGAGACATTGGCCGCCTCGCCCGTGCTCCAGGCGACATTGACCTTCTCGCTGGCGGCATAGGCGGCGTGGAAGCTCTCGCCCAGCACCATGACCCAGCCGGGGACGGTTCCCGACGGATCGTTGAGGACCTTGTAGCCAAGATAGCCGGCGACCGACTTCGCCGCACCGTCGTCCACCGAGACGACCTTGGAATCATTGCGGGTCGGCGGGATTTTCGGACGGGCGAAGACCATGCCGGGGACGTGGGCGTCGAGGCCATAGCGCGCCTCGCCATTGGTCTTGGATGGGATGTCGAGCGCCTGAATGTCCTGGCCGATCAGGCGGCGCTGGGACGCGGGCTTGATCGGCATCTTGGCCAGCTGGTCGGGGGTGTAGTTGCGGGCCAGGTTCCCCTTGGCGACGATGTCGCCGTAACTGATGGATTTCGAACCGGAATGCACCACCCCGCTGCGCGCCGTGCAGGACGCGGGATCGACCCCCAGCAGCTTGGCGCCTTCCTCGATCAGGGCGATGCGGCCGGCGGCGCCCGCCTGGCTCAATTGCGGGAAGCTCTGCCAGACCGACCAGCTGCCGCCGGTGACCATCAGGCCCCATTTCGCAGCTGAATCAACGTGGTCGATCGAGACCTTGCTCCAGTCGACCTCCAGCTCCTCGGCGACGATGCGGGCGAGGGCGGTGCCCACATGCTGGCCCATCTCGGCGCGGATGATGTGGACCGTGACGTGGCCGGTCTTGTCCAGGCCGAACCAGAGGGTGGGTTCGACCAGGCCGGCGCCGGCCGGGCCGGGCAGGCCCACTGAACCGAAAGCGGCCCCAGTGAAGCCCAGGGTGACCCCGGTTCCGGCGGCGGCGATCAGGAAGCCCCGGCGGGTTGGGGCGGGCCGAGCATCGCCCATGCGCACGAGCTTGTTCATTTGACCGCTCCCGAGGCGCGCTTGATCGCCTGCTTGATCCGGACATAGGCCATGCAGCGGCAGAGATTGCCGTTCATGGCCGCCTCGATCTCGTCGTCGGTGGGATGCGGCGTGCCGGCCAGCAGGCTGGCGGCCTGCATGATCTGGCCGGACTGGCAGTAGCCGCACTGGGGGACCTGGTCCTGGATCCAGGCCAGTTGCAGCGGGTGGCGGCCGTGGGGATCGAGCCCCTCGATGGTGGTCACCTTGGAGCCGTCGACGACATTGACCGGGGTCACGCAGGACCGCACCGCCTGGCCGTCCACATGCACGGTGCAGGCGCCGCACTGGCCGATGCCGCAGCCGAACTTGGAGCCGGTCAGGCCCATCTCGTCGCGGATCACCCACAATAGCGGGGTGTCGTCCGCCGATCTCGGCGTCACCGATTTGCCGTTGAGTTGGAAGGTTGTCATGCGCGACGGGCTCCCTGTCTGCCTCGGGCGTCGGTTGGCGTCATGGCCTCCGGCGTCTGGTTGTGGGGGCAGCCTGTCACCATTGTGGTGCTCGCGCCATGGGCGACTGCGCGCCCGAGCTTGACCCTAGGGCCGGTTCGCCGCCATTTGGCGCCAACAGCTGAAGGCCTGCTTCAAGGGCCCCGGGAGAGAGACGCCGTGAACCGCCACATGACCACCGCCCTGCAGGCGGTGAACTTCATCCGCGCCCAGAAGGTCGAGGGCCGCGCCAAGTGGCGGCGGTGGGACGACGAAGGCGCGATCGCCGACTACAGCCTCTATCACGGGTCCAGCGGGGTGATCCTGCTGCTGCTGGAGCTGCACGCCGCCGGCCAGGACGACGGGGCCCTGGCCGAGGCTGTCGCCGCCGGCGAGGAGGTGGTCGAATATCTGGCGCGCAAGGAGAGCCTGTCGGTGTCCATGTCCACGGGCTGGCCCGGCTACGCCTTCGCCATGGGCGAGCTGGCGCGGGTGAGCGGGCGCGAGGATTTCCGAGCCTGCGCCGTGCGTTGCCTGGACAAGCTGCACGCCCAGTCGACCCCGGTGGGCGCCGGCATCGGCTGGATCGAGACGGCGCCGTTCGCCGACATCACCGGCTTTTCCGGCCAACGCGAAATCTATGACCAGTCGGTGGGCGCAGCCGGCGCCGGTCTGCTGCTGGTCTACGCCCATCGCCAGGGGCTGCATCCGCAGGCGCTGGCCTGGGCCACGGCCGTGGCCGAGCGGCTGCTGGAGGTGGCCGAGCCCGATCCCGACGGCCTGCGCTGGCGGCTGATGAACGACATGCCGTTCCCGTTCACCGCGCCGAACTTCGCCCATGGCGGCGCCGGCGTCGGCTATTTCCTGACCCAGCTGTTCCGCGAAACCGGCGACGCCCGCTATCTCGACGCCGCCCGGGAGGCGGCCCGCTACACCATGAGCCGCGCCAAGCCGATGGGCGAGCACGGCAAGCTGGTGGTCCATACCGAGGAGGCGCGCCGGCCGATCTTCTATCTGGGCGCCTGCCACGGCCCGGCCGGCACCGGCCGGTTGCTGCTGGAACTCCACGCCCTGACGGGTGAGGACCACTGGCTGGCGGAGGCCAAGGCCCTGGTCGAGGGGCTGATCGCCACCGGCGCCCCGCGTGCGCGATCAACGGGTTACTGGAACAATTTCGGCCAGTGCTGCGGCGACGCGGGGGTCGGCGAATTCGCCCTGCTGATGGCCGCCCGCACCGGCGACGACTATTATCACGAGCTGGCCCAGGCCTGCGCCGGGGTGATCGAGGACGTCTCGGAGCTGACGGACGGGGCCCGCCGCTGGGTGCAGGCTGAGCACCGCGAGCGGCCCGACTTCCTCCAGGCCCAGACCGGCTACATGCAGGGCGCCGCCGGCATCGCCAGCTTCCTGCTGCACCTGGCCACCACCGAGGCCGGCGCCCCGGTGAAGATCGCCATGCCCGACTGGCCGGTGGTCTGAACCCGCGGGGCGCGGCGCCGGACGCTGGGGGCGTGGGGAAACCGGCGCTTCCACCGCAGGCTCTGGCCCGCTAGGGAGAACGCCTCTTTGAAGGAGGCGCAGCCATGACCCGCAAGCCCGATGGAACCTGGGACAAGTCGAACCTGCCCAGCCGCCATGTGACGGAAGGGCCCGCGCGCGCGCCGCACCGGTCCTACTACTACGCCATGGGCCTTGGCAGCCGGGAGATCGCCCAGCCCTTCGTGGGCGTCGCCTCGTGCTGGAACGAGGCCGCGCCGTGCAACACCGCCCTGATGCGCCAGGCCCATGCGGTCTCGGAAGGCGTCAAGAAGGCCGGCGCCACGCCGCGCGAGTTCTGCACCATCACCGTCACCGACGGCATCGCCATGGGCCATGAGGGCATGCGCTCGTCCCTGGTCAGCCGCGACCTGATCGCCGACTCGGTCGAGCTGACCATGCGCGGCCACGGCTATGACGCCCTGGTCGGTATCGCCGGCTGCGACAAGTCCCTGCCGGGCATGATGATGGCCATGCTGCGCCTGAACGTGCCGTCGGTGTTCCTTTATGGCGGCTCGATCCTGCCCGGCTCTTGGCAGGGGCGCGACGTCACGGTGGTCGATGTCTTCGAAGGCGTCGGCATGCACTCGGCCGGCAAGATGAGCTTGGAGGACCTGTGCAGCCTGGAACAGCACGCCTGTCCGTCGGACGGCGCCTGCGGCGGCCAGTTCACCGCCAACACCATGGCCTGCGTGTCGGAAGCCATGGGCCTGGCCCTGCCGCTCTCGGCCTCGCTGCCCGCGCCCTATCTGAGCCGCGACGCCTATGCCGTGGCGTCGGGCGAGTGCGTGGTGCGGCTGATCGAGATGAACCTGCGGCCCCGCGACATCATCACCCGCAAGTCGTTCGAGAACGCGGCGGCGGTGGTGGCGGCGACCGGCGGCTCGACCAATGGCGGGCTGCACCTGCCGGCCATGGCCCACGAGTGCGGGATCGAATTCACCCTGCGCGACTTCGCCGAGATCGCCCTGCGCACCCCGCACATCGCCGACCTGAAGCCCGGCGGCCGCTTCGTGGCCAAGGACATGGGCGAGGCGGGCGGCATGCCCATGCTGCTCAAGACCCTGCTGGAGGGCGGCTATATCCACGGCGACTGCATGACCGTGACCGGCAAGACCATCGCCGAGAACGTCAAGGACGTGGTCTGGCGCGACGACCAGGAGGTGATCCGCCCGGTCTCCAACCCGCTGTCACCGACCGGCGGCGTGGTGGGCCTGTGGGGCTCGCTCGCCCCCGACGGCGCCATCGTCAAGGTGGCGGGCATGACCAGCCACCGCAGCCATCGCGGCCCGGCCCGCTGCTTCGAGGGCGAGGACGCCTGCTTCGCCGCCGTCGAGGCCGGGGACTACAAGGACGGCGACGTCCTGGTCATCCGCTATGAGGGCGCCCGGGGCGGTCCCGGCATGCGCGAGATGCTGTCGACCACGGCGGCGCTGTCCGGCCAGGGGCGCGGCGACAAGGTGGCCCTGATCACCGATGGCCGGTTCTCCGGCGGCACGCGCGGCCTTTGCGTCGGTCACATCGGTCCGGAAGCCCAGATGGGCGGGCCGATCGCCCTGATCCAGGACGGCGACATCATCCACATCGACGCCGACGCCGGCGTCCTCGACCTCGAGGTGGATCCCATCGAGCTGGAGAATCGCAAGCGCCATTGGGAGCCGCGCGAGACCAATTATGGCTCGGGCGCCCTGTGGAAATACGCCCAGATCGTCGGCCCCGCCCACAAGGGCGCGGTGACCCATCCGGGTCAGGCGGGCGAGCGCCACGTCTACGCGGACCTCTGAGCATGCGCCTGGTCGGACTGATCGGCGGGATGAGCGCCGAAAGCACGGCCTATTACTACCAGACCTTCAACCGCCTGGTGCGGGAGCGGCTGGGCGGATTGCATTCCGCCCGGCTGCTCATCTGGTCCCTGGACTTCGCCCCGATCGCCGCGCTGCAGGCGGCCGGGGACTGGGCGACGGCTGGGGCGGTGCTGGCCGACGCGGCGCGCCGGCTGGAGGGCGCAGGCGCCGAGGCGATCCTGATCGGCGCCAACACCATGCATCTGGTCGCCGACCAGGTGGCCGCCGCGGTCCAGGTTCCCCTGATCCATATCGGCGACGCCACGGCGGCGGCGCTGGAGGCGATCGGCAGCCGCAGGCCGCTGCTGCTCGGCACCCGCTTCACCATGGAGATGGGCTTCTATCGCGACCGGCTGGCCGCCCGGGGCATCGAGGCCCTGATCCCTGACGAGGCCGACCGGGCCCGTCTGCACGCCATCATCTATGACGAACTCTGCCAGGCGGTGATCTCACCGGCCTCCAAGGCGGAAGTCCTGGCCATCACCGCCAAGGCGGCCGGCGCCGACGCCGTGATCTTCGCCTGCACCGAGATCGGCCTGCTGCTGTCGCCCGACGACCTCAGCCTGCCGGTGGTCGACACCGCCATCGTCCACGCCCAGGCCGGGGTGGATTTCTCGCTGGGCTAGAGCGCGTCAGGGCTAAGTGGAAACCGGTTAGCCCGTCCGACGCGCTCTAAATGTTTGAATTAGAGCCTTTTTGCTCGGCTCAGATGATTCCATCTGAACCGAAAAGGCTCTAGGGCAGGGCTCTGACCCCGGCGATATAGGGATGGCCGAACAGCAGGGCCGCGTAGATCACAAGCGCCAGCGCGATCCGCCACCAGCCGATCTCGCCGATCTTCAGGCTCTGACGACCCGTCAGGATCGCGCCGAAGGGAAGGTTCGAGGTCTGGGCGGCGAAGGCGGTCCAGGTGTCGCCCAGGGCCCGCTTGCGCTTGGCGTCGATGCTGACGGTCCCGAACAGGGCCAGGACCAGGATCGATCCGAACAAGAGGATCGAGGCCCGGTCGCCATTGACGACCAGATGGCCCGCCGCCCAGATCGCCACGCCCCACAGGAACGGGTGGCGGGTGATGCGCAGCATGCCCTGGATCACGTTGGCCTTCGACAGCGACCCTTCCTGGGCGACGCTGGTCGGATTGGGGGTGGTGAGGCCCGGCACGATCAGCAGCATGGCCAGGACCTGCAGCCCCAGCTGAACGTGGCGGGTGGCCGGGGTGATGTCCCAATAGGCGGCGTTCCAGCCGGCGTGGCGGGCGGCTCCATAGGCCATGCCCAGCCAGACCAGCCCCGCCACCGAGGCCAGGGAGAAGGCGCCCATATAGGCGCCCTGGCCAACCACGCCGACCAGGACATTCCTCAGCCGGGTGCCGGAGACCAGCAGGTGAAGCAGCACGAAGAAGCTCGCCGCAGCGATCAGGCTTTGCATCGATCCCTCCCAGGACGTTTCGCCGGGAAGATTGACGTCATAAATTTACACTGTCAAGTAATGTCGTCCCCGTCCTCCCAGGGCGGCAGGGGCAGGCGACCCTGGGCGGGTTCGGCGGGCGTGGGCGGGGCGGCCCTGGGCGCCCGAGCCGCCGGCATGGGCGGCGGTTCCAGGCGGAACTCGGGTTCAGGTTCGGGCGCAAGCGGCGCGTCCCAGGCCGCCTGGGCATGGGGCGTCTGGGGCTGCGGCGGTTCGGGTGGCGGCGGGGCGGCGACCACGGGCGGCGGCGGTGCGGGCGCGGCGCGGGCGGGCCGGCGCAGGATCGCCTCGGCCCGGGCCAGCCAGCGATTGGCCTCCGACACCGCCTCGGCGGGCGAGCCGCCGGCCCGGCGCTGTTCGTCGCCGGCCACCCAAAGGTCCAGGTCGAAATCCGGGTGGTGCGGGTCGTCGAACACGAGGCGCAGGGTCACCCGGCTGGCGTGGCCGACCACCTGGTCCAGCGCCCGGCGGGGCTCGTTGCGGAAGGCGCGCGCCAGCACCTGGCCATCGACGATCATCTCGGCGCCGGCCAGTTCGTCGATCCGGTAGATCAGGCACCAGGCGCCGGAATCCCAGGTCACCGCCGCCAGGCCGGTGGTGAAGGAGAAGCCCGCGCCGCGTCCCCGGCCACGGGCCACCACCATGGCCTCAGGGTCGGCCTGCAGCACCTTGCGCAGCGAGCGCAGGATGCGACGGGTCTCATCCATGTACCAGATGGCGGCGGAGCCAAAGAAGGTCACGGCCGTGCCCGCCAGGGCCACCATCAGCAATAGGCGCGCGATCTCGCTCATGGTCTCGACGCTATCTTGGTTCGCGGGCGGCCGGAAGGATCAGAGGTCGAGGTCCACGACCACGGGCACGTGATCGGACGGCTTGTCCCAGCCGCGGACGTCGCGATGGATGACGCAGGACTTCAAATGGTCCGCCGCCTGGGGGGAGAGCAGGGCGTGGTCGATGCGGATGCCGTTGTTCCGGGGCCATGCGCCGGCCTGATAGTCCCAGAACGTGTAGCTTTCCGGGGCGCCGTCGACCGCCATGAAGGCCTCGGTCAGCCCCAGCCACTTCAGGGCCCGGAAGGCCTCGCGGCTCTGGGGCTGGAACAGGGCGTCGCGGGTCCAGTCCTCGGGGCGGGCGGCGTCGCGCGGCTCGGGGATGACGTTGTAGTCCCCCATCAGGGCCAGGGGTTCTTCCAGCGGCAGGAGCTCGCGGACATGGGCGTTCAGCCGCGCCATCCAGCCCAGCTTGTAGCCGAACTTGTCGGTGTCGATCGGATTGCCATTGGGGAGATAGATCGAGGCGACCCGCACCGGACGGGGTCCGGACACCACGGCCTCGACATAGCGGGCCTGTTCATCGGCGTCGTCGCCGGGCAGGCCGCGACGAACATCTTCCAAGGGGGTCTTGGACAACAGGGCCACGCCGTTATAGGTCTTCTGCCCATGGACGGCGAGGTTGTACCCCAGACGCTCGAAGGCCTCGGCGGGGAATTTCTCGTCGACGCACTTGATCTCCTGGAGGCAGGCGACGTCCGGCGACGCCTCTTCGAACCACCGCAACACCGTTTCCAGTCGCGCATTGATTGAATTGACGTTCCAAGTCGCGATTCGCATTGACGGCTCCAGGTCGGATGAGAACGCTAACGGCCATGGCGAAGGGGCTCAAGGCAATGCCTGATACGTCGCGACGCTGGCGGCTCGCGGGGATGATCGCGGCGACCGTGGTCTGCGGAGTCATGGCCGCCTTTGGCGCCCTGGCCTGCATCTTCTCGCCGCTGATCTTTGATCGCCCCGGCAATCTGATGAATCCCGTGGCCTGGCTCAGCCTGCTGCTGCTGGTGACCTTCTGGATCGTCTGCATCCTGGCGCCGTTCGGCGCCTGGGTGGTGTACCGCCGCGGCCAGGAGTCCCTGGCCTGGGCGGCCATGGCCGCGCCCTTGGCGTGGTTGGCCCTGCTGGCGGCCGTGCTGCAGTTCGTGCCGGGCTGATCAGCGGCCCTCGGCCGCCAGCTGGCTGAAGGTCTCGGTCCCGATCGCGTAGTCGCGCCAGTCCTTGTAGTCGAAGTGCCACCACTCCTCGGGGTAGACGCTGAACCCCTCGGCCTCCATGGCCTTGCGCAGCAGGTCGCGGGTCCAGCGCTGGCGGCTCGTGCCGCCCACATAGTCGGCATAGCTGCGCTTCGACATCTCGTCATAGCGCCCGGTCATCTCCACCGGCAGACCGGTCTTGAGGTCGTACAGGGTGAGGTCGACGGCGCAGCCGCGATTGTGCCGTGAGCCCTGGGCCGGATCGGCCACGAACACATGGGCGTAGGGCGGGGTGGCGTCCCAGAACATCCGGGTCACGAACCAGGGGCGATAGCCGTCATGGATCAACAGGCCATAGCCCTGGGCCCTGAGGGTCCGGGCCGCCCGCGCCAGGGCCAGGGCTGCGGGCCGCTGCAGCCAGGCGCCGGCCCGCTCATAGAGCGGAAAGCCCATGAAGTTGTTGGTGGTCGCGTAGCGGATGTCGAGCTTGATGCTGGGATCGACGGTGGTCAGGCTGACCAGGTCGGAGGGCGTCCTGGGCGGCGGCTCGACCGGCGGCGTGGCGGCCAGGGCCGCGGCGCGCACCCGGGCGGGGTCGGCCTTCACCCCGGCCTGGATCTCCGCCACGGTCTCGGCGCCCACGTCGCGCCGGGGCAGGCGATCGCCACCCAGTGTCACCGCGTCGGGCGTGAAGGCCGCCTCGCCGAAGGTCCCGGCGTAGCGCCCGGGCGACATCTGCCACAGGGCGGCGGCGTCCAGGCCGCGCCCGGTCAGATAGAGCTGGCCGTCCTTCTCATAGACCGTCAGCAGATTGTCCCCGACGCCGTACTCGCCGACCGCCGCGGTCACGGCTGGAGACGGCGCGGGAGGAAGGCTCTCGGCCTGGGCCCTGGCGTTCAGGGAGGCCACAGCCGCCAGCATCGCCACGGCTCGCAGACCCGTTCGCCAAAGCCGCATCGTCGTCTCCATCTGACCTGGATCCTCTCGCCGCGCCGTCGATTCCAACGGATGACGCGGCGAAGCCTCGATGACCATGACGCAGGACGGCCGACCTTGACAGAGGGTGCGGGCTAAGCCCGTCTCGCACAGGCGTCTGGTGTGGCGGGAGAGTGGGACTTGGATATCGAAAATCTGGACGCCATGGGGTGCGCCGAGCTGATCGCGGCGGGCCAGATCTCGCCGCGCGAACTGGTCCAGGCGACCATCGATCGCATTGAAGCCCTGAACCCCAGCCTCAATGCCGTGGTCCACAAGCTCTACGACAAGGCGTTGGCCGCCGCCGAGGCCCCGGGTCTGGCCGATACCCCGCTCCGGGGCGTGCCGACCCTGGTCAAGGACCTGGACGGCTCCACCGCCGGCGACCCCTGGTATGGCGGTTCGGTCTATCTGAAGAAGCTCGACTGGCATGAGCCGGACGACAGCCACGCCATCGCCCAGATGCGCCGCGCCGGCCTGCTGATCGTCGGTAAGACCGCGACGCCGGAGCTGGGCATGCAGGTCAACACCGTCACCGACGCCCATGGGACCACCCGCAACCCCTGGAACCTGGAGCACAGCGCCGGCGGCTCCAGTGGCGGCTCGGGTGCGGCGGTCGCGGCGCGCATCGTGCCGGTGGCCCATGGCGGAGACGGCGGCGGCTCGATCCGCATTCCGGCCGGCTACAACGGCCTGTTCGGCCTGAAGCCCTCGCGTGGCCGGGTCTCCAACGCGCCGTTGGAGGCCGATCCCTGGGGCGGGCTGGTGTGCCGCCACGTCCTGACCCGCTCGGTGCGCGACAGCGCCCTGTTGCTGGACTGGCTGTCCAAGCCCGGCGTCGGCGATCCCTATGCCGCGCCGGCCGCCGTGCGCGCCTATCTCGACGAGGTGCGGGCCGGCGTCCGGGGTCTGAAGGTGGGACTGATGACCCACCATCCCCTGGGCGGGGCGCTCGATCCCGAGTGCGTCGCCGCCGTGCGGCTGATGGGCCAGCGCCTCGCCGAGGCAGGCTGCGTGGTGGAAGAGGCCTCGCCGCCGGCCTTCGCCAATCTGCGACCGGAGTGGCTGGGGGTGGTGGTCACTGCCTGGATCGCTCATGAACTGGAGGACCTGATCCGCCGCACCGGCGTCGAGCCGGGGCCGGGCGACCTGATGCCCGCCGCCGCCGGCGCCCTGGCCGCCGGGCGCAAGCTGCCCGCGCCGGTCTATATCGCCACGATGGAGGCCATCCACGCCTGGTCGCGGACGATGAAGGCCTGGTGGGCCGACCACGACATCCTGCTGATGCCGACCTCGCCCTATGTGGCCCCGCGCCTCGACGTCCTGGCGGCCGATCCGGCCAACGCCGCCATGGGGGTCTCGCTGACCGCGCCCTTCAACATGACCGGCCAGCCGGCGGCTTCGATCCCCGGCGGCTGGAGCGCGCTCGGCCTGCCGATCGGCGTGCAGGCGATCGCCGACTTCGGGCGAGAGGACCTGATCTTCCGCATCGCGGGCGCGTTGGAGGAAATGGCGCCCTGGACCGATCGCAAGCCAGGGGTCTGCGCGGGTTAGGCCCGGGCGCCGGCCATCAGTCGGCCCTTCAGCCAGCGCAGGCAAGATTCCACCAGGGCGGCTCGCTGACGGCGTTCCACCAGGTCGATCAGGGCGGCGAGATCCACCGGCTTGGTGATGTGCTGATCGGCGCCGGCGGCCCGGGACCTGGCCATGTCGCTGGCCGCGCCCTGGGAGCTGACGATGACGATCTTGGTGCGACGACCGGCCTGGGCCGATTCCTGTTGGCGGATCAGCCGGGTCGCGGTCAGGCCGTCCATATTGGGCATGTTCAGATCCATCAGGATCAGGTCGAAGGCGGTCTGGCGGGCCGCCTCGACTGCGGTCTCGCCGCAGCTGGCGATGTCGACCTCAAGGTCCTGGGAGCGGAGGATGGCGCTCAGCAGCTGGCGGTTGCCGTCATTGTCATCGACCACCAGGGCCCTGAGCGGCCGCCGCCCGATCTGCGCGCCCGCGCGCGCCGTGAAGGGCGTGGGATCGCCGATCCAGCGCATCGAGGCGCTGTGGCCCAGGATATGTTCGACGGCCATCTGTGTAGTCCTTGTCGAAGAGTGGATCGCGATGTCGCCAGCAGGGTAGGTTGCGACAACCTGGCGCCGCAATTGGACCTGCGGACGGTTGTGGGTCTCACGGGCATAGGGTGGATGGCGCCTTGGTATAGGTCGCCGGTGTCAGAGGGCGGCGGCGGCCTCGATCAGGCCCAGCAGGACGTCGCGATCAAAGGGCTTGGCCAACACTTCAAGGGCGCCGGCGGCCAGGGCGCGGGCGCGCACGCGCGGGTCCCCCTGCGCGGTCATGAAGATGATCGGGCGGGCGTCGCCGTCAGCCTTCAGCCGCGCCTGAAGCTCCAGTCCGGTCATGCCGGGCATCTGAACATCCAGGATCAGGCAGGCGGCGTCCCGCAACTGACCCGAGGCCAGGGCCTCGGCCCCGCCAGGGAAGCTGAGGGTCGGGTGGCCGAAGGATTGGATCAGGCCTTCCAGGGCCTCCCGGAACGATGGGTCGTCATCCACGATCACGGTCGGCCGGCGGGTCGAGGCTGCCATTTCCATCGCGGACGTTCTCGATCAAGCGGATGCATGTGGGCCTTGGCGGACGCGGCCAGGCGCAACTTGCAGGACGAGATGATTGAAGGCCGGATGACGCGCGGCGCCAATCTGATCTTGGGGTGCGCGCGGGAGCTCTAGGTCTAGGCCGACCTATACCTTGGTGTAGGTCCGGTTCAGCCGCCGGGCGGCGACAGGCCCAGGCGGTCGGCCATCCGCACCAGATCGGCGAGCGAGCGGGCGGCCATCTTGCGCATGGCCTGGCCGCGATGAACCTTCACCGTGATCTCGCTGACCCCGATCTCGCCGGCGATCTGCTTGTTCAGCCGACCGGTGGTCACCAGGGCCAGGACCTCGCGCTCGCGCGGGGTCAGGGTCTCGAACTTCCGGCGCAGCTCGGCCTCGCCGGCGTCCTCCTGGCGACGCGTGCGGTCCTGGGTGAGTCCTAGCCGGACGGCGTCGAGCAGGTCCTGGTCGCGGAACGGCTTGGCCAGGAACTCCACGGCTCCGGCCTTCATGGCCCGCACCGTCATCGGGATGTCGCCATGGCCGGTGATGAAGATGATCGGCAAGCGGATGTCGGCGCGGCTCAGTTCGTCCTGCAGGTCCAGGCCGCTCTGGCCCGGCAGGCGAACGTCCAGCACCAGGCAGCAGGGCGCGTCCGGCAGCTTGGCCGCCAGGAATTCCTGCACCGAGCCGAACAGCAGCACCGAGAGCCCGACCGACCTCAACAGGCTGTCCAGGGCCTCACGGACTCCCAGGTCGTCATCGACGACGATGATGGTGTCGGAGGCGGTCACGCCACGGCCTCGCCAGCCGCCGGCAGGGAGAATTGGAAGAGGGCGCCGCCGGTCGGCGCGGCCCGCGCCTCCATCCGCCCGCCAGACGCCTCGATGATCGAGCGCGAGATCGGCAGACCCAGGCCGACGCCACCGGCCTTGGTGGTGAAGAAATGATCGAACAGCCGGTCGACGCCGTCAGGATCCAGGCCGCGGCCGCTGTCCTCTACCTCGACCCGCACGCCGCCGTCGGGCCCGGGAGAACTGCGGATCTTCAAAGCGCGGGGCCGATCCATGATGTCCGCCATGGCGTCCAGGGCGTTGAGCACCAGGTTGAGAAGGACCTGCTGCAGCTGCACCCGGTCGCCGCGCACCATGGGAAGACCCACCGTCAGTTCCGTCTGCACGGTCACCCTCGCCCGCCCCTGTTCTCCGCGCGTGAAGGCCAGGACCTCCCGCACGACGCTGTTGATATCCAGGGTCTCGTAGTTCGGTTCGTGCTTGGCCAGCAAGCCGCGCGTGCGTGTGATCACCGCGCTGGCGCGATGGGCGTCGCGAATCATCCGCTTGAGCGCGGCGCGCGTCTCGGCCAGGTCAGGTTGGTCGCGATCCATCCAGCGCAGGGCGGCGTCGCCATTGGTGATGATGGCGGCGACCGGCTGGTTGAGCTCGTGGGCGATGGAGGAGGCGAACTCTCCCACCGACAACAGTCTGCCAGCCCGGGTCAGGTCGGCCTGGGCCTCGCGGGTGGCGTCCTCCGCCGCCCGCCGGGCGACTTCCGCCGCCGCCAGCCGCGCCCGGCTTTCGGCCACCGACATCGCGAAGACGAGCTCCGCCCCCAGTTCGCAGAACAGCTCAAGCTCCCGGGGGCCGAAGGCGTTGGCGCGCCCCGCATAGACCAGGATCACGCCGATGACCTGGTCGCCCTGCTTGAAGGGCACGGTGACGCTGGAGCGGATCCCGAACAACCGGGCCTTCCCGCGCCAGGGCGTGAAGATCGCGTCGGCCAGGGCGTCGCGCATGATCAGCGGCTCACCGCTGCGGATCGCGCGACCCGTGGGGCCGGAGCCGCCGACCAGGGTCTCGTCCCAGCTCAGGTTCAATCCGTCCAGATAGCCCCGGGCCTTGCCGGCGGCGGCCAACAGGCGCACCGGCTTGCCGGGGCCGGATTCGGCCAGGCCCACGGCGGCCAGCACATAGTCGTCCTGGCCGACGATCGCCTCGCAGATGCTGGTCACCAGGTCGGCTGGGTCGGCGGAGTGGATCAGGGCGGCGGAGCAGCGCGCATAGGCGGCCAGCGCCCAGTTCAGGCGTCGCAGATCAGCTTCGCCCAGAGCCGGCGTCGTGTCGGGCCCGGTGTCGTCGTTCACGTCGGCTGCGCACCCCAAGGACGGGGCCCGGCCCTCCCGACCGATCCCGTCGGTGGCAGGATAGCGCCGTGCGGAGGGGCGTGAACAGTGGGCTTGCGCGCGCGGGGGACGCTTTGGTCTCAGGCGCCGGGCGGGATCGGCGGCTGTTTCGGTGGAAGAGCTTTGCCGTGGGGCGCGTCCACCCCCTAGGTTCGGCCGCATGACCCGCGCGCTGACCGGCCTCCTGACCTCGCCCTTGAGAAACCTGGTCGCGGT
>NZ_CANCLE010000095.1 GCF_947378715.1 Phenylobacterium aquaticum
TTGCGACCGCCGAGGCCGGCCATGGCCAGCTTCATGCAGCGGGCTGCGCCCTCGCCGGAGGGGGCGACCATGTCGTGGCCATCGGAATTGGCGGCGTAGCCGATGATCTCGCCATAGATCTTGGCCCCACGGGCCTTGGCGTGCTCGTACTCTTCCAGCACCAGGATCCCGGCCCCGCCGGCGATCACGAAGCCGTCGCGGTCCTGGTCATAGGCTCGGCTGGCCACGGCCGGCCGGTCGTTGAAGTTGGAGCTCATGGCGCCCATGGCGTCGAACAGGTTCGACAGCGTCCAGTCGAGCTCCTCCGTACCGCCGGCGAACACGATGTCCTGCTTGCCCATCTGGATCTGCTCATAGCCGACCCCGATGCAGTGGGCCGAGGTGGCGCAGGCCGAGGAGATCGAGAAATTCAGGCCGCGAATCTTGAACCAGGTGGAGAGCGTCGCCGAGGGGCCGGAGCTCATGGCCTTGGGCACCGCGAACGGACCGATGCGCTTGGGGCCCTTCTCGCGGGTCGTGGCGGCGGCCTCGACGATGGTGCGGGTCGAGGGCCCGCCGGAGCCTACGATCAGGCCGGTGCTTTCGGTGGAGACCTCGGACTCCTCAAGGCCGGAATCGGCGATCGCCTGCTCCATGGCGATGTGGCCATAGGCCGTGCCGGGGGCCAGGAACCGGGCGGCGCGCCGGTCAACCATGGATTCCCAGTCGATCTGGGGCGCGGCGTGGACCTGGCTGCGGAAGCCGAGCTCGGCGTAATCCGGCGCGGTGATGATCCCCGAGCGGGCTTCCCGCAACGCAGCCAGCACCTCGTTCGAATTATTGCCGATCGAGGAAACGATCCCCATTCCCGTGACGACGACACGACGCATGCTTTCCTCCCCGGATACCGGCTTCTACGGCCGTTGATAAAGTCCGACCCGAAGGTCTTCCGCCCAATAGATCGGGACGCCGTCGGCTTCCAGCACACCGTCGCCGATACCCATGACCAGACGGCGGTTGATCACCCGCTTCATCTCGATCTTGTAGGTCACCTTCTTGATGCTGGTGGTGACTTCGCCCCCGAACTTGACCTCGCCGCAGCCCAGGGCCCGACCGCGACCCTTGCCGCCGATCCAGCCCAGATAGAAGCCGACCAGTTGCCACAGGGCGTCGAGGCCCAGGCTGCCCGGCATGACCGGATCGCCGATGAAGTGGCAGTCGAAGAACCACAGGTCCGGATTGATGTCGTACTCGGCCTCGATATAACCCTTGCCGTGCGCTCCGCCCTCATCGGTGATCTTGATGATGCGATTGAACAGCAGCATCGGCGGGGCGGGCAGCTGGGCGTTGCCCGGCCCAAACATCTCGCCGCGCCCGCAGGCCAGCAGGTCCTCGAAGCTGTAGTGGTCCTTAGCCTTGGCGCCGGTGCTCATGTTCCGCTTTCTTCTGCCTTGGTCTGGTGGGGACGGCCCTAGCAGAGCCCGCCTCTGGGCTCAACGGCCCCAAATCGGTTCGGCGGGGCGCGCCGACGCGGGTTTCAGCCACATTGCGGCTTTTCGTCCGTACCCCACACGTCCGCCGCCGGCGCCCAGCCATTGGCCCCGTCGACCCGCAGTTTGCACCAGCCGGCCTTGTCGCAGCGGACCAGTATGGCCATGGCGCGCGCGTTCAACAGGGCGATGACATGGGATTCGGTCTTCGGGCTGCGGTGCAGGGGCAGGGGGGCGGCCTGCATGCGGATCACCATGCGCCGGCCGTCGGTGGTGCGCTTGTGCACCCAGGCCATGCCGCGCTCCGGATCACAGATGCGCCGCCACTCGGAATTCTCCGCCACCACCTGAACCGGCAGGCCGCGCACGTGATAGACCCACAAAAGCTTGTGATCGTCGCCTGGCCCGGAGCGGGCGTTGACCTCGTCGAACTTCAGCGAAACATAGCGTGGAACCGGCAGGCCCGATGGCGTCGGCCGGTCCGCGGGGGCCGCCTGGGCGGTCTGGCTCGCGAAAATGAGCACCGCCGTCAATTTCATCAGCGGTCCCGCACGTCGCACGTGCGTGTTCGCCTGTCCTTGGCCGTTCATGCCCCCTTTGCTAGAGGGTTGGGAAAGAAGGCGCCATAGGCGCTGATCCCAGGAACGCTCTTTTCGGAAGTCGCCGAACCGCCCATGGCCCCTCGCAAGCCGAAAGTCATCGTCACCCGCAAGCTCCCGGACGCCGTGGAGACGCGGATGCGCGAGCTCTTCGACACCGAACTGAACCTCGACGACGCCCCCATGACCCGGGCGGCGCTGCTCGACGCCGTCGGCCGCTGCGACGTCCTGTCGCCCACCATCACCGACCAGATCGACGCTGAGCTGATCGCCGCTGCAGTCGCTGGCGGGCGGCTGAAGCTGATCGCCAACTTCGGGGCCGGCGTCGACCACATCGACGTCGCCGCCGCGTCGGAGGCCGGGATCCTGGTCACCAACACCCCGGGCGTGCTCACCGAGGACACCGCCGACCTGACGCTCGCCCTGATGATGGCGGTCTCGCGCCGCATCGTGGAGGGGGCGAACCTCGCCCAGGCCGGCGACTTCAAGGGCTGGACCCCCACCTGGATGATGGGCCGCCGCATCACCGGCAAGCGGCTGGGCATCATCGGCATGGGCCGCATCGGCCAGGCCGTCGCCCGCCGGGCGCGCGCCTTCGGCATGTCGATCCACTATCATAACCGCAAGCCGGTCAGCCCGCGCATCGCCGAGGAGCTCGAGGCCACCTATTGGGAGAGCCTCGACCAGATGCTGGCCCGGATGGACATCATCTCGGTCAACTGCCCGCACACCCCGGCCACCTACCACCTGTTGTCAGGGCGCCGGCTGAAGCTGCTTCAGCCTCACGCCATACTGGTCAACACCGCGCGCGGTGAGATCATCGATGAGAGCGCTCTGGCCGAGGGTCTGGCCAAGGGCGAGATCGGCGGGGCGGGCCTGGACGTGTTCGAGTTCGAGCCGGCGATCAATCCCAAGCTCCTGAAGCTGCCCAACGCCGTGCTGCTGCCACACCTCGGCTCGGCGACGGTCGAGGGGCGCATCGACATGGGCGAAAAGGTGATCATCAATATCAAGACCTGGATGGATGGCCACCGGCCCCCCGACCGGGTGCTGACGGCGATGCTCTGACGACGGTCAGGAAGTCATCACCATCTTCAGCGCCCCGGCCTCGCGGGCGTCGAACATCCGATAGGCCTCGGCGCCCTCCGACAGCGGCATTTCGTGGGTGATGTGGCGTTCCGGCTTCAACTTGCCGGCCTGGATCAGCGGGATCAGCTCCGGCCACCAGCGGGGCACGGAACAGGTGCCGATCCGGAAGGTGACGTTCTTCATGAATGACACCCCCATGGGGAAGTCGAAGCTGCGGCTCTGATTGACCCCGATCACCGAGACCGTGCCCATGCGGCCGGCGATCTTCAGCGAGAGCGCGATGGAGGCGTCGGCGCCGACCGCCTCGACCACGGACTCGCACATCTCCCCATGGGTCGCCTCGGCGATCTGGGCCTGGGCGTCCTTGGCGTCCAGCGCTATGGCCCCCAGGGATGCGGCGATGGCCCGGCGCTCGGGCACCAGGTCGATGGCGAACACCCGCGCCGCCCCCAGTACGAAGGCGCCCTCCACCGCCAGCAGGCCGATCGGCCCCAGCCCCACCACCGCCACGGTCGCGCCCGGGCGGATGTCGGCATGGCGCAGGCCGTGCCAGGCGGTGGGCAGGTTGTCGGTCAACATCAGGGCCTGGTCTTCGGTCAGGCCCTCGGGGATCTTGGCGACATTGAAGTCGGCGGCCGGCACTCGGATCGCCTCGGCCTGGCAGCCTTCCAGCTTATGGGACAGGCCGTAGCATGAGGCGGCATGGTTGGCGCAGCGGTTGATCTCGCCGGCCAGGCACGACGCGCAGGCCCCGCAGCCCACGGCGGCCGACAGCATCACCTTGTCGCCGGGCTTCAGCTGCTTGACGCCCCGCCCCACCTCGACGACCTCGCCCACCGCCTCATGGCCGACACAGAAGCCGAAGTCGGCGGAAAAGCCGTGGCCCTGATAGATGTGCAGGTCCGAGCCGCAGATGCCGCACTTGCTCATCCGCACGATGGCGTCGCGGTCGTCGGCGAGCTCCGGATCGGGGAAGCTCTCGAAGCGGATGTCCCGCGCGCCCTGGTACAACAACGCCTTCATGGTCTTGTCTCTCCCCGTTTGGGGCATCGGACGACGCTGACCCGGCGGGCGTCAAGCGGTGGCTGAGGCCCTCGCCCCGTTTATGGGGATAGGGGGCGCCGACCTGGGTTCATCCTCCGCACACCGGACACGCCGGATCGGCCCCGATCTTCACCGTCCGGGTCTGGGCCGTCAGGCCGTCATAGATCAGCAGCCGCCCGCCCAGCGGCGACCCTGCCCCGGTGATCAGCTTGATCGCCTCCAGCGCCATCATTGACCCAACCACCCCGGCCAAGGCCCCGATCACGCCCACCGCCTGGCAGGTCTCGGCGTCCGGCGGGATTTCCGGCACGAGGCAGCGATAGCAGGGCTGGCCATGGAACACCCCGACCTGGCCGGTCCAGCGGCCGATGGCCCCGGAGACCAGCGGCTTGTCCTGGGCGACGCAGGCGGCGTTGACCGCGAACCGCACGCCGAAGTCGTCGGTGCCGTCCAGCACCAGATCGACCCCGGCGGTGAAGGCCTTGGCGTTCTCGGCCGACAGGGCGACCTGGCGGGTCTCGATTCGGACGTGCGGATTCAAGGCGAGCAAATGCTCACATGCCGCTTCAACCTTCGGGCGACCGAGATCGCCGCCCGAATAGATCACCTGCCGCTGCAGATTGGAGCGGTCGACCACATCGGGGTCGGCGAGCACCAGGGTCCCGACCCCGGCGGCGGCCAGATAGAGGGCGGCGGGCGCCCCCAGCCCGCCCATGCCGACGATCAGCACCTTGGCGGCCTTCAGCTTCTGCTGGCCTGGACCGCCCACCTCGCGCAGCACCAGGTGGCGGGCGTAGCGCTCGACCTCGTCATCGGAAAACGCCATGCGTCTTGACCTCGCCCTGTCGCCTGCTCACATCGCGGCCATGTCGCAGACCAATTCATTTCCGGACTGGCACGGGACCACCATCCTGGCCGTGTCCAAGAACGGCAAGACCGTCATAGCCGGCGACGGTCAGGTGTCCATGGGCCCAACCATCGTCAAGGGCAACGCGCGCAAGGTCCGCCGGCTGTCCGGGGGCAAGGTGCTGGCCGGCTTCGCCGGGGCCACCGCCGACGCCTTCACCCTGATCGAGCGGTTGGAGGCCAAGCTGGAGCAGTATCCCGACCAGCTGGCGCGGGCCTGCGTCGACCTGGCCAAGGACTGGCGGACCGACCGCTATCTGCGCCGGCTCGAGGCCATGCTGCTGGTCGCCGACCAGGACAACATCTTCACCGTCACCGGGGTCGGCGACGTGCTGGAGCCGGAAACCGGCTGCGCGGCCATCGGCTCGGGCGGCAACTACGCCCTGGCCGCGGCCCTGGCCCTGATGGACGGCGACCTCGACGCCGAGGCCCTGGCCCGCAAGGCCATGGGCATAGCCGCCAGGATCTGCGTCTACACCAATGGCGAGCTGACGGTTGAGAGCCTCGGGTGAGCGAGCCGCTCAGTCCCGAACGCGCGATCTATGGCGGCTATCTGCGGGTCCGCCTGCCGGTCCGGCTGACCATGATGGGCATATTGTGGACGCCAGTCCTGGCCTTTGGCATGGGCGCCTTCCGCAGCCACATCGCTCTCAGCCTCGCCGCCGTGGCGGCGGCGGTCGCGGCCGGCGCACTCACCCGCGCCATCGCTGTTCCGCTCTGGCGGCGCTGGGCCTACGCCGGCGTCGCCGACATCGCCGAGCTCAAGCGCCAGGCCATCGCCGGCCGGCTGATCTTTCCCGACGGTCACTGGATCACTCGCCTGGAGCTGGCGCCGCCGGCCCTGAGCGCCGAACTCGCCCGCTTGGAAGCCGCCCAGGCGGGGCGCATGATCGGCGGATGAGCCGTTCCGCCATCCTCGCTGTCGCCCTGGCGCTCGCCGCGCCCGCAGCCTTCGCCAAGCCTGCGCCCGCCGACCCCGCCCAGGTGGTCGCGGCCGAGCACGCCTTCGCCGCCGACGGCCTGGCGATGGGGATCAAGCAGAGCTTCCTGAAATGGTCGGCGCCCGAGGCGATCCTGTTCGCCCCTGATCCGGTCAAGGCCCACGACCTCTACGGCCCTCGGCCCGACCGGCCGGGCAAGCCCCTGGTCTGGTGGCCGGTCTGGGCGGGAATCGCGCGCTCCGGCGATCTCGGCTTCACCTCAGGGCCCTCGACCTATGACGGCCAGCCCAACGCCTGGTACTTCACCGTCTGGTCGCGCCAGGCCGACGGCGGCTGGAAGTGGATCTATGACGGCGGCGTCGACGCCGACCTCAGCCACGCCCCGCCTCAAGGGTCGGCGCCGGTCTATTTCGCCCCGGCCACGGGCCCCTCGCTCTATCCGGAGCACGCCTGGAGCCAGGTGAAGACCGCCGAGGCCGCCCTGGCGGTCAAGGCCCATGACGATCTCGCCGCCGCCTACGCCCCGGTGCTGACGCGCCAGACCCGCATGCAGGGCTCTCCTGCCGCGCCGGCGACCACGCCGGACGCCGTGCAGGCCGAGCTCGCCGCCCGCGCCAAGGCCATGGACTTTGCGCCCCTGGGCGGTTCGACCTCGATGGCCGGCGACCTCGCCTGGACCTATGGCGACGCCCATTGGGCCGCCAAGGACGGGCCCGCCCGGGGCCACTATGTCCGGGTCTGGCGCCACGACCGGGCCGGCTGGCGGCTGGTCTTCGACCAGATTCTCGCGGTCCCGGCGCCTAAGCCCTGAGGCGAGGGGTCTTGATTTCGCCCGGCCACCCTATCTATCGGGCGTCATGACCGAGTTTTCCCCCCGCGAAATCGTTTCCGAGCTCGACCGCTACATCGTCGGTCACACCGAGGCCAAGAAGGCCGTGGCCGTGGCCCTGCGCAACCGCTGGCGCCGCCGCCGGGTCGAGGGGCCGCTGCGCGACGAGGTCACGCCCAAGAACATCCTGCTGATCGGCCCCACAGGCGTCGGCAAGACCGAGATCGCGCGCCGCCTGGCCAAGCTCGCCCAGGCGCCCTTCCTCAAGGTCGAGGCCACCAAGTTCACCGAGGTCGGCTATGTCGGCCGCGACGTCGACCAGATCGTCCGCGACCTGGTGGAGATCGCCCTGGCCATGGTCCGCGAGCGCCGCCGCGCCGGGGTCCGCGCCCGGGCCGAGGGTGCGGCGGAGGAGCGCATCCTCGACGCCCTGACCGGCCCCGGCTCCACTGCCGCCCGCGAGAGCTTCCGCAAGAAGCTGCGGGCCGGCGAGCTGGACGACAAGGAGATCGAGCTGACCCTGGCCGACACCGGGGGCGGCATGCCGATGTTCGAGGTCCCCGGCCAGCCGGGCGCCCAGATGGGCATGCTCAATCTGTCGGAGATGATGGGCAAGGCCTTCGGCGGCCGCACCAAGGCTCACAAGACCACGGTCAAGGCCGCCTGGGCCCCGCTGATCGCCGAGGAAAGCGACAAGCTGGTCGACCAGGAGGCGCTGACCCAGGAGGCCATCGATCTGGCCGAGAACAACGGCATCGTCTTCATCGACGAGATCGACAAGGTGGCCAGCCGCGCCGACCGGGCCGGCGGCGCCGACGTCTCCCGCGAGGGGGTGCAGCGCGACCTGCTGCCGCTGATCGAGGGCACGACCGTCTCCACCAAGTACGGGCCGGTGAAGACCGACCACGTGCTGTTCATCGCCTCGGGGGCCTTCCATGTCGCCAAGCCCTCGGACCTGCTGCCCGAGCTTCAGGGCCGGCTGCCGATCCGGGTGGAGCTCAAGGCGCTCACTCGTGACGACTTCCGCCGCATCCTCACCGAGCCGGAGGCCAACCTCATCCGCCAGCAGCAGGCCTTGCTGGCCACCGAGGGCGTGACGCTCACCTTCACCGACGAGGCCATCGAGGCCCTGGCCGACGCCGCCGTCACGGTGAACGGCGCGGTCGAGAACATCGGCGCGCGGCGGCTGCAGACCGTGATGGAAAAGGTGCTGGAGGAGATCAGCTTCACCGCCTCTGACCGCTCCGGCGAGACCGTGGTGATCGACGCGGCCACCGTGAAGGCCCGGGTCGGGGACCTGGCCCAGAACACCGACTTGAGCCGGTTTATTCTCTAGCGCCGCCCCTTCACCACCGCGCCTTGCGGGCGTCCTGGATCGCGCCCTGCAGGGCGCGGGCGAACTCGGCCCGCTCAAGCGGGCTCAAAGCGGCGGCGACCCGCGCTTCCTTGCCGGACAGGCCCAGGCGCACGTCCACGGCCTGGTCGTCCTCGGTCAAGACCGAGACCCGGGTGAAGGCGGTGGGGCTTTCCCACACCACCCTCGACCACTTGGGCGTCTCGTGGGTCACCCGCACCTTGCGGTCGGTGACCTGCACCCGCTCGATCTGACGGCCAGAGGCGAAGCTGGCCAGGAAGGCGACCAGCACCGCCAGGACATCGAGCCCCAGGAACAGCGGCACGAAATAGGCGCCCATGGCCAGGAACACCGCCGCCGAGCAGCAGTTGAGGAAGGTGACGATGGAGATCAATATGATGAACCCCCGCTCCGACAGGGATCGGTGCGGGCGAATCTCAGCGTCCATGAAGACCATGTCGTCCATGCCGCCACCATCTTAGCCGCAAACCGCGCCCAGCGGAATCTCCCTGGCTTGGCGAAGCGGCCCGATCCGCGCCATGGTCGCCCCATGCCCCGCGCCCCCGCCAAAGCCGCCCCCAAGCCGAAACCCAAAGCCAAGGCGGGACCCCGGGCGCGCGCCAAGGTGCGGAAGATCAGTCCGGCCGAACAGGCCCGGGTGGAGGAGATCTTCCACCGCTTCCTGGCCGAGACCGACGATCCGCGCACCGAGCTCAGCTATGACAGCCCCTATGCCCTGGTGGTGGCCGTGGCGCTGTCGGCCCAGGCCACGGACGTCCAGGTCAACAAGGCCACGGTGAAGCTGTTCGCCGCCGCCGATACGCCCCAGGCCATGCTGGCGCTCGGGGAAGAGGGACTGATCCCCTATATCGCCTCGATCGGCCTGTTCCGCACCAAGGCGAAGAACGTGATCGCGGCGGCCCGGATCATCATTGAGCAGCATGGCGGCGAGGTCCCGCTGACCCGCGAAGCACTCCAGGCCCTGCCCGGGGTCGGGCGCAAGACCGCCAGCGTGGTGCTGAACGAACTGCGCATCGAGCCGGCCATCGCCGTCGACACCCATGTGTTCCGGCTCGCCCACCGCCTGGGCCTGGCCTTCGGCAAGACCCCAGACCAGGTCGAGGCCGAGCTGATGGCCCTGGTCCCGGCGCCCTATCTGGTCCGCGCCCACCACTGGCTGATCCTGCATGGCCGCTATGTCTGCGTGGCGCGGCGGCCCAGGTGCGAGGACTGCCTGATCGCCGATCTCTGCCCCTCCCGGGGCCAGGCGGCCTGACCCATGGCCGACCGCCTGCCGCTCAACGGTCTGAGGGTGTTCGAGGCCGCCGCCCGGCTGGGCAGTTTCCTGCGCGCCGCCGAGGAGCTCGCCATCACCCCGGGCGCGGTCAGCCGCCAGATCAAGGGTCTGGAGATCGAACTGGGCGTGCGCCTGTTTGAGCGCTTCAACCGCGCCGTCCGCCTGACCGAGGCCGGGGCGACCCTGGCGATCGGGGTGCGCCAGGGCATGGGGGTCATGGCCCAGGCTGTGGACCAGGCCCGCACCCGCCGCGACGCCCCCGTGGTGATCTCCGCCACCCCGTCCCTGGCCGTCCGCTGGCTGGCCCCACGCCTGCATCGGTTCCAGGAGCGCCATCCCCAGATCGATATCCGGGTCTCGGCCAGCGACATCGCCGTCGACCTGGCCCGCGACGGGGTGGATATCGCCCTGCGCTATGGCAAGGGCCCCTATGCGGGGCTCAGCGCTGTCGCCCTGGCCAGCGCCAGCCTGTTCCCGGTCTGCACCCCGGCCTTCGCCGCCCAGGCGGGGTTGAAGACCCCCGCCGATCTCACCCGGGTCAGCCTGATGCAGGACATCAACGCCTTCGGGGAAGAGCCGGCCTGGTCCGACTGGCTGGCCGCCGCCGGGGTGGAGGGGGCGGCTGACGAGCGCGGGGCGCGGTTCTCCAACACCTATCTGACCCTCGAGGCGGTGGTGGCCGGGCGCGGCGTGGCCCTGGCCCACCAGGCCCTGGTGATGGACGACCTGGCCAGCGGCCGGCTGGTCCGGCCCTTCGATCTGGCGCTGACCAGCCCCGCCCGCTACTGGACCCTCAGCCTGCCCGAACGGACTGATCTGCCCAATATTCGCCGGTTCCGGACCTGGCTCCTGGCCCAGGCCGAGGCGGACGGCCTGCGCGATTTCGCGTGATCTGAGCTCAACTGAAGGGCGGGCTTCTCGTTTGTCCGCAGTCGCTCGAAAGCGCCCTATGCCGGGGTCAACCCCCGCCTTGGAGCGCCCCGATGACCCTCGCCTGTCCCGCCGTCACACCCCGTCCCGTCAAGGGTTTGGCCGAGAAGATCGCCTTCTGGACCATCCTCGCCTTCCTGCTTGGCCTGCCCATTTTCCTGGAGGTGATGGTCGCCCTGAGAACCGGCTTCCAGTGAAACCGAACGTGGCGCGCCGGACTGCGCCATTCCGTCGCGGACGACCCTGGGTTGGTCCGTTAACCCGCAAGGCCTAGGCTCTCCCCGTTCCGTGGGAGAACGCAGACGCCATGACCGCCGCCCTCGCCGCGGATGCCGAGTGGGCGCAGATCTTCACGGATCGGCGTCGCAGCCTGCCCTTCCGGGTGGGCATCTGCGTATTGGCCGGCGTCACCATCGGCGCCTTTGTCGACATTCGGCTCGTGGTCCTGTGGCTCGGCCTGTTCCTGGCCATGCAAGGGGTGGAGTGGGCGCTGGGCGACCGGGTCCGCACCCGCTGGATCGGCGCCGGCGTCCTCCTGATCACCAACGCGGTCATCGGCGCCCCAGTGCTGGTCGAGATCCAGACCTTCGGCGTCTGGGGCGCGGTGGTGGCCATCGCGCTCCTGGCCGGAACCCTGACCATCGGGGCGGCCGGCGCCCGCAGTTCGGGCCTGGCCTATCTGATGGTGCTGATCCCCAGCGCCGTCTATCTCGCCCTCATCCCCTGGTTCGCCTGGCGGCAAGGGGCGACGGGGCGCGATGTCTTCCTGATGGCGGTCAATGACCCGCTGCTGGTCATGTCCTCCTTCGTGGCCTGGCGGGCCTCGGCTCGCGCCCTGCTGGGCGAGGCCGCCGCCAGGGCCCGGGCCGAGCGGGCCGACGAGGCCAAGTCGGCCTTCGTGGCCCTGGTCGGCCACGAACTGCGCACTCCGATCTCGGCCATGCTGGCCGGGGTGGCCGAGGCCGGCAAGGCCCGGAGCCCGGCGGAAGCCGCCGCCCATCTGCGGCTGATCGACGACGCCGGGCGGATGATGCGCACCCTGCTCAATGACCTGCTCGACCTCTCCAAGCTGGAGGCGGGCCGCCTGGCCGTGGTCTGCGAACCCTTCGATCCGCGCCGCCTGCTGGCCGAGACCGAGGCCTTCTGGGCGCCCGAGGCCCGCGCCCGGGGCCTGGGCTTCGAGGTCGTGGGCGCCGCAGCCCTGCCGCCGGCCCTGCTCGGCGACGGAGTGCGGATCCGCCAGATCCTCAACAACCTGTTGTCCAACGCGCTCAAGTTCACCACCGATGGCGCAGTCACCCTGGTCGTGACGGTCACGCCCGGCGCCGACACCGCGCTCCAGCTTGGCCTGACGGTGATCGACACCGGCCCGGGCCTGACGGCGGACCAGGCCCAGGGCCTGTTCAATCCCTTCCACCAGGCCCATGCCGGGGTGGCCCGCACCCACGGCGGCACGGGTCTCGGCCTCAGCATCAGCCGCGACCTGGCCCGGCTGATGGCCGGCGACCTGACCCTGGCGACCCGTCCGGGCGAGGGCTGCGCCTTCACCTTCACCGCCCCCTTCGCCGCCGCCCCGCCGCTGGAGGCGGTCGACGTCGTCGCCCGCCCGCCCGCCGGTCTGCGCATCCTGCTGGCCGACGACCACGAGGTGAACCGCCGGGCCTTCGCCCTGATGCTGGGCCCGGTCGCCGCCGAGCTGGTCTGCGTGGCGGATGGCGAGGCGGCCCTGCGCGCCGCCAATGACGGCGATTTCGACCTGATCCTGCTGGACCTCAACATGCCGCGCATGGGCGGGCTGGAAGCCGCCCGCCTGCTCACCGCCCGAACCGGCGGCCCGCCGATCCTGGCGCTTACCGCCTCTGTGGCCTGCGAGGACATCGCCGCCTGCACCGCCGCCGGCATGGTCGGCTTCATCGCCAAGCCGGTCGAGCCGGCCGAACTCTACGCCGCCATCGAGGCGGCGCTCGCGGCCTGAAGGTTTCCGCCCCCTGCGGACGCGCCGAGAATGTCGCTTGACGATCTCGTCGCGCGGGCGCGTGATCACGCTTCCGTGATCGGAGGGCGCCATGCGCTTCCAAGGGCTTCTGCTGTGCCTGACCCTGCTGCTCGGCGGCTGTAACCGGGTCTATTCCCACCAGCCGCTGTTCCATGACGCGACGGGTCTGCCGGCTATCCGTACGGGGAATTGGCGGGCAATAGACCCTGACCCCACGACCGACCCGTCCGACGGTCGTATCCTGATCCGTCCGGGCGGGCGGCTCTTGATCATCGACGAGGACGGGAGCCGGACGCAGCTACGTCTGTTCCCCGGCGATCCGCTGATCCTCCAGACTCGGGCTTCCAAGGCCCGGGGTGGCCCAGGCTATTTCTACTACGGCGTCCGCATCCACGCCCGCAACGCCCTGGGCCAGGCGACGCGCCTCAGTTTCTGGCCGGTGGATTGCGGGCCCCCTCCGCCCACGGTTCCGGACGGCGCTCCGCAACAATGGGTGACGGCCGCGCCCTATCCCGGCCTGCTTCCCGATGGCGACAACTGCCTGGCCTGGGCCCCGGAGGCGGTCCGCAATGCTGCGCGCGCCAGCGAGCGTCAGGAAGAGGCGACCGATCTGGTCTGGAAGCCGTGAAGCCGGTCAGGGCCCCGCCCGCACCGGTGCGCTGACGTCGCAGACGCTGAAGTCGGCGCCCCTGGCTTTGCGGACCTTGGCGACAAGGGCGGCGAAGGCCGGGCCTTTTTCGTTCATCACCATCAGCTTCGGCCGCTCGGCGGGCGGCAGGTCCGAGGCCACCCGCACCCGGATCATCTTGTCCGGGTTGGCCGGCGGCTCGCCGACCGCCACGGCGCGCACCACGTCCAGGCCCGACACCACCTGGCCCCAGACCGTGTAGTCGCGGTCGAGCCGGCGGCTGGCGTCGCGCATGAGGAAGATCTCGCTATTGGCGCTGCCAGGCGCCTCCTGGCGGCCCATGCCGGCGGTCCCGGGGCAATAGGCGCCCCAGGCGCGCAGCTTGCCGTCCTTGGATCGGGCCAGTTCAGATGGGGCGACCATCTCCACCGGGCTCGACCCGATGAAGCCCGAGGTTCCGTCACTGGCCCGGCGTGCGACGGCGAGGTCGGAGGGCGCGAGGCGGAAGGTGAACTCCGGCGCCAGGTCCGGGTGGCCCGAGACCCCGCCGTCGTGATTGTTCGGATTGCCGGTCTGGTCGACGAAATGGTCGATCACCCGGTGGAAGAGAAGGCCGTCATAGACCCCCTCGCGGGCGAGAAGCTTGATCCGCTCGACGCCCAGCGGTGCGAAGTCGGGCCGCATCTCCACCACCACCCGGCCCTTGGTCGTGTCGATCACCAGGGTCTGGGCGGGATCGAGCGGCCGCCAGTCGGCCGGAGCGGCGGCGATCAGCGGCAGGGCGGCGAGGGCGGCGAGGAGGGTGCGCATGGGAGGAGCTTGGCCCGCTCGGCGACCCGTGCGCAACTATCCTCTCCTGAAGCCCCGAGCGCGCGATGGGCATGAACCTCGCCCACCCCCGGCTTCTGGAACCCATGGTCGTGGCCGAGGGTGCGAATGTCAGGATCCGAGCGCGAGTCCATCGGCTGGCAATGAACGTTGTGGACCTTGTCAGCCTGTCCGGCGAGCGTGTGATTCAGGCTCCCGGCGCGACAGCCAAGATCACTGCGCTCTTGGTGTTTTCATGAGTCAAGGTCGCGACCTTGCCCGTCCGATCGGCCAACAGCCTCATGAAATCCGACAACGCCTCTAACTCGGCGGGCCCTTGGACCTCACGGGGGTCCAGATCAAACTCGATCTCTTCCTCGTCGAAGAAATGGCTCTTCAGCCCAACATGTCCAACTTCTAGTCTAAGTAAGGGGGCTGACAGGGCGCGTTGTTCAAACAGGGATTTGACGCTGACAGGCATGGGAGCCGGCTTTCCGTCGATGTAGAAGGTCGGGCTTGGAGATAGCCGCGCCAGCGCGTCAAGCACTCGCTGCCAATCATCGACGGTCGCGCCAACGACATAGATGTCGCGCCACGATCCATCCCATTCGAACTCCGAGACGACATCTTTCCAGTTCATAGGCCATCTAGGCAGCTTGGCCGTGCACCACCAACCCCCGCAATCCACCCATCCCCTGCCATCCAGCGACCGCCCGTCGTCACCAGGGCACAGTCCGTCCCCGATAGTCGAGGTATCGCAGCCCGGCCTGGCCCTCGGCGGCGATCAGCACCTCCACGAGGCTTGGCACGCTGTCCGCGAGGGTCAGGGGCGCGTCCGGGCCGCCGAGATCGGTGCGGACCCAGCCTGGCGCCATCAAGACCATGGCCCGCGTCCCGTCCGCATGGCGCGCCGCGAAGCTGCGCATGAAGGTGTTCAGGGCCGCCTTGCTGCCCCGGTAGAGCTCACGCTTCCCTTGAGTGTTGTTGGCGACGCTCCCTTGGCCCGACGACATCACCCCGATCGTCCCCGTGGGGGTCACGAGGTCCTGGAGCGCCTCGACGACCCGCATCGGGCTCAGGGCGTTGGTCACCATCACCCGGACGAATTCGTCGGTGTCGACCTCGGCGAGGCTCTGGTTCGGGTGGGCGTTGGCCACCCCGGCGTTCACGAACAGCAGGTCAAAGCGCCGCCCCGCCAGCCGGGCGCGCAGCGCCGCGATCTCATCCGGTACATTGATATCGACCGTCTCGATCTCGAGGTGGGCCGGACGCTTGGCCGCCAGCTCATGCAGGGCGGTCCGCCTTCCGGCCCGGACCGTCCCGACCGCGTTCCAGCCGCGCTCCAGAAAGGTCTCGACCATGGCGAGGCCAAGCCCTCGCGAGGCGGCTATGATCAGGACGGTCTTGGTCACGGCGGGATGGGGCATGTCGCGTCTTCCTGGGATCGGTGGGGTGGGATGGATCATGCGGAACCGCCAGATAGGGCGGAAGACGCATCATATGCATTGAACAGCTGCGTCAGACGCCATCTATGGACGAGGCCTATGCGCCGCCGCGCCA
>NZ_CANCLE010000096.1 GCF_947378715.1 Phenylobacterium aquaticum
ATGTCGATGTCGCTGGAATAGTTCAGCTCATAGGCGCCGTGCTTGCCCATGGCGATGCAGAAGAAGCCCGGGACCGGGCCATAGTCGCCGAACTCCGGGGGGATCAGCCGACCCGCCTGGGCCTCCTCCCGCGCCGCCACGGTCAGGGCAGCCTGCAGGGTCGCGTCGGCGAAACGGGCCAGGGCCCGGGTCACGGCGTTCAGGTCCCAGGCGCCGCCCAGATCGGCCAGCGCGATCAGCAGATGGGCCTCGGCCTTCAGCCGGCGCAAAGCGCCCTTAGCGGCGGCGAGGTCGCCGATCCCCAGCGCTTCGGTGCGGGCCAGCAGGTCCTCGAACCGCGCCAGAGGATCGGCGCGCAGCAGGTCGGCCAGGCGGGCGGGATCGCGACGCGCCAGGCTGGCCAGATAGGTGGAGGCCCCGAAGACCGGCGCCAGCACCGGCCAGGCCTCGTCGAACAGCGGCGCGACGCCCGGATCAGCGGCGAGCAGCTGGCTCCTCAGCCGGTCGGCGGCGCGGGCGTCGATCACCGGGCCACAGGGGCCCATTTGGTCGAGGAGGCGAGTCATGGCCCCCAGCCTAGCACCGCCTGGCTAGAGCGCGCGCGGCAGGATCAGGGCGACGCGCAGGCCCGGGCCGATCTCACCCACCTTGCCGGGACCTTCAGCCAGCTCCAGCCGTCCGCCATGGGCCTCGGCCACCGCGCCCACCAGGGACAGGCCCAGGCCCGCGCCGGGTTCATTGCGGCTGTTCTCCAGGCGCACGAAGCGCTGGACCACCCGCTCGCGGTCCTCCTCCGGCACGCCCGGGCCGGTGTCGGTGACCGAGAACTCCACCTCGCCCGAAGACCGCCGGCGGACCCGCAGCATGATCGCCCCGCCCGACGGGGTGTACTTCACCGCATTGTCGAGGATGTTGGCCAGCGCCTGGGCCAGGAACTCCTGGTTGCCGCGAATGGTCAGGTCGGGGATCAGCTCGGCCTTGAAGTCGATGCCCTTGTCTTCGCAGAGCGGCTCGTAGAGCTCGGCGATGTCGGCGCCCAGGACGGCGGGGTCGATATTGGTCGGATTGGGCGCCTGGCCGGCGGCCTGCAGCCGGGCGATGGCCAGCACCGCGCCAAAGGTCTTCAGCACCCCGTCGGTGTCGTCCAGCGCCTGGGCCAGAGCCTCCTCGGCATTGCCCTTGCCGGCTTCGACGTCGAGATAGGCGACCTCGAGGCGCGCGCGCAGGCGGGTGAGCGGCGAGCGCAGGTCGTGGGCGATGGCGTCGCCGGCGTGGCGGTGGCCGGCCATGGAGCGCTCCAGCCGGTCCAGCATCTCGTTCAGCCCCTCGGCCAGTTCGTCGAACTCATCGCGGGCCCCGCGCACATGGGCGCGCGCGCCCAGGTCGCCGTTGCGCACGGCGGTGACCACGTCGGTCAGGCCGGCCATGCTGCGGCTGACATTGCGGCTCACCAGGACGCCACCCAACAGCCCCAGCACAATGATCAGGGCGCCGGCGCCCCACAGGGCGCGCACGATCTTGACCACATAGGCCTCGTCCTCGCCGATGTCGGCGCCGACGAACAGGATCTCGCCGCCGCCCATCCGCTCCTGCAGGCCCCGCGCCGGATGCTTGATGGCCCGGCCCTGGACGTCGGCGTCGGTCACGGAAAAGCTGGTCCAGGTGGGCGTGCCGTCGAACTTGTCGAGCGGGCTCTCGGCGATGGAGCCGGAGATTCGTGCGCCATCCGGCTTCATCAGCAGATAGAGGAACGGCCGCTCGCTGGCGGCCCGCTCGATCAGCGACTGGTTCAGGGCGTCCATGCCGGCGCGGTCATAGGCCGCCGCCAGGGAGCGCATCTCGCGGGTGATCTCCTGATCGGTCCGCCGCGTCGCTTCGCCCGCCGTCGCCACATAGATATAGGCCAGGAAGGCGCTGGCCGCCGCCGCGAACAGGGCGAGGAACAGCAAGGTCAGCCGGAACGGCGTGGTCCGAAAGAGGCGAGGCAGGCGCATCAGCAGCGCCGGTCGCTACGCGTCCAGGCGGTAGCCCGCCCCGCGGACCGTCTGCAGCATCGGACGATCGAAACCCTTGTCGATCTTCGAGCGCAGACGCGAAATGTGGACGTCGATGACGTTGGTCTGGGGGTCGAAGTGATATTCCCAGACCTTCTCCAGCAGCATGGTCCGGGTCACCGACTGGCCGGCATGGCGCATCATGAATTCCAGCAGCTGGAACTCCCGGGGCTGGAGGTCGATCTCCTTGCCCTGGCGGTGCACGGAGCGGCCGATCAGGTCCATCTCCAGCTCGCCGACCCTGAGCAGGGTCTGGACCGAGCCGGTCTCGCGGCGGCGCGACAGGGCCTCGACCCGGGCGATCAGCTCGGCGAAGGCGTAGGGCTTGACCAGATAGTCGTCGCCCCCGGCCTTCAACCCCGCCACCCGGTCATTGATCTCGCCCAGCGCCGAGAGGAACAGGACCGGGGTCTGGTCCCCCTCGCGCCGGATGGTCTCGATCAGGGTGACCCCGTCCATCTTGGGCATCATGCGGTCGACGATCATCACGTCGAACTCCCCGCCGCGGGCGGCGTTGAGGCCCTCCTCGCCGTCCGCCGCCTGGGTGCAGGCGTGGCCGCCGTCACTCAGGCCGCGCACCATGGCTTCGGCCGCTTCCAGGTCGTCCTCGACGATCAGTATCCGCATGATTCGCCCCCAGCGATTTTCGGAGTTAGCCGGAAACCTTGATCGGCAGGAAGATGGTGCGTCCGCTGCGGCGGACCCCCATCAGTATGCTGGGCCGGCCCGCCTTCTTGGCGGCGTCCACGGCGGCGGCGACGTCGGAGGCCAGGGCCACGTCCCGGTCGCCGGCGCGAACGATGATGTCGTCCTTGCGCAGGCCCTTGGTCGCCGCGTCTGACGACTGGTCGACACTGGTGACCATCGCCCCCTTGATATTGGCCTCGACACCGATCCGGCGGCGATTGGCGTCGTCCAGGGGCGCGAGCGCCAGGCCCAGGACCACCGGCGACTTCGGCTGGCCGGCCCCCTGGTCGGCGCCGGCGCCGTCTTCACCACCACGATTGTCGTTGGCGGCCAGCTGCTGCTCGCTGGGGCGGGTGCCCGAGCGAACCTCGATGGTCTTGGCCTTGCCGTCGCGCAGGACGTTCAGGCGCAGGCTGTCGCCTGCATGGGCCTTGGCGACCTCGCGGGTCAGTTCGGACGAGGTCTTCACCGTCACGCCATTGACCGAGGTCACCACATCGCCCGGCTGCAGGCCGGCGCGCTGGGACGGACCGCCCGGGACCAGGTCGGCGACGATGGCGCCCTTCTGGCCAGGCGTGCCCTGGGCTTCGGCCATTTCCGAGGTGAAGTTCTGGATCGAGGCGCCGATATAGCCGCGGCTGATCTTGCCGCCGGCGATCAGCTGCTTGGTGGTCGCGTCGGCGACGTCGGCGGGAATGGCGAAGCCGATGCCGACCGAACCGCCCGTGGGCGAGAAGATCGCGGTGTTCACCCCGATCACCCGGCCATAGATGTCGAAGGTCGGACCGCCGGAATTGCCCCGGTTGATGGGGGCGTCGATCTGGATGTAGTCGACGAAGGTCTCGCCGATGTCGCGGCCATAGGCCGAGATGATGCCGGCGGTGGCGGTGCCGCCCAGGCCGAAGGGATTGCCGACCGCGATCACCCAGTCGCCGACCCGGGGCTTGGCCGAGTTCTCGAAGTTCACGAAGGTGAAGTTGTCGCCCTTGACCTTGATGACGGCCAGGTCGGTGCCCTCGTCGCGGCCGACCACGACGGCGTCCAGCTCGCGCTCGTCCTTGAGCACGACCTTGATGGTCTCGGCGTTCTCGACCACGTGGTTGTTGGTGACGATGTAGCCGTCCGAGGAGATGAAGAAGCCGGAGCCGGCCGATTGCTGGGTCGGCAGGCGGGGCTGGCCCTTGCCATTCGACGGCGCGCCCTCCTCGTCGTCCTCACCGCCCGGCGCCTGGCGCGGAACGATGTCGAAGGGCAGGCCCGGGATCTGGCGGCGCAGGGCGCTGGCGTCGACCTTGGAGGTCACATTGATCGACACCACCGCCGGCGAGACCTGCTGGAAGATGTCGGCGAAGGACAGCGGCGCGCCGGGCGGGGGCGCGAAGATCGGCGCCGTGGAGGCCCGGATCATCTGGGGCGTTTCGGCCTGGGCCGACGGCATGCGCATGCCGACGCCGGCCATGGCGGCGGTGACGATGCCCGCACCCGCGACGACGCCCAGGAGGTAACCGGTCTTCTTCGAGGTCATATGCCTTGTGTTCCCTGTGGGCGCCCGGGAGCCATACCACGGTCCCGTCGCCAACAACTTAGGTTCGATGCCTGAGAGCGTAAGTGCCCTCAAGTTACGTTTAGGTCACCCTGGGCGCCGCAAGGCGACCGATCTGGGGCGCAATCGTGTCATCGTTCGGCGTCGTCGGCGAGCCCCGCCAGACGCTTGGCCTCTTCCGGCGACAGGTCTTCGCTATCAACGGCCCGGCGACGGCGGAGGTTGCCGCGCCACAGCAACAGACCCAGGCCCACCACCGCGAAGGGCGCGCCCCACAGGGCGGCGTTGCCCAGCGAGAAGGCCGGCTTCAGCAGCACGAACTCGCCATAGCGCGAGACCAGATAGGCGCGCACCTGCTGGTCCGTGCGGCCGGCCTTGATCTCGTCGCGCACCAGCCGGCGCAGATCGGCGGCGAGCTCGGCCTGCGAATCGTCGATCGACTCGTTCTGACAGACCAGGCAGCGGACCTCCTGGAAGATCGCCCGGGCGCGGGCCTCCTGGGACGGATCCGCCAGGCGCTCGGCCGGATCGGCCGCGGCGGCCATGCAGAGCACGGCGGCCAATATCGCCAGGCCCCGCCTCATGCCGGCCGCGCCGCGCGCTTGCCGACCCCCAGCCGCAGCCGGCGGTCGGACAGGGAGATGAAGCCGCCCAGCGCCATGATCACCGGGCCGATGAAGATGAACAGCGCCCAGGGGTTCCAATAGGCCCGCACCAGCCAGACCGGCGCCTTGGCGCCGGCGGCCTCGCGCCGTTCGCCCAGCACCACATAGAGGTGGTTGGCCCCGCGCGTGCAGATGGCGACCTCCGACGTGGTCTGGCCGCCGGCCGGATAGAAGCGGCGTTCGGGGCGCGGCGTGCAGATCTCACGGCCGTTGCGGACCGCGTGGAGGGTGGCGCGCTCGGCGTCATAGTTGGGGCCATCGACGCCCTGGACCTTTTCCAGGGTCAGCTCATAGGCGCCGAGCTTCAGGTGGCCGCCGAGCGACAGGGTCTCGGCCGCCTCGACCTTCCAGCCGGTCTCGACACAGGCGCCCAGCACGAAGACGCCCAGGCCGATATGGGCCAGGGTCATGCCCCAGGCGCCGCGCGGCAGGCCGGTCAGACGACGGCGGGTCTCGGCCCAGTCGCCGGCGAAGGCGCGGCTGCGCTCGGCCAGTTCCGACAGGGTCCCGCCGATCAGCCAGACGCCGAGCGCGATGCCGGCGCAGGCGAAGGCTTTGCGCGGGCTGACCATGGCATAGGCGGCCAGGCCCGCGCCGACGGCGATCAGGGCGGCCAGACCCAGGCGCTGGGCCACGCCCTGGGCGTCGGCGCGCTTCCACGACAGCAGCGGCCCGGCCGGGACCAGCAGGATCAGCGCCGTCATCAGCGGGGTGAAGGTCAGGTTGAAATAGGGCGGGCCGACCGAGATCGATTCGCCGGTCAGGGCTTCGCGGATCAGCGGATAGAGGGTGCCGAGCAGCACCGTCGCCGTGGCGGCGGCCAGCAGGATATTGTTGAGCACCAGCGCGCTTTCCCGGCTGACCGGGGCGAACAGGCCGCCGGGCGCCAGGCTGGGCGCGCGCCAGGCGAACAGCAGGAAGCCGGACCCCGCCGTCACCCCCAATATGATCAGCAGCAGCACGCCCCGGGTCGGATCGACCGCGAAGGCGTGGACCGAGGTCAGCACGCCGGAGCGCACCAGGAAGGCGCCCAGCATCGAGAAGGTGAAGGCGGCCATGGCCAGGAACACCGTCCAGCCGGACAGCGCCCCGCGCTTCTCGGTGACCACGGCGGAGTGCAGCAGGGCCGTGGCGATCAGCCAGGGCATGAAGCTGGCGTTCTCGACCGGATCCCAGAACCACCAGCCGCCCCAGCCGAGCTCGTAATAGGCCCAGAAGGCGCCCAGCGTGATGCCGATGGTCAAGAGGCTCCAGCCGGCCAGGGCCCAGGGACGCACCCAGCGGGCCCAGGCGGCGTCGACCCGACCCTCGACCAGGGCGGCGGCGGCCAGGGAGAACACCACCGACAGCCCGACATAGCCGGAATAGAGGAAGGGCGGATGCACCGCGAGCGCCGGGTCCTGCAGCAGCGGATTGAGCGAGCGGCCCTCCACCGGCGGATCGAGCAGGCGCACAAAGGGATTGGAGGCGAAGACCGTATAGGCCAGGAACACCGTGCCCAGCAGGCCCTGGGTCGCCACGGTCACGGCCTTGAGGCCGGCCGGCAGCCCACGCCCCAGCATGGCGACGGCGGCGCCGAAGCCGGTCAGGGCCAGGCACCAGAGCAGCATCGAGCCCTCGTGGCTGCCCCAGGTCCCGGCCACCCGATAGAGCAGCGGCTTTTCGGTGTGGGAATTGGCCGCGACATTGGCCACCGAGAAATCCGAGACCACAAAGGCGTGCATCAGGGCGGCGAAGGCGATCGCCACGCCGAGGAACGCGGCCAGGGCCGCGCCCTCCCCCGCCCCGGCCAGCACGGCCGAGCGGCGGACCCGCGCCGCGCCCGACAGGACAACCTGGGTCAGGGACAGCACCAGGCCCAGGATCAGGGCGAAGCCGCCGATCTCGTCGATCATGTGCCGGAACCCGGAGCCTGATAGGCGGCGACCGCCCCATCGCCGCGCCATTCACCCTGCTTCTTCAAGGCCTTGGAGACCTCGCGCGGCATGTAGCGCTCATCGTGCTTGGCCAGGACCTGCTTGGCCTGGAACACCCCGTCGCCCCGGAAGGACCCGGTGGCGACAATTCCCTGCCCCTCGCGGAACAGATCGGGCAGGTCGCCCTGATAGGAGACCAGGGCCTTGGCCGTCTGGTCGCGGACCACGAAATCGACGCGGCCATCGGCGGTCTTCACGACGCTGCCCTTCTCGACCAGCCCGCCCAGCTGGATCGCGCGACCGGCCGGCGGCTTGGCCGCCAGCGCCTGGGAGGGGGTGTAGAAATAGGAGATCGAGTCCGACAGGCCAAACAAGGTCAGCCCCACCGCCAGCGCCAGGACCGGAGCTATGGCCGCCACCAGGATCAGGCGGCGCCGCGCCTTGGGAGACTTGGGAAGCCAGCCGCTCATTTCATCGGTTCCGTCTTGGCCGCGGCGTCCAGCTCGGCCTGGATGGCGGCCTGGCCGGCGAAGCGCTTGCGCGCCTGCGCCAAGGTCGCGTCACGCTTGGCGCTCTCGCCCAGCACCGCATAGGACCGCACCAGCCGCACCCAGCCCTCGGGATCGTCCGGCTGGGTCTTCAGCCGCTCGGCCAGGCCGGCGACCATGCCGCGGATCATGTCGATCTGGCCGCCGGGCGGAGCGGCGGCGACGGCGGAGGTCTCGGACCGGGCCTCGACGATCGCCTGTTGCAGGGCGGGGCGGCGGGGATCATTGGCCGGCAGGTCGGCCAACAGCGCCGTCCAGGCGGCCAGGCCGCCGGCCTTGTCGCCGGACATCACCCGCGAGCGAGCCAGGTGGAACCGGGCGGCGATCGAGGTCGGATCCCGCTTCAGAGCCTCGCGAAAGGCGTTGTCGGCCTCGGGCGACGGCGCGCCGCCGCCCTCGACCACCAGGGACTGGCCCAGCAGTTCCCAGAGATCGGCGCGGCCGGGGGCGAGCGTGATGGCGTGGCGCAGGGCGCGGCCGGAGGCCGAGGTGTTCTCCGCCGCACTCTCGGCCAGGGCCAGATAGCGCCAGGCGTCGGGATCCTTGGGCCGTTCGGTGGCGACCTGGCGCATGACGGCGGCCAGCGCCGCCGGCGGCAGGGTCTGGAGGTCGGCGGCCCGCCATTGGCTCAGCCGATGCTTGAAACTGTCGTCGGGCAGGCCGGGCGATCCGACCCAGAGATAGAGGCCCAGCGCCAGGACCGGCGCCAGGCCGGCGGCGATCAGCACGGGGCGTCGCTCGCCTGCGTCATGGCTCCAGGGCTGGGCGGTGGCGTCGGCGGCGGTCAGCAGGCGGCGGCTGGCTTCGGCCCGGGCCGCGCCGCGTTCCGCCTCCCCGATCAGGCCGCGATCGGCCAGGTCGTCGATCTCGGTCAACTGGCGGCGATAGACATCGAGCGTCGGGTCGGTGGTCCCGACGTTGGCGGCCGCTCGTGCGGCGCGATGAAGGACGAGGCCGGCCGTGGCGGCCGCTAGCACGCCCGCCGCCACCCATAAGGCGATCATGGGCGGGCTTTAGCGGAATCGCGGGCGCGAAGCGAGGGGTCTGGAGGCCGCGCCGGACGATATCGTCAAGGCGGCGCCCAGGGCGTCAGGCGATGGCGGCCGGCGGCTCGGGCGGCAGGAGGCCACGGGCCTGGTCCACGGCCACGGCGGTGCGGCGGCGAACGATGTCCCCGGCCCGGGGCTCACGGATCAGGGCGGCGCAATTGGCGGCCACTTCCAGATAGCTGGCGGCCAGGGTGAAGTCGCGCACCGAGCCGTCGCGGACCAGGGCCAGGCTTTCCTCGACATAGAAATCGAGCTGTTCGGCCGCCTTCTCCAGCACCTTGGCGCGGGTGGAGGCGAAGCCGCCATAGTTGGAGCTGGTGCGGATGGCCTCGACGAAGGTCAGGACCGCCATGGCCCGCTCGATCGCCCGGGGTTCCGGGTCGGTGGTGAAGCGGGGCAGCTCCTTGCTCATCCGGGCGACCTTGACCTGCTGGGTCGGCAGGGCCGCGCCCAGCAGCTTGCCGACTTCACGCAGGCGGCCCTCGACGCAGCCGGCCAGCTGGCCCTTCTGCTTCTTGACGCGTCCGCCCCAGCCGCCCTCGGTGGCCAGCTCGATGCCGCCCTCCATCTCGGCGATCTGGCGGGTCACCAGTTCAACGACCGTCGCGGCCTGCTTGCCGGACTTGGCGCCGCCATCCAGGTCGAACTTGGCGATATGGGTCAGGTTCTGGTCGATCTGGTCCATCACCCGCAGGGCGAAGATCGACAGTTCGGAGGCGGCCAGATAGCGCTCGGCCGGGTGATCCATGACCGCCGAGACGATCCGCAGGATCGTCCAGGGCTCGGCCATCTGGGCCGACAGCATTTCGAAGAAGCGCGGCGCGGCGTCCTCGGAGACCGTGATCGCGTCCTTATAGGCCAGGCGGGCGGCTGCGGCGCGCTCGTCCGTGGTCCGGGTGATCCAGTCGGGCAGGCGCAGGGTCGCTGCGCGGACGATGGCGCCGATGTCCAGGCAGGCGGCCAGCGCGTAGGCGCATCCGGGCCGAACCGCGTCGAGGCAGTCGGCGGCGGCGATGAAGTCACGGGATTCGCGATTGCGCAGCCCTTCGGCGGCGCGCGCCACCAGGGCGTCCAGCGGCTCGGGTGAGGTCTCGTCGGGGCGGAAGTCGGCCATGATGCGCGCGGCCAGGGCGACCTCGCCGGGGGCTTCGGCCTTCAGGCCACGCCAGATCAGCGCCAGGGCCCGGGCGGGAAACACCAGGCGGGTGGTCAGCTTGCCATCGCCGAAGAACAGGGGGGCGACCGGAGCCAGGACCGCGTTGCGCAGGCGGCGATCGGCCATCTCGGATTCGACCAGCTGGCGGACACCCGCCAGGGCGCTGTCGCCGGAAGCGGCGGACAGGGCGTTCTGGAGACCGCCGACAATCTTGTCCGGCGCGGATTCCACCAGGTGTCGGACGATTTCAATTTTGTGGTCGGACAGACCCGGCATGAGGCGCTCCAGACCCGGAACAGGCCCGCGTCCTGATCATCCTTCGCCGCCCCGAGTTAAGGTTTTCCAAAAGCTAAGGAAAACGGGTAGCGCCGTTCTGCGACAAATTGGCAACTAGAAGTTTCAAGTCTCAGCCCGGGGCAACTCCATATCGACCAGCAGACCGCCCAGCCGCGACTCGCCCAGCTTCAGCACGCCGCCATAGGCGCGGGCCAGTTCGTCGATGATGTTGAGCCCCAGACCCGATCCCGGCGCTGATTCGTCGAGCCGCGCGCCGCGCAGCAGGGCCGCCTCGCGCCCTTCTGGCGTAAGGCCTGGGCCATCATCCTCGATGGTCAGACGCAGGCGCTGGGGGCTGATCTGCTCGGCCCGCGCCCGCACCTTGCCCCGGCACCACTTGCAGCCGTTCTCCATGGCGTTGCCGGCCAGTTCGAGGAAGTCCTGGCGCTCACCCAGAAAGTGCAGATCGTCGGCGGCGTCCCAATCAATGACCACGCCCTTGTCCTGAAAAATTCGCTCCAGGGTGCGAGATAATTCGTCCAGCACCTCGGCGACCCCTGTGCGTTCGCCCGAGCCCTGGGTGCGCGCCGCCGCGCGGGCGCGGCGAAGATGGTGGTCGACCTGCAGGCGCATGGCCTCGGACTGGCGGGTCACCACGTCAGACAGCGGCCCGGGCTGCTGCCCCGCTTCGGTCAACATCACCGACAACGGGGTCTTCAGGGCGTGGGCCAGATTGCCGACATGGGTCCGCTGACGCTCCACGACTTCCTGGTTGTGCGCCATCAGGGCGTTGAGTTCATCGGCCAGGGGGGTGAGCTCGGTGGGATAGTCGCGCACCACCCGCTCGGCCTGGCCGCGGCGAATCTGGGCCACCTCGCGGCGCAGGGCGAACAGCGGGTTGAGGCCCACGCGAACCTGGATCACCACCGCCGCCATCAGGCCGACGCCCAGCAGCAGGAACACCACCGCCGTCGCGGCGATGAAGCTCTTGATGTCATTGTCGACCGGGGTGCGGTCCTCGGCGGCCATGAAGATCACCGGCGTCGCGCGGCCCGGCAGCTTGGCCTGGCTGACCCTGGCCCGCAGTGGCTCTTCCAGCGGACCGCGCGTGTCATAGGAGACCGGCTCACCGGGATTGGCGCCCAGCCGGGCGACGGCGCCGACCGGCGCGCGCAGGTCGCTGTCCCAGAGCGAGCGGGAGCGGACCAGGATGTGCAGCTTGCCGCCGGACGGCTCGGCGATCTGCCAGTACTTGCCGGAATAGGCCCGCAGCGCCCGCAGGTCGGTGAGCGCGGGGGCCAGGACCTGGCCCTTGTCGCCGATGGTGGCCCCGGCGACCAGATTGTCGATCAGCTCGGAAAGGCCCTGGTCGAAACGCCGCAGGGCCGCCTGCTGGAACAGCAGGGACAGCACCAGGGCCGAGACCAGCAGCACCGCGAGGCTCCAGCCTGCGGCCAGGATCACCAGCCTGCGGACAAGCGAAGGACGGCGCAGGTCCTCGAAGTTCACGGGCGGGCCGCCTCGCCCCCCAGTTCCTCGGCCGGCGCGGTCAGCCGGTAGCCGAGGCCGCGAACGGTGTCGATGCGGTCGGAGCCGATCTTCTTGCGCACCCGGCCGATGAACACCTCGATGGTGTTGGAATCGCGGTCGAAGTCCTGGTCATAGAGATGCTCGACCAGCTCGGTGCGGCTGATCACCCGGCCCTGGTGCATCATCAGATAATGCAGCAGGCGGTATTCCAGCGAGGTGAGCCGCAGGGGCTCGCCATTGACGCTGGCGCGGGCCGCGCGGGGGTCCAGGCGCAGGCCGCCGACCGACAGGCTGGGCGCCGCATGGCCGGCGGCGCGGCGCAGCAGGGCGCGCAGCCGGGCCAGCAGTTCCTCGGTGTGGAAGGGCTTGGTCAGATAGTCGTCGGCCCCGGCGTCGAAGCCGGCCACCTTCTCGCTCCAGGCGCCGCGCGCCGTCAGGATCAGGACCGGCGTGGAGACTGACCCTCGGCGCCAGCGCTCCAGCACCGAGACCCCGTCGACCTTGGGCAGGCCCAGGTCGAGCACCACGGCGTCATAGGGTTCCGTCTCGCCGAGGAACTGGGCCTCTTCGCCATCGGGGGCGTGGTCCACCGCATAGCCGGCGTCGGCCAGGGCCGCCTTCAGCTGCCGCGACAGATCCGGATCGTCCTCGACCAGCAGGATGCGCATGAGATTCCTCTTAGCCGCCCTGGCGGCCGATGATGGCGCCGGTCTCGGCGTCGACGATGAAGATCATCACCCGGTTGTCCGGGGTCTGCCACTGGACAAAATAGGCGGGCCGGCCGCCGTAGTCGCCCATGGTGGTGTTGAGCTGGCGGCCCGGAACCCCGGAGCCTCGGATGGCGGCGATCACGCGGGCCAGCGGCACCTGGCGTCCGCCGCGCACGGCGTCGCGCGCCTGGTCCTGATCCCCACGGCCGGCGCCATAGGACGGCCGCCCGTAGTCAGGATAGCCCTGGGCCGAGGCGGTCAAGGGCGCCGCCGCGAGCAGGACAAGTATGGCGAGATACCGCTTCATCTTCGCTGGTCTAGGCGCCCCTGACTGAACCCAAGCTGAATAGCCGGTTTATGAAGTCGCAACGGGGTCCTGTCACGCCCGCTCAACCGGGGCGGCGGCGCGGCGTGTAGGGACGCTCAGAGCGCCAGCGCTCGGCGAAGCTCTCAAGCTCCGGATCGGGCGCCTCGGGCAGCATCAGCACGATGCGGGCGATCAGGTCGCCGCGCTTGCCGACCGCGTTGGACAGGCCCTTGCCCTTGAGCCGCAGCGCCTGGCCCGAATTGGCCCCCTTGGGCACGGTCAGCGTCACCGCGCCATCCGGGGTCGGAGCCTGGACCTTGCCGCCCAGCACCGCGTCCGGCACCGAGACCAGCAGATCCATCACCAGGGTGTCGCCTTCGCGCTTGAAGACCGGATGCGGGCGGATGGCCAGGTCGATCAGGGCGTCGCCCGGGCCGCTGCGGCCGGGCGAGCCCTGGCCCTTGAGCCGCAAGGTCTGGCCGTCCTCGGCGCCCTTGGGAATGCTGACATCGATGGTGCGACCGTCGGAAAAGGCGATGCGCTTCTTGCCGCCCTGGATCGCCTCTTCCAGGTCGATCTCAAGCTTGGCGCGAACATCGGCGCCGCGCTGGGAGAAGCCGCCGAAGCCGCCGCCCGCCCCGCCGCCGCCGCCCGGTCGCCCGCGTCCCAATATGTCGCCGAACAGGTCGGAGAGGTCGATATTGTCGAAGCCCTCCTGGCGTCCGGGGCTCCAGCCCTGGGAAAACCCGCCGCCCTGGCCGCCTTGACCACCCCCGCCGCCGCCAAAGCCGCGCATGGTCTCACGCCCGTCGGCGTCGATCTCGCCGGCGTCGAACTTCTTCTTCTTGGCCGCGTCGCCCAGGATGTCGAAGGCGGCGGTGACCCGCTTGAACTTCTCTTCCGAGGTCTTGTCGCCTGCGGTGGTGTCGGGGTGGTGCTGCTTGGCGAGCTTGCGGAACGCCTTGCGAATCTCGTCGGCGCTGGCGCCGCGAGACACACCCAGTTCCTGATATGGATCGCCCGCCAAGGAATAGCCCTTCAGATGCTGTGGAAACTCTCGGCCTCAATTAGGCGGTTTGGCCAGGGGCGCAAGAGCGGTTGTTGCAGAAAAGACACAGGGGGTTGCGCGGTCAGTCCCGGCCCCGCTCCTCCATGAGGTCCCAGGCCGCATAGTCTATGGCCTCGTCCGGATCATCCAGGGTCGCCTCGCTGATGGTTTGTCCCCGCACCGAGACCCCGGCCGCATGGACGCTTTCCGGGTCGCCACTGACCAGCGGATGCCAATCCGCCAGGCCGCGACGCTCATTGATCCGCCGGTAGGCGCAGGACAATGGCATCCAGGCCAGCCGCTCGACATTGTGCGGCGTCAATTTAATGCAGTCCGGAACGTGGCGTTTGCGGTCCGCATAGTCAGAACAGCGGCACTTATCGGGGTCGAACAGCTTGCAATGCACGCGCGTGGGGATGATCTCCCCGCTGTCTTCATCCTCGAAGCGAACAAGGCAGCACAAGCCGCAGCCATCGCATAGGCTCTCCCACTCCGGGACAGTCATTTGTTCGAGGGATTTTGTTTCCCAGAAAGGTCTTTTGGACATGCTAAGCAGCGTCCTAGACCAATCCCCAGCCGCCTCTCACTAGTTTTCTCGCACCGTGTCCGACTGGAACCTCGAACCCTACCGCTTTACGGACGGCAAACCGGCCCAGCCCGAGGCCGCGCCTGCGGCTGCGCCGGAGCTTGATCCGTTCGAGGGTGAGACCCGCGCGCCCGAGGAAACCTTCCGCGCCGACCTGCCCGCCAAGAAGGCGAAGAAGGCCAAACCGCCCAAGCCGCCCAAACCTCCGAAGCCGCCGCGTCGCCGTGGTGGTGGTGGTGGTGGAAGCGGCGGCGGTCCGCGCCGGCGACGGCGCTGGGCCTGGGTCTTGCCGGCGATCGGCGCGCTCGTGGTGGTCCTGGCGCTCGCGGGCCTGGGCGGGGCGATCTATATCCGACAGGTCTATCTGCAGGACATCCCGCCCTTGCCGGCGCGGGAGCAGCTCTATGCGATCAACCGCGCCCCGGCGATCCGGTTCTTCGACAAGAACGGCGTGCAGATCGCCATGCGCGGCCCGAAATACGGCGACCGCCTGTCCCTGAACCAGCTGCCGGACTATGTGCCCAAGGCCTTCCTGGCGGCGGAGGACAAGCGCTTCTACCACCACGGGCCCATCGATCCCCTGGGCATAGTGCGCGCGGCCTTCGCCAACTACCGCGCCGGCCACGTGGTGCAGGGTGGCTCGACCCTGTCGCAGCAACTGGCCAAGGGCCTGTTCCTGACCCCGGACCAGACCCTGAAGCGCAAGCTGCAGGAGGCCGTCATGGCCATGCGGCTGGAGAAGATGCTGAGCAAGGACGAGGTCCTTGAGCTCTACATCAACCGCACCTTCTTCGGCGCCAGCACCTATGGCATCGACGGCGCCTCGCGCACCTATTTCGGCAAGCCCGCCAGCCAGCTCACCCTGGCGGAGGCGGCCCTGCTGGCCAGCCTGCCCAAGGCGCCTTCGCGCATGGCCCTGAACCACAACATGGTCGGCGCCCTCGCTCGCCAGCGGCTGGTGCTGGAGAACATGCGCCAGGAGGGCTGGATCACCGCCGAGGAGATGGAGACGGCGGTCGCCGACACGCCCCGGCTCAGCCCCACCGCCCTCGGTAACGACGGGGACATGGGCTATGCGCTCGACTACGCCACCACCGAGGTCCTGAAGCTGGTCGGCCCCAATTCGCCGGACCTGATGGTGCGTCTGACCATCGATCCCCGGCTGCAGCTGGCCGGCGGCCAGGTGCTGCGCCAGGTGGTCGGCACGACAGGCGCAGCGGCGGGGGCCAGCCAGGGCGCCCTGGTGGCCATGTCCTCGGACGGCGCCATCCGCACCATGGTCGGCGGCCTCGACTATAGTCAGAGCGTCTTCAACCGCGCGGTCCAGGCGCGCCGGCAGCCG
>NZ_CANCLE010000097.1 GCF_947378715.1 Phenylobacterium aquaticum
TCATTGTCGACCAGCTGGCCGTCCTTGTCCCGGTACTGGTCATAGAGCGGGGTGATCTGGAAGGTGGTCGCCACCCGCACCTTGTCGGCCCCATAGGCCGCCAGCGCCGCGCCCAGGGCCTTGACCTTGTCGGCCGCCGCCTTGGTCGCCGCCGCCGGATCGCGGTCGACCACATGATAGGTCGCCTGGAAGCTCGCCCGGTTGGCCGTGACCTCGCTGGTCACATAGCCCGACGAGGCGATGATCGGCTTGTCCATCCACCAGGGCGCCGGGGCATAGCGGCCGGGCGCGACGGCCGGCGGGGACGGGGCGGTCTGGGCCAGGGCCGGCGCGGCGAGCGCGCCCAGGCAGAGGCTGAGGATGATGCGGCGCATGGGGTCTCCCTGGGGCGATGTCCGGTCTGGTTGGGCCGGATCTTAGCGGAGACCCTTGGCGAACAATCAGACCGATTTATGCGCTGAAGCTGTCCGGCCTTGGGCCAAATGTGGCGGGCGGCGCGCGCCGCCGGTCTAGATGATCACCACGCCGCCCTTCGGGGGCGGGGTGACAGGTCGGGCGGCGCGCAGGAGCCGGGCCACCCGGGCGAGCAACTGCTCGTCCTTGAAGGGCTTGGAGAGGAAGTCGCGGGCGCCCAGCGCCAGGGCGCGCTGGATATCCGCCGTCTGGTTGCGGGCCGTCAGCACCATGGTCGGGGTGGTCAGGATCGCGCCGCTCTTGGCCATCTGCCGCATCACCTCGAAGCCGTCTGCTCGCGGCATGTTGATATCGAGGATCAGGGCGGCGGGACGCAGTTCAGCCAGCCGCGCCAGGCCCTCGTGACCGTCGCGGGCGAAAAAGGCCTGATACCCGGCGATCTCCAGCCGGGTGGTGATCAGTTCCAGCACCGCCGGCTCGTCATCGACCACCAGGATCCGGCGGCGCGTGGGTTCAGCCGACAGGGGCATGGGCTTCATCCAGAAGGGTGGGCTCGGCCTCGTCCCATTGCAGACAGGCGGAGATCGCGAGCAGCAGCTCCATGGGTACGAGCGGCTTGCGCACCGCGCCATCGAAGCCTGAGCCCTCCCCCTCGAACATCGACAGGTCGGCGTCGGCGGAGAAGGCCAGGATCGGGATGTTCTGGTTCGGACCGGCCTGGTTGCGGATGCGCTCAGCGACCTGGGGCCCGGTCAGGCCCGGCATGCGGATGTCGAGCAGGATCACGTCGAAGGGCGCCTTGGTCGCGGCGTCCGCGCCGTCCAGGCCATCGACCGCGTCGGTCACCTCGACGCCCAGCGGCGCCAGTATGGCGCGCACCAGCTCACGGTTGACCGGATTGTCGTCGACGACCAGCAGCCGCGTCCCCTCCAGAGAGGCGCCGCCCGTCGCACCCGTGCTCGCCGCCGTCGGCGGCTCGGCCGTCGGCGCCGAAATGGTGAAGTGGAACACCGAGCCTCGGCCGGCGCGACTGCGGACCCCGATCTGCCCGCCCATCGCCTCAGTCAGGCCCTTGCAGATCGCCAGCCCCAGGCCCGTGCCGCCGTGACGGCGGGTGGAAGAGGCGTCGACCTGGGAGAAACGCTGGAAGAGCTTCTGCTGCTGGACCTTGCTGAGGCCAACCCCGGTGTCCTCGATCCGCACCTCCAGCGTCTGACGCTTCAGGTCATAGGCCGCCGCCAGCCGAACGGCGCCGGTCTCGGTGAACTTGATGGCGTTGCCGATCAGATTCAGCAGCACCTGGCGCACCCGGTCGGGATCAATCGACAGGCCAGGCGGCAGGTCGCCATCCAGCTCGAACTCCAGCTCCAGCCCCTTGGCCTGGGCCAGCGGCTCGAACATCAACAGGGTGTCGCGCAGCATATCGGTGGGCTGGACCGCGCGGGGCATGATCTCCACCAGGCCGGCCTCCAGCTTGGAGAAGTCCAGGATGTCGTTGACGATGGACAACAGCCCCTGACCGGCGCTCGTCACCCGCTGGACGTATTTGCGGGCCTCGGGGTCGAGGTCATCACGGCCGGCCAACAGGCTGGTGAAGCCCAGGATGGCGGTCAGCGGCGTGCGGATCTCGTGGCTCATATTGGCCAGGAACTCGCCCTTCACCTCGGCCGCCGCCTCGGCGGCGCGGCGGGCGCGCTCGAGATCTTCCTCCAGCGCCTTGTGGGCGGTGATATCGCGAACCACGTCGATGAAGCCGGTGACCTCGCCGCTCAGCGGATCGATCATCGGCGCGGGCTTGGACTCCATCCAGATCGTCTGGCCGTCGCGGTGGCGACCGCGATACTGCAACGGCGCGGCCGTCTGCTGGCCACGGGTGTCGATCAGCGCCTGGCACATCTCGCGAGCCTTAGCGTCATCGCCCCGGTTCATCAGGGCGAAGGCGTTCAGGCCGATCAGGGCCTCCGGCTCCAGGCCGAAGATCCGCCGGCTGGCCGGAGAGACATAGGTGATGCGCCCCTCGGCGTCGCACTCGCTGATCATGTCCGGTGCGGCGTCGGCCAGCCGCCGATAGCGGGTCTCGCTGTCCGCCAGGGCGGCCTCGATCGCCTTGCGCTCGGTGATATTGCGCACGACGTCCTGGAACTCGATGATCTCCCCGGTCTCGGCGTCAAAGATCGCCTTGGCCTGCGCCTCGAGCCAGACCATCTCGCCGTCCTTGCGATAGGCGCGATATTCGAACCGGATGGGTTCGGGGCCGGGCCCTGCAGCGACATAGGCGGCGAACTTGCGCAGGGTCGGGCGGACGTCGTCGGGATGCATGAAACTGGTGGTCGGCCTGCCCAGCATCTCCTCCGGCGCATAGCCCATGACCGAGATCAGGGACGGCGACAGGAAGGTGAAGTTGGCGTCCAGCCCATAGCAGGCGATGACGTCGGTCGCATTGGCGGTCAGCAGGCGATAGCGCGCCTCGCTCTCCGTCAGGGCGGCGTCGGCGGCACGCCGCTCAGAGACGTCGCGAAGCTGAGAAATGATCGCGACGATCTCGCCGTTCTCGTCGCGCACAGTGCTCGGATTGCCTTCCATCCAGACATGGGACCCGTCGGCCGTGCGAACCCGATAGGTCCTGTCCCGCGCCGGGTCGACCTCGTCTTGGGTGAACAGCTCGGTCATGAGTTCCCGCAGCTTGGGCAGGTCGTCAGAATGCAGCAGGCTGACGTTGGGCGTTCCGATCAGCTCGTCCGGTTCGTAGCCATAGCGACGGACAGAGGGCGAGACGTATTGGATCAAGCCATCGCGCCCGACGGTCAGCACGATATCGGTGCAGCTATCGGCGAGCTGCCGATAGCGCGCTTCGCTGTCAGCGAGCTTCGCATTGGCCGCGCGGCGCTCCGAGATGTCCCGCAATTGGGAGATGAACGCCGTGGTGGCGCCGTCCGCGTCGCGGATGATGGCCGGAGACCCCTCCATCCAGATGAAGTCGCCATCAGCAGCCCGCATACGATAGGTGCGGTCCCGGGTGGGGTTGACGTCGCCACCGGCCAGCAGCTCGGCGACGATCTCGCCCACCTTCGGCAGATCTTCCGGGTGAAGCAGCGACAGAATGGAAGATCCCACCAAGTCCTCCGGCGCGTGCCCATAGCGGCTGAACGACGGCGAGGCGTACTGGATGATCTGGTCGCGGCCGGACTTCACCACCAGATCCGTGGAGGAATCCGCCAACAGACGGTAGCGCGCCTCGCTTTCGGCGATGCGGGCCCGCGCGGACTCCTCGTCGGAGATGTCGCGCATCACGCCGAAGATGGCGGTGACCTCGCCGGCGAGGTCGCGCTCGGCCTCGCCCTTGAAGATCACGACACGCTCCCGCCCGTCGTCGCGGCGATTGAGCCTGACCTTCAGGTCGAACGGCTCGCCCGTCTCGAAGGCCTGCAGAATCTGCGCGTGGATGAGGGGCCGATCTTCCGGCCCGTAGAGATCAATGGCTTCCGTCAGTCGGCCGCCAAAATCTTCGCGCGTCGTCCCATGGATCAGGAACATCTGGTCGGACCAGACGGCTCGGCCGCTGGCGCGGTCGCGGCGCCAATGGCCGATGCCCGCGATCTGCTCGGCGAGATTGGATTGGCGCTGGGCCTCGAAGATCGCAGCCCGGGTCGCTTCCATCTCGGCCAGCGAGGTCCGCAATTCGAGTTCGAGCCGGCTGCGCTTGGTCATAGCCGCGGCCACCGGCAACACCGAGACGGTCATGGTCGCCAGGAAGATCTGCAGCATCGCCAATCGGGCCGCCATGGAGCCGTGCATCAGCGCCGTAGGCCCGTGGCCCGCAAGCGTGAGGATCACCGCCACGACGGCGGTCGCCAGCAGCGCCAGGGCCGAGCCCGCGAGCTTCAGCTCAAAGGCCACGAAGATCAGCGCCGGCGGGACAAGAAAGAACAGCGGGTACTGCGTCTGGCCAAAGACGGCGGCGAGGCTGGCGACCAGCACGACCATTGGCGCGAGGCCGTGACCGCCGCGGATCTTTCCGTCCAACGTCGCCATGGCGCCCGGCGACAGGGCCAGCAGGGCGGGCGTCACGATCAACAGGCCCAGGGCGTCGGCCGCATACCATCTGACGATGTTCGAAAGGACGAGCGCGTTCCCCGTCAGGCCCGTGAGTAGGATCGCCAGCAGCGCCGAAGCGCCGGGGGCCAGGCCGCCTCCCACCAGGAGAAAGATCAGCAAGTGACGCTGGCGGCTGAGGTCGATGTCCAGGCCGGCGAACCGCCGCATCAGGCTGGCGCAGAGCAGGATCTCGACGCCGTTGCAGATCGACAGGGCCATGACCGGCCAGGTCGAGTCGCCCATGGCCAGGTTGGCGGCGATCAGGCCGACGAGCGACACCGCCAGATAGCCGGCCCAGGCTCGGGCCGGGGTGCGCAGAAGAATGGCGACCACCATGGCGTTGACCGGCCAGACGGCGGCGACCCGATCAGCGTCGCCCGTGAAGGCGATGCTTCCCAAGGCCAGGACGAAGACGGCGACGCCAATCCCGACGAGCCCTCGCGCCGAAGGTTGGCCTTGGTGATGTACAGCCGATCCAGACGCACTTTGCATAACGTCGTTCTACGTCGTCATTCCCACCAGTTGGTTAACTGGCGCCAGCGGCCATGTGGCGCAGCGCGACGCGCTCTCAGCCCGGGAACAGGTCGTCCGGTCCGCGCCGCAGGGTGCGCAACAGCTGATGGGTCGCCGTGTAGCTGGTCTCTTCCAGCCGCTCCATCACCGCGCCCCGGATCACCGAGGCTGGCGCCATCACGCCCCGCGCCCCGACCCGCACGCAGTGGCCGCGCTCGATCAGCAGGCTGACATGCCGGCGCGTGGTCTCGTAGGACAGGCCCAGGAAGTTGGCGACGCTCATCACGCTGACCGGCCGGCGCAGTTCGTCGGGAAAAACCCCGTCCGGTCCCGGCCCACCCGGCCCGGGCGTCAGGCTCAGATGCTGCACCCCGGCCCGGGCGATGGTCAGGAACACCACCCCCGCCAGCAGGTTGCCGTCGAACACCTCGGTCAGCACGGCCGCCGTGCGCAGGAAGTGATCGAGGCTGGCCTTGGTGACATAGCGCCGGCGGGCGATCTCCCCGGACTCCATTCGTCCCCCAGAACGACGCATGGGCGTAACCTGACTCGCTTCTCAAAATCGCCGCAGGTTCGAGATCGGTCAGACCGACCGCCCACTGATCGGCATCCCGGCAATAGATCCCAGGCACATGTTCAATTGAAATTCATGTCGCCCGCCGAGGCCCAGACCTCAGCGCGCGATTCCTGGAGCATAGCCGACACGACTATCCGCGTAACAGCGATCTACTCATTTTGAGCAATGAATCCGGCCACATTTCGCGTAATGGGCGACTATGAATTCGCCTGAATGGAGAATATCGACTTCAAGACTACAGGTATTCAACTTGGGCTATGCCTCGGCGCGCGCTGCAGCTTCCCAGGCGAGGAACTCCGGGGTCTCCAGCAGAGCGCCGCAATAGGCCGTGGCGGCTGCCGAGCCGCCATACGCCGCGAGGTCGATCTGATAGGTGCGCAGGCGCGTCGCCACGGGCGTGTAGAAGGCGTCGGCGATCGACCATTCACCCAGCAGGAACGGCCCGCCGAAGCGCGCCAGGAGCTCACTCCAGATCTGCGCGATCCGCGCCACATTGCGTCCTGCGGCCGCTGACAGGTCCAGGGGCCGGGGCGCGATCTCCAGCGCCATCGGACATTCGGAGCGCAGGGCGACAAAGCCGGAATGCATCTCCGCCGCCGCCGCGCGGCCCAGGGCGCGGGCGGCCGGATCGGTGGGCCACAGCCGCGCGTCCGGATAGGCCTCGTTCAGGAATTCGCAGATGGCCAGGGAATCGACCAGCACCAGGCCGTCGGTCTTCAGGCATGGCACCAGGCCGGACGGCGAGTGCGGCAGGATCGCCTCGCGCGTCATGTCGTTCTCCTGACGCAGGCTGATCAGGGTCTCGGTGAACGGCGCGCCCGTCTTCTTCAGCGCCAACCAGGGCCGCAGCGACCAGGTCGACCAGGCCTTCGTTCCGATCACCAGTTCCATCAGAGCCTCCCGCGACAAATGCACGAGCGCTATTGGCGGGCGCGACCGGGCGCCGTCTAGTGGGTCCAAGATCAAAAAAATATCGAGGAAACGCCACCATGACCGAGGCATCCGCCCCGGCCCCCTACGGCGCCAGCATTTCTGATGGCGCCGGGGTCCCCATACCATTGGTGTCCGCGCCCTACCGGCGCTACGCCCTGTTCATCCTGCTCTGCGTCTACACGGTCAATTTCCTGGACCGGCAGGTGGTCTCGATCCTGGCTGAGCCGATCAAGAACGACCTGCACATCGCCGACTGGCAGATCGGCATGATGACCGGCGTCGCCTTCGCCCTGTTCTATACCGGCCTTGGCCTGCCGATCGCCAGGCTGGCCGAGAGCGTCAACCGCATCTGGATCATCAGCGCCGCCCTGACGGTCTGGAGCGCCTTCACCCTGGCCTGCGGCCTGGCCCAGAACTTCGTCCAGCTGGTGCTGGCCCGCATCGGGGTGGGCGTTGGCGAGGCCGGATGCACGCCGACCGCCCACTCCCTGATCGCCGACTATGTGCCCAAGGAGAACCGCGCCTCGGCGCTGGCCTTCTTCTCGATCGGCACGCCGCTCGGCGGGCTCCTCGGCCTGGCCATGGGCGGGATCGTCGCCGACGCCTATGGCTGGCGCACCGCCTTCCTGCTGGCCGGCCTGCCCGGCCTCGTGTTCGCGGTCATCGTGCTGGGCACCCTGCGCGAGCCGCGCAAGGCCCTGGCCGCCGTCCAGGCCCGGGCCAATGCGCCGGGCAAGGGCCACTTCGCCGCCACCCTGCGCTATCTCGCGGGTCGACGGACCTTCTGGTTCATCGCCTTCGGCGCCGCCGTCCTGGCCTTCATCGGCTATGGCAATGCGCCCTTCACCGCCTCATTCTTCTTCCGCAACCACCCCAAGGAGGTCGCGGCGCTCGCCGCCCATGTGGGGCTGAAGCCGGCGGGCTTCCTGGGCCTGGCGCTGGGCATGATCGGCGGCACGGCCGGGATCATCTCCTCCTGGGTGGGCGGCTTCATCGCCGACAAGGCCGCCGCGCGGGACCTGCGGGCCTATATGAGCGTACCCGCCATCGCCGCCGTGCTCACCCCCTGCTTCTTCATCACCGCCATGCTGGCGCCCAGCGCCACCACGGCGCTCGGCATACTGATCCTGCCCGGCCTGCTCGGCTCGCTCTGGTACGGGCCGGTCTACGCCACGGTCCAGGGGCTGGTGCCGCTGCAGATGCGAACCACGGCGGCCTCGATCATCCTGTTCATCATCAACCTGATCGGCCTGGGCCTGGGTCCGCTGTTCGTCGGCGGGCTGTCGGACATCCTGGCCGGCCCGGTCGGCCTGGGCTCCGCCAACGGCGTGCGCTGGGCGCTGATCTGTTCGTCGAGCCTGGGCGTCGTGGCCTGCGCCCTGTTCTGGATGGCGCGCAAGTCGATCCGCGAGGAGATGGTCAGCTAGGGGCGATCCTCGCCCGGCTAGAACGTGGCGAGATCGTCGGTCTCGCCGCGCAGCTGCGCCAGGAAGGCCTGTGTCTCAGCCACCCGCCCCGCCACCAGGGCCTGGCCGGCCGGCGTCACCACCCGCGAGGGGACGGCGGCCAGGTTCTTCTCGATCATCTTGATGGTCGCCGGTCCGGTCGGCGCGCCGCCCTTGGGGTCGGCCAGGGCGATCATCCGCGCGGCGCCGACCGCGCCCAGCCAGTCCAGGGCGTCGGCGTCATGCAGATAGCGCGCCTCCGGCCCCACCGGGTCGCGGTAGTACATGTGGGTGCGGACAGCGGCGCGCACCGCCTCCAGCTTGGCCATCGGGAAATCGGTCTCGGCCAGGATCGCACCCACCAGGTCGGCGGCCACGTCGCTGTGGTCCTGCTTCTCATCCCGCCAGGGCGCGAAGGCGGCCATGTCATGCAGTTGCGCGGCGGCGAACAGCACGTCGTCGTCCAGGCTGACGTGATCGGCGGCCGCCAGCCGCCTGGCCAGGCCATAGTCGCGCTGGGAATGCGAATAGCCCCAGGCCGGATTGCCGAAATGCTCCGCGCCGAGCGCCATGATCCTGGTCCGCCAGGCGGCGGGCGCCGACGGGACCTCCGCGTGGGCGCCGACGAGGCCCAGGCTCAAGGCCAAGGCCACGCCGCACAACAAGACCTGACGATATCGCATCCCGGCGTCCTTCCTGGCTCAGCAAACCCTGGAGACCCAGACCTTAGACACGTCCTGCGGCCAGGGCGAACCCCAAGACCGGTCAGACCTCGGCGGCGACCTGGCGCAACAGATCGCGCATCCACACCAGGGCCGGATCGGCCATGCGGTCGGCCAGATAGATCAAGCCAAGCTCCACCTTGGGCGACACATAGGGCGGCTCCAGCACCCGCAACAGGCCGCTCTGCTTGGTCAGGTTGGCCATGCGCGAAGGCAACAGCGCCGCCATGTCCGACTGGCGCACCACCGAGACCGCCGAATAGGTGTCGGGCGTCGTCACCCCGATCCGACGCTTCAGCCCATGCTCATGCAGCACGGCCTCGAAGGCGTCGGCGTCTTCCCAACTGCCCGGAATGGTCAGGCCCGAGCCCCAGTCCGTGCGCGAGCGGGCGATCACCACATGCGGCACGCTGACCAGGGTCTGGAGGCTGATGGGCCCGGACGGCAAGGGATTCTCCGCCCGCACCACCCAGACCAGATGCTCGGTCAGCAGCACCTCCTGCACGAGGCGCTCCGGGCCGGAGGCGAAGCCGCCGATCACGAAGTCGGCGCGCCGACCGTCCAGCTGATCGAGGATGTCTGGACCGAACTCGGCGATCACCAGGCCCGCATTGGGCGCTTCCCGGGCCATCCGCTCCACCAACCGGGGGACCAGCACGCCGCAGGTATAGGCCCCGGCCATCAGCACGAACCGCCGCTCGGTCGTCGCCGCCTCGAAGCTGGTGGGCGCGAAAGCCGCCTCCAGTTGGGTCAGGGCGCTGTGCACCTGCGGCCCGATCTCCAGGGCGCGTGGCGTCGGCTTCAGCCCGCGCGGATCACGGTGAAACAGCTCGTCGTCCAGGGCGTAGCGCAGGCGGCCCAGCGCATGGCTCACCGCCGACTGCGACAGGCCCAGTCGCGCGCCCGCCCGCGTGGCGTTGCGCTCCTGCAGCAGGACATCCAAGACCCGCAGCAGATTCAGGTCTAATCTATGGATATGCAGTTCATTCATTTTCAGCGTGACTACATATCATTTCCGTCATCTCGAAGCTTCGCCTATTTCCACCTTCCCCACCGGCGCCTCCCCCAGGGTCGCGCCGTGAGCGAATCTGCGAATAAAGTTCTGAAAGGACACACCTCTTGAGCGATGCAGAGGGTGATCGGCCTGTCGCCGAAGTGACCTATGGCCGCGAAAGCTGGCTGCGCCGCTGGCGCATGCCCCTGATCGTCGGGGGTCCGGCGGTGCTGTTGCTGATCGCGATTATCGCGGTCGTGACCGGCGGCCGCTATCAGTCGACCGACAACGCCTATGTCCAGATCGCCAAGGCGCCGGTGAGCTCCAGCGTCGGCGGCCGGGTGATCGCCGTCTACGTCCATGAGAACCAGCAGGTCCATGCCGGCGAGCCCCTGTTCCGGCTCGACACCCGCGACGCCCAGGCCAGCGCCGCCCAGGCCGTGGCCGATGTGGCCCAGGCCGAGGTCCAGGTCCGCTCGCTGCAGGCCGCCTATCAGACCGAACAGGCCAATCTGTCCGGCGCCGAGGGCACGCTGGCCTTCGCCACCCGCGAGGCCGCCCGCCAGAAGGCCCTGGTCGCCGCCGGCGTCGCCTCGCAGCAGGAGGCCGACGCCGCCGCCCACAGCGCGCAGCAGGCCTCCGACGCCGTGGCCGCCGCCCGCCAGCGCACCGCCCAGGCCCTGGCCAATCTGAACGGCCACCCCGACCAGGCCGTCGACAATCAACCCGCCGTGCTCGCCGCGCGCGCCAAGCTCGATCGCGCCCGCCTGAACGTCAGCTATGGCGTGATCATCGCGCCGGCCGACGGCGTGGTCACCCGCGTCGACCAGCTGCAGGTCGGCGGCTATGTGAACCCGTCCCAGACGGTCTTCTGGCTGATCTCCGGCAAGCCCTGGATCGAGGCCAACTTCAAGGAAGACCAGCTGGCCAAGATGAAGGTCGGCCAGCATGTGGCCATCAAGGTCGACGCCGCCGCCGACGCCAAGCTGACGGGCCATGTCGCCAGCTTCAGCCCTGGCGCAGGCTCGGCCTTCTCCGCCCTGCCGGCCCAGAACGCCACCGGCAACTGGGTGAAGGTCACCCAGCGCCTGCCGGTCCGCATCGATTTCGATCAGCCGCCGCCCGCCATGGCCGGCCGCGCCGGCCTCTCGGCCTCCGTCAAGGTCGACGTCAAGTCGCCGGGCGCCGTCGAGCGGACGCCGCCCACGGCCGGCTGAGGCGCTGGCCATGACCGACGCCCAGGACCGCGCGAACCGCTGGCCGATCACCATCTCGATCATGCTGGCGACGGTGATGAACTCGCTGGACACCACGATCGCCAACGTGGCCCTGCCCCATATCCAGGGCAGCGTCTCGGCGTCCCAGGACCAGATCACCTGGGTCCTGACCTCCTATATCGTGGCTGCGGCGATCATGACCCCGATGACCGGCTGGCTCGCCGACCGCATCGGGCGCAAGCGGCTGTTCCTGATCTCGATCGGCGGCTTCACCCTGGCCTCCATGCTCTGCGGCGCGGCCACCTCCTTGCCGGAGATCGTCGGCTTCCGTCTGCTCCAGGGCCTGTTCGGCGCGGCTCTGATCCCGCTGTCCCAGGCGGTGCTGCTCGACATCAACCCGCCTGAGAAGCATGGCCAGGCCATGGCCATCTGGGGGGCCGGCGCGATCCTCGGCCCCATCCTCGGCCCCGCGATCGGCGGATGGCTGACCCAGCAGGCCTCCTGGCGCTGGGTGTTCCTGATCAATCTGCCGGTCGGCGTCATGGCCTTCCTGGGCGTGCTGGTGTTCATCTCGGCCGACCGCGAGACCAAGGCCAAGCCCTTTGACTTCCTGGGCTTCTTCTCGCTGATCGCCTTCATCGGCGGCCTGCAGCTGATCCTCGACCGGGGTCCCGGCCTCGACTGGTTCGCCTCGACCGAGGTCTGGGTCTATCTGCTGGTCATGCTCGGCGCGGCCTGGGTGTTCATCGCCCACACCCTGACCGCCAAGACCCCGTTCTTCGATCGGGCCCTGGCCGCCGACCGCAACTTCGTCACCGCCAGCGTGTTCGGCTTCTTCATCGGCATTCTCCTGTTCTCCACCATGGCCCTGCTGCCGCCGATGATGCAGGGGCTGATGGGCTATCCGGTCCTGACCTCGGGCCTGGTCAGCATGCCGCGCGGCGTCGGCTCCTTCATCGCCATGTTCGCGGTCGGCCAGCTGGTCGGTCGCGTGGACACCCGGCTGATCCTGGTCACCGGGCTTTCGATCTCCTGCGTGTCGCTGTGGCAGATGATCCACTTCGACCTGTCGATGGGCGCGACCCCGTTCATGATCTCGGGCTTCATCCAGGGCCTGGGCATCGGCCTGCTGTTCGTGCCGCTGTCGACGCTGGCCTTCGCCACCATCCCGGCCCATCTGCGGCCGGAAGGCTCGTCGCTCTACACCCTGATCCGCAACATGGGCTCGGCGGTCGGCATCTCGATCATGCAGGCCCTGGTGGTCGCCAACACCCAGACCATGCACGGGGCGCTCGCCGCCCACATCGTTCCCGCCGACCCGGTGGTGCAGGCCGACCTGGCCGGGCGCTTCGATCTTTCCAGCGTCACAGGCCTTCAGGCCCTGAACGGCGAGATCACCCGCCAGGCGACGATGATCGCCTATATCGACGACTTCAAACTCATGCTGATCATCACCATCGCCTGCATGCCGATGCTGCTGCTCATGCGTCCCGCCAAGCGCCAACCGGGCGGCCATGTCGCCATCGAGGTCGACTGACCCCATGCATCCTTTCCCCAAGCTCCGCCGTAAATCGACAACAAGGTCCGCCCTTGTCCTGCCCTTGGCCCTCACGCTCGGCGCCTGCGCCGTCGTGGGACCGAACTTCCAGCGACCGACCACGCCAGGCGCCCCCGCCTATGCGATGGTCGGCGACGCCGGAGCGCCCGCCGTCCGTCTCTCCCCAGACGCCCGGACGGCGGGCGCATGGTGGCTCGCCCTGGGTTCGCCGGAGCTCGACCAGACCATCCGCCTGGCCCTGACCGGCAGCCCGACCCTGGCCGAGGCCGACGCCACCCTGCGCAAGGTCCAGGACCAGGCTGCAGCGGCCCAAGGAGCGCTTGGCCCTCAGGTCGACGGCAGCGCCGGCGCTCAGCGCGAGCGGATCAACACCCAGGCCTTCGGCTTCACCGGCTTCCCCAGCCCGACCATCAACCTCTATTCGATCGGCGGAACGGTCAGCTACGACCTCGACCTGTTCGGGGGCGGCAAGCGCCGGCTGGAGGCCGCCCAGGCCCGCGCCCAGGCCCAGGCGGCCCGCGTCGACGCCGCCTATCTGACCCTGACCGGCAATGTCGCCTTGCAGGCGGTGAGGATCGCCGCCCTGCGCGCCGAACTCGACGCCCTCGACGCCGTGGTCGCCGATGATCAGCGCACGGTCGACATGGTCGGCAAGGCCCAGGCGATCGGCGGCGCCGCGCCCTCCGACCTCTCCGTCGGTCGGGGCGATCTGGCCCGCGACGCAGCCATGCGTCCGGCGGTCGAGCGCGACCTGGCCCTGGCCCGCCATCAGCTGGCCCTGCTGGTCGGCCGCGCCCCCGCTGACTGGGCCGCGCCGGACTTCGCCCAGACGGGCTTCACCCGGCCCGCCGAGCTGCCCGTGGGCCTGCCCTCGACCCTGGTGCGCCAGCGCCCCGACATCCTGGCCGCAGAGGCCGAACTGCACGCCGCCACCGCCGATGTCGGCGTCGCCACGGCCAGTCTCTATCCCGACATCCGCCTGACCGCCGGCCTGACCCAGGGCACGATCAAGCCGGAGAACATCTTCCGCTACGACTCCACCGGCTGGAACCTGGCGGGCGGGCTCACCGCCCCGCTGTTCGACGGCGGCCGCCTGAAGGCCGGCCAGCACGCCGCCCAGGCCGAGGCCCGCGCGGCGCTCGCCCGCTATAACGGGACGGTCCTGCGCGCCTTCGTCCAGGTCTCCGACGCCCTGGCCTCGCTGGCCGAGGACGACCGGGCGATCACCGCCCTGACCGGGGTCCAGGCCGTGCAGGAGTCGCGACTGAAGGACGCCCGCGCCGCCTACAGCCTTGGCGGTGGGACCCTGCTCAAGGTGATCTCCGCCGAACGCGACCTCGCCAAGGCCCGGCGTGACCTGGTCGTCGCCCAGGGGCGCCGCGACCAGGACCTGGTGAGCCTGCTGGTGTCGACGGCGACCAACTGGAAGCCCGCTAAGGCCTAGGTTATGGCTGCGGGCCGCCGCCCCTGAGGTCCGCAAGCCCGAGGTCTTTATGAAGGTCGCCTATCTCGCCTGCGCCGAGGTGCTCGCCACGGCGGCCAACCGCCGGCCGGACGCCTATGAGCATGACCGCGAGCTCGCCGCCTTCACCCCGGCCTTCGCGGCCCAGGGGATCACCCTGACGGAGGTCGACTGGCGCGCCTGCGATCCGGCCGCCTTCGATCTCGTCTTCATTCGCACCACCTGGGACTACACCGAGCGCGAGGCCGAGTTCCTGGGCTTCCTCGATCGGGCCGGCGCCGTGACCCGGGTCGCCAACGCCCCCGAACTGATCCGCTGGAACCTCTCCAAGCGCTATCTGCAAGACCTCGCCGACCGAGGTTTGCCGGTGATCCCCAGCGTCTTCACCGAGACGAGCGTCCCGCTCATCCAGGCCTTCGACCGGCTCGACGCCGAGGAGCTGGTGCTCAAGCCCGTGGTCGGCTCTTCCGGCTTCGGCCAGGCCCGTCTGACCCGCGCCGAGGCCGCCGGCCGCAGCCTCGATCCGGGCCTGTTCGCCCAGCCCTTGATCCCGGAGATCCTCACCGAGGGGGAGATCTCCTACATTTTCGTGGCCGGCGCCTTCTCCCACGCCGTGCGCAAGACCTCCGGCGCTGGCGACTACCGCATCCAGATCATCCATGGTGGACAGGAACAGGCCCACTATCCCGACGCGGGCGAGATCGCGGTCGCTCAAGCCTTCATCGACGCCCTGCCCGTGCCGGCGCTGGCCGCCCGCGTCGACCTGGTCCCGCACCGGGGCCAGTTGCTGCTCATGGAACTGGAAGTGGTCGAGCCCCACCTCTTCCCGCACTTCGCCCCTGACCTGGGCGAGCGGCTGGCCGCAGCCTGTTGCGAGTGCGTCTCAAGCCCAGCGCCTTAAATCCCCCATTAAGCCCAAGGGGTTAGTCTCTGGCTGGAAGACCCCTGCAACGGGGCCATTGGCCGGGAGGCCGCACATGTCGACTTCGGTTAGCAGCTTCAAGCGCTACGCCC
>NZ_CANCLE010000098.1 GCF_947378715.1 Phenylobacterium aquaticum
AACAGGGCCACGACCACGGCCGGGGCCACGGCGGCGAGCGCGAACAGGGTCACAAACCTCAGATGCAGGCGGGCGCCCGCGTCGCTGGACTGGGCGTCGAGCAGGGCCAGCAGCCTCAAGCCCACCATGCCGGCCAGGGCCAGGATCAGGACGAGGTTGAACCCCAGGATCACCAGGATATTGCGGCTGGCCGGCGCCAGGGGTCCGGTCTCCGGCGGCGCGGCGGCCAACAGGATGGCCACGCCGGTCAGCAGGGCCGCCAGGGCATAGCCGCCGCCGAGCACATAGCGCGATTGCAACGCGCGCCACACCTGAGCGGCGCGCGTCGACCGAGCCTCTACATCGTGACCCAGGGACGCCATGCCCGGGCACCCTAGGCGGAACTGTGCCCCAAACTCAACAGTCTGTTGCGCAAAAGCGTCACTTTTTCGGAGCGCTCCTAGCGGCGGCCGCGGCTCATCTCCACGCCGAGGTCCTGGATCTTCTTGCGCAGGGTGTTGCGGTTCAGGCCGAGGATTTCGGCGGCGCGCACCTGGTTGCCGCGGGTGGCCGAGAGGGTCAGCTGGATCAGCGGGCGCTCCACCTCCTCCAGCACCCGGTCATAGAGACCGACCGGCGGCAGACCGTCCGGCTGTTCGGCGAAATAGCCGCCCAGATGGCGCTCCACCAAAGTGGCCAGGGTGACCGGGCCCTCCTGGCCGGGCGTGACCGGCTGCTGATCGGCCAGCTCCCGCTCCACGATGCGGGCGCTGATCAGCTCCTCGGCGTAGAGGGCGCAGATCCGGCGGATCAGGTTCTCCAGCTCGCGCACATTGCCCGGCCAGAAGTGCAGCTTCAGCCGCTCCAGAGCGCCGGAATCGATGGTCTTGGCCGGCAGGCCCTCGCGGTTGGCGCGCAGCAGGAAGGCGCGGGCCAGGTCCGGAATATCCTCGACCCGATCCCGCAGCGGCGGCAGGCGCAGGGGCGCGACGTTCAGGCGGAAGAACAGGTCCTCGCGGAACAGCCCCTGCTGGATCAGGCCGCGCAGGTCGCGATTGGTGGCGGCGATGATCCGCACATTGGGTCGGCGGCCGGTCTTGGGATTCAGCGCCGCCTCGGAGCCGTCGATGACCCGCAGCAGGCGGGTCTGGGCGTCGAGCGGCATGTCGCCGATCTCGTCCAGGAACAGGGTGCCGCCATCAGCCTCGACCAGCTTGCCGACATCGCCGTCGTCACGGCCAAACAGCTCGGCCTCGACCCGCTCGCGCGGCACGGCGGCCAGGTTGATGACCACGAACTTGCCGTCCTTGCGACGTCCCATGTCGTGCAGGGCGCGGGCCACCAGCTCCTTGCCGGTGCCGGATTCGCCCAGGATCAGCACGGTCAGGTCGGCCCCGACCAGGCGGGCGATGGTGCGATAGACGTCCTGCATCGGCCCCGAGCGGCCGATCAGCGGCAGGCGCTCATCGCGCACCGCACGGGCCTGGGCCTTGGAGGCCTCGGAATCGGCGGGCCGCGCCAGGGCGCGCCTAGCCAGGGCCGTCATGTCATCAAGATCGAAGGGCTTGGACACATAGTCGAAAGCGCCGACCTCCGCCGCGCTGACCGCGGTCAGCAGGGTGTTCTGGGCGCTCATCACGATGACCGGCAGCTTGGGCCGCTCCTTGCGGATCCGGGGCAGCACGTCGAAGACGTTCTCGTCCGGCATCATCACATCGGTGACGACCAGGTCCCCTTCCCCGTCCGACACCCACTTCAAGAGGGTGGTGGCGTTGCCGGTCGCGCGGACCTGATAGCCCAGGCGCGTGAAGGCCTGGCTGAGCACCAGACGGATGGAGCTGTCATCGTCGGCGATCAGGATTTTCTTATTGGCGTTGGCGATCGCATTCATGCCGACAAGTCCTCTTCGGTAGCGATGGGCAGGAGCACACGGAACGTCGTGCGACCCGGCTCGGAGTCGAAATCAATGAGCCCGCCATGGGCGGCGACCAGCTTGGAGACCAGGGCCAGGCCCAGGCCCGCGCCATTGGCCTTGGTGGTGACGAAGGGTTGGAACAGGCTCTCCCGCAGGTGGGCCGGAACGCCCGGGCCATTGTCGGTGATCCGGACTTCCAGCGGCGCGCCGCGCAGGGCCTGCCCCTTGGAGGCGCGCACCCGCACCCCATGGCGGAAGGCGGTGCGGATGGTGATCTCGCCGCGACCGTCACCCCGGGAATGGGCCGCCTCGGCGGCGTTCTTCACGAGGTTCAGGAAGATCTGGATCAGCTGGTCCTCATCGCCATAGGTCGGCGGCAGGGACGGGTCGTAATGTTCCTTCAGGCCCAGGCCGTCGGCCACGCCATTGGCGGCCAGCGCCCGGACGCGGTCGAGCACCTGGTGGATATTGACCGGCACGCAGTCCGGCAGGGCGTCGTCGGAGAAGGCCTCCATGCGGTCGACCAGCCGGCGGACGCGATCGGTCTCGTCGACGATCAGCTGGGCCAGAGGGCCGTCCTCGGCCTTGGCGCCGACCTTGAGCAGCTGGGCTGCGCCACGAATTCCGGCCAGCGGGTTCTTGATCTCATGGGCCAGCATGCGGCCAAGGCCCACGATGGTGCGCAGGCCCGCAGCCTCAACGCCACCGCCGCGCTCGACGCCAAAGGCGCCGCCGCGCACATGCAGGGTCAGCAGCACCGCCCCGTCGCCCACCGGCGCCGCAGCCCCGTCGGCCTCGAAGGACGGGTGGCCAAACAGCGAGATCTCCACCCCGCGCTCGCGCACCGGAGCATCTTCCACCAGCGCCCGGTTCAACAGGGAGACCAGGGCCGAGCCGGGCGGCAAAGCCGCCTGGAACCGCCCACGGCTCAGGAGCCCGAGCCCCTGGCCAAACAGCCGCTCGGCCGCCTCGTTCACCGCCACCAGAGCGCCGTCGCGGCTGACCACCAGGGCCGGCTCAGGCGATAGCTCGAAGGCGGCCGCCTTGAGGGCCTCCAGATTCAGACCGCCTTGCGCGGTCAAAGTGCGCCCCGTCATGCCGCCAACCTCTTCTCAGGATCGCGCCAGAGCGCGATCAGGCCATGCTCGACCCGGGTGGCTTCCTCCTCACGGCATAGCGCTTGCCTGGCGCTCCGCCTGGCCTCGGCCTGCATGGGCCAAGGCGCGTTATCGACATAGGCGGCCAGGTGCTTGCGGAAGATCCGCAGGCCCAGGCGATCGCCGTAGAAGTTCAGGCTGTCGCGGAAGTGATCCAAAGCGATGGCCAGCCGGGCCTCCGCGTCGGGTTCCGCAAATTCCAGGCCAGCCAGGCCCGCCTCGATCTGGGCGGCGATCCAGGGGCGGCCATAGACGCCGCGCCCGACCATAACCGCGTCGGCGCCCGATTGCTCAAGCGCTAGGCGCGCGCTGTCGGTGTCCACGATATCGCCATTGACGATCACCGGCACGGGCACCGCGTCCTTGACCGCGCGCACGGCGCTCCAGTCGGCGACGCCCTTGTAGAACTGGCTGCGGGTGCGGCCGTGGACGGTGATGGCGCGGGCGCCCCGGGCCACGGCGCGGGCGGCGATGTCCGGCGCGTTCTTCGACGCCTCATCCCAGCCCAGCCGCATCTTCACCGTCACCGGCACATCGACCGCGTCGACGGCGGCGGCGACCAGGGCCTCGGCCAGATCCGGCTCGCGCATCAGGGCCGAGCCGGCCATGGCGCCACCGGTGACTTCCTTGGCCGGACAACCGAAATTCAGGTCGATGATCTGGGCGCCGGCCCGGGCGGCCAGGCGGGCCCCCTCAGCCATATGCGTCGGATCGCGGCCGACCAGCTGGACGACCATCAGCGGCAGGCCCTCGCCCACCGCAGCCCGGCGCACGACGTCGGGCCGGCCACGGGAGAATTCCGCGCAAGCCACCATCTCGGTCGCCACATAGGCGGCGCCCAACCGACTGGCGGCCCGGCGAAACGGCAGGTCGGAAACACCGGTCATGGGCGCAATCCACGCCCGACCCAGTACTTCGACTACCCCGACTGCGAGCGTATTGCTCATTTTCTAGTCATCCCCATCGCCCCCTTTTTAGGCACTTTGTGCGGCGCCGTAAAGCCCGCAGACTCCCCAATCCGAACGCCGGCGCTGGACAAGCCCGGAGGTCGCCCTAAACAGGCCGGACATGAGCTTCTCCGTCGTCATCGTCGCCGCCGGCTCCAGCACCCGCGCCGGACCGGGCGAACCGAAACCCTGGCGCACCCTGGCGGGCCGTCCGATCCTGCGATGGTCGGTCGAGACCTTCCTCGCCGCCGGCGCTGCCGAGGTCGTCGTGGTGACCGCCGCCGACCGCATTGCAGCAGCCGGCGACGCTCTGGCCGGGCTCGTCGGCTGGCGCGCCGTCGAAGGCGGCGCCACCCGCGCGCTTTCGGTGCAGGCCGGCCTCGCCGCCCTGGCCGCTGACGGGCAAACCCCGGTGCTGATCCACGACGCCGCCCGCCCCTTCGTGACGGCCGCCCACGTCGCCGCCCTGCTGACGGCCCTCGACGCGGCGGACGGCGCGATACTCGCCCTGCCGGTCGCCGACACCCTCAAGCGCGGCCAGGCCATGGTCAGCGAGACCATATCCCGCGAGGGCCTGTGGCGCGCCCAGACCCCCCAGGCCTTTCGTCGCGCCACCCTGACCCGGGCCTATGCCGCCTGGCCCGGGGACGCCGAACCGACCGACGACGCCGCGGTGGTGGAACGGGCCGGCGGCCGGGTGGCCCTCAGCCCCGGCGACCCGATGCTGATGAAGCTGACCTATCCGGAGGACTTCGCCATGGCCGAGCGGCTGGCGGGCGCAGCCCGTGTCACCTGCATCGGCCAGGGGGTCGACGCCCATCGTTGGGGACCCGGCGAGGCCGTCTGGCTCTGTGGAGTCAAGATCGACCACGACCAGACCCTGATCGGCCATTCCGACGCTGACGCCGGCCTGCACGCCCTGACCGACGCCATACTGGGCGCGATCGGCGACGGCGACATCGGCGAGCATTTCCCCCCGACCGATCCGCAATGGAAGGGGGCCGCCTCCGACCGCTTCCTGCTGCACGCCGCCCAGCGGGTGACGGCGCGCGGCGGACGCATCCTCAATGTCGACGTGACCCTGATCTGCGAACGCCCGCGCATTCGCCCGCACCGCGACGCCATGCGCGCCCGGCTGGCCGAGCTGCTGGCGCTCCCCCTGGCCCGCGTCAGCGTCAAGGCCACGACCACCGAGGGCATGGGCTTCACCGGCCGCCAGGAGGGCCTGTTGGCCCAGGCGGTCTGCGCCGTGGAGATGCCCGCCTGACCGCGTACTTGCGGTTCGCACTTGTAACCGGGGGGCCGGCGATGCTGTGGTCCCCGTCCTTCCTCGCTGACCGGAGTCGCCCGCATGTTTAATCTCGAGATTGAGACCCTGGCGCGACTGCTGATCGACGAGGCGCGACAGCGCTCCCTGCGGATCGTCACGGCGGAGAGCTGCACCGGCGGCCTGGTGGCCGGCGCCATCTGCTCGATCTCCGGCGCCTCCGACGTGTTCGAGCGCGGCTTTGTCACCTACACCAATCGCGCCAAGCAGGAGCTGCTGGGCGTGCCCGGCGACCTGATCGCCGACCTGGGCGCGGTCTCCGAGCCGGTGGCGCGGATGATGGCCGAGGGCGCGCTTGAGAACTCCAACGCCCACCTGGCCGTGGCCATCACCGGGGTGGCCGGCCCCGGCGGCGGCACGCGGATGAAGCCCGTCGGCACGGTCCACATCGCCACGGCGCGGACCAATCATGGCCTGATGCATCGCCAGGAATTCTTCCAGCTGGAGACCCGTTCGGAGATCCAGCTGGCCGCCGTGCAGGTCGCCCTGCAGGCCATGCTGGACCGGCTGGTTCCCTAAGCTCCGGGCCCGTAGAGCTCAACGGCCCGGGCGTCGAAGCAGGCCATCAGCTTGCCGACCGCCGCCTCGAAGTTGCGCGACAGGAGCCCTTCCAGCAGCCGGGTCTTGAAGCTGAACTCGATATCGAATTCCACCCGGGTTCCGGCCGGGGTCTCGAAGAACGCCCAGCGGTTCTTGAGGTTGGTGAAGGGCCCGGACAACAGGCCGACATCGATGACCCGGGCGCTGGGGTCGCGGCGCACCCGGGTCGAGAACCGCTCGCGCAGGAATGAGAACCCGACCTTGGCCTCAGCGTCGGCCCAGCTCACCCCTTCGGAGTCGGTCCGATGGTTCCAGGTCCGCATGCCGGTCAGCCAGGGCACGAATTTCGGATAGGACTCAATGTCGCCGACCAGGGCGAACAGCTGGTCGGGCGTGTAGGGCTGAATGCGGGTGACGTGGTGGCGCAACGTCTAGCGCGCCGCGTCCTTGGCCAGCCTGGCCGCCTTGAGCCTGGCGAAGTCCTCGCCCGCATGGTGCGAGGAGCGGGTCAGGGGACTGGCCGAGACCATCAGGAAGCCCTTGGCGCGGGCGATTTCCTCATAGGCCTTGAACTCGTCCGGATGCACGAAGCGGTCGACGGCGGCGTGCTTGCGGGTCGGCTGCAGATACTGACCGATGGTCAGGAAATCGACGCCGGCCGAACGCATGTCGTCCATCACCTGCATGACCTCCTCCTTGGCCTCGCCCAGGCCGACCATCAGGCCGGACTTGGTGAAGCGGGTGGGGTCGCGCTCCTTCACCCGCTCGAGCAGGCGCAGGGAATGGTAGTAGCGGGCGCCGGGACGGATCGTCAGATAGAGCCGGGGCACGGTTTCCAGATTGTGGTTGAACACATCGGGGCGGGCGTCGATCACCGCCTCGGCCGCCGAGGCCGGCTTCCTCAGGAAGTCCGGGGTCAGGATCTCGATCGTCGTGTCCGGGGTCGCGGCGCGGATCGCCAGGACCACGGCCGCGAAATGGGCCGCGCCGCCATCCGCCAGGTCGTCGCGGTCGACCGAGGTGATGACCACATGCTTCAGCCCCATCTTCGCCACGGCGTCGGCGACGCGCTGGGGTTCAGTGGGGTCGAGGGCGTCGGGCTTGCCGGTCGCCACATTGCAGAAGGCGCAGGCCCGGGTGCAGACCTCGCCCATGATCATCATCGTGGCGTGGCTCTGGGTCCAGCATTCCCCGATGTTCGGGCAGGCCGCCTCCTCGCACACGGTCGTGAGGCCGTGTTCCTTCACGATGGCGCGGGTGGCGTTGTAGCCCTCCGAGCCTGGCGCGCGCACGCGCAGCCACTCGGGCTTGCGCAGCACCGGCGTATCCGGCCGGGCCTGCTTTTCAGGGTGGCGCGGACGCGCGCCGGTGAGGGTGTCGATGACCGTCGCCATGGCCCCTAGATCGGCGTTCATGGCCTTTCGATCAAGCCGCGATTGAGTGCTGTTGCGTCGCAGGCCCGAAACTGGCTCAAACAACGGCGATGGCCCGCGCCCTGATCGCCGCTCTGCTCCTGCTCATGCTCGCGGCCTGCGGCCGTGGCGAACTGCTGGGCCCCTTCGCCGAAAGCCGTACGCCGCCGGCCATCGGGCCGCGTTTCTTCGCGCCGGAGGGCTGGACCTGGGGCTTCGTCCAGACCGGCGGCCGGCCCATCCAGCGCTATGGCGTGGCCACCACCTGGCGGGCGCCGCGCGCCACCGTGGTCATCCTGCCCGGCTATGGCGAAAGCGCCGAGGTCTGGTTCGAGACCGTCGGCGCCCTCACCCGCCGTGGCTACACGGTCTGGGTGCTGGATCGCGCCGGCCAGGGCGGCTCGGCCCGCTACACCCTGCCCCGCGATCTCGGCTACGCGCCCAGTTTCGACCCCGACGTCGCCACCCTGAAGGGGCTGGTGAAGGTGGTGATCCGCCCGCAGCCAGGCACGCCGCTGATCCTGCTGGGTCATGCCGACGGCGCGGTGGTGGCGCTTCGCGCCGCCGAGACCGGCCTGAGGGTCGACGGGGTGATCGCCTCGTCCCCCAACCTCGCCACCCGGGCCGTCAGCCAGGACACCGCCCAGGCCTGGGCCGGGCGCATCCCCCTGCTGGGACGCCTGCCCAATGCCGGTTGGCGGCCCTGGAGCCGTAGCCAGCCTGACGAGCGCGAACGCGGCCGCACCCACGATCTGTGGCGCGGCGCCCTGGCCAAGGCCTGGCAGACCGCCAATCCAGACCTGCGGATGTCCGAGCCCAGTCTGGGCTGGCGCGGGGCTCATCAGGCGGCCAGCCGCCAGGCGCAGACCGACGCCGGCAGGATTCCGGTCCCGGTGCTGGTGATCACGGCCGGCGGCGCGGACGCCCAGACCACGGCCCTGTGCAAGGCCCTGCGCCACTGTTCTCCGCTCGCCATTCCCGGCGCCCGGCCAGACCTGCACCTGGAATCCGAGACCTGGCGCGCGCCCTGGTTCGCGGCGGTCACCGCCTTCATCGCCGACAAGGTCGACGCCAGCCGCGCGGTGGCCATGCCCCGGGCAGCCACCAATTCGCCAGATAATTCAGAGGCCTTGGAAGAGGACCGGCCCAAGGATCACTGAACGCGGGTCACGGATTGTAACGTGTCTTTTCAATGACGAAGGCGGAGGCTAGGCTCAGCCTCCAACAATACCGGCGAAACGGTCGGGGAGGTTTTCGCCTGTGTCGCGTGAATATGATCCGCGTGAGAACGCCAAGTCGCTGTTCTCCGCCCTGCTGGACGCCCGCGCCAGGTACGGCGCCAAGAAGCTGATCCTCGAGGATCAGGACCGCAATCCGCTCAGCTATACCGACCTGATCCGCGCCGCCTTCGCCCTGGGCCGCAAGATCGCGGGTTTCACCAAGAAGGGCGAACGGGTCGGCGTCATGCTGCCGGCCAGCTCGGCCGCCGTGGTCACCTTCTTCGCCCTGCACGCCTTTGGTCGCGTGCCGACCATGCTGAACTTCACGGCCGGCATCCGGAACCTGAAGGGCGCCTGTGAGCTGGCGGGGGTGACCCATGTGCTCACCGCCCAGAAGTTCATCGAGCAGGGCCAGTTGCACGACCTGATCGACGCGCTGGAGACGGTGTCGAAGGTTGTCTATCTGGAGGACGTTCGCGAGTCCGTCGGCCTGGCCGACAAGCTGTTCGCCGCCACCGCCGCCGCCATGCCGGGCCCCTTCGTCGCCAAGACCAAGCCCTCCGATCCCGGCGTCATCCTGTTCACCTCCGGCAGTTTCGGCGTGCCAAAGGGCGTGGTGCTGACCCAGGAGAACCTGGTCGCCAACGTCAACCAGATCGCCGCCCACATCGACCTTGATCCCGACTGGGTGATGTTCAATCCGCTGCCGACCTTCCACTGCTTCGGCCTGACCGGCGGGGTGTTGCTGCCGATCCTGACCGGCATGAAGGCGTTCGAATATCCCTCGCCCCTGCACATCAAGATCATTCCGGCGCTGTTGAAGGACACCAAGGCCTCGATCCTCCTGGCCACCGACACCTTCGTGAACCAGTACGCCCGCGCCTCGGCAGGCGACGAGCTTTCGGGCCTGAAGTTCATCGTCTGCGGCGCTGAAAAGGTTCGTGAAGAGACCCACAACCTGATCCGCGAGAAGTTCGGCGATGTGCCGGTGCTGGAAGGCTATGGCGCCACCGAGGCCGCCCCGGTGATCGCGGTCAACAAGCCCAATGACAATCGTCGCGGCACGGTCGGCGGCCTCCTGCCCGGCATGGAGACGCGGCTGGAATCCGTTGAGGGCATTCCCGGCGGCGGACGCCTCTATGTGCGCGGCCCCAATGTCATGGCCGGCTATCTGCGGCCCGACGGCTCGATCGAGACCCTGGCCGACGGCTGGCACGACACCGGCGACGTGGTCGATGTCACCAAGGACCACTGGATCACCATCCTCGGCCGGGTGAAGCGCTTCGCCAAGGTCGGCGGCGAGATGGTGTCGCTGACCGCCGCCGAGGATCTGGCGCTGGCCGTCTGGCCCGACAGCCGCCACGCGGTGATCGCCATGCCGGACACCAAGAAGGGCGAGCGGCTGGTGCTGGTCACCGATCGCCGCGACGCCGAGTCGGGTTCCCTGGTCGCCCACGCCCAGTCGATCGGCGCCCCCGAGCTGGCCGTGCCGCGCAAGATCATCAAGGTGCCGGAGATCCCGGTGCTGGGCACCGGCAAGACCGACTATGTCGCCATCCAGCGCATGGCCGAGGCCGAGGGCCGCCGCGCCGCCTGACGCGGAATTCCATCTGCCGCGCGCCAGGCTCTGAGCTAGGATGGGGCTTGTTCCCGATCCTGGTGGCAAGGACGCGTGATGGACCAAGGCCCGGTTACCCAACCTCGCACAGGCCTCGAATGGCGTCCCGGCGGCGAAGCCCGGCGCATCGAGCGAATCACCCCGCGCGAGGAGGCGGTCGGCCTGTCCTTTGACGGCCGCCCCCACACCGTGCTGATGGCCACCCCGGCCGATCTGCAGGAGCTGGCGATCGGCTTCGCGGTCACCGAAGGCCTGGCCGGCCGGGACGACATCCTCGACGTCACGGAGCGCCGCACCGCCGAGGGGGTGCTGATCGACCTCACCCTGTCGCCAGCCGCGCGCGGTCGTCGCGCCCGGCCGCGCGGCCTGGAGGGTCGCTCCAGCTGTGGCCTGTGCGGCGTGCAGCGCCTGGCCGACGCGGTCCGCCCCCTGCCCCGGGTGATCTCGGACCGGAGCTTCCGCCATGAGGCGGTGCATCGCGCCACCTCGGCCATCGGCGAACTGCAGACCCTGGGCCGCCTGACCCGGGCCACCCATGCCGCCGCCTTCGCGGACGCCAGCGGGACCCTGCTCCTGGCCCGCGAGGATGTCGGTCGCCACAATGCGCTGGACAAGCTGGCCGGCGCCCTGCTGCGCGGCGGCGTCGACGCCTCCCACGGCTTCGTCGTGGTGACCAGCCGCTGCTCCTTCGAGATGGTCGAGAAGACCGCCCGCATCGGCTGCCCGATGATCGTCGCCGTCTCCGCCCCCACCGACCTCGCCATTCGCAAGGCCGAGGAGGCCGGCGTCACCCTGATCGCCCTGGCCCGCGCCGATGGCCACGCGGTGTTCAGCTGCGCCGAACGCCTGATGGCGGAGGACCACGCCCATGTCTAAGCGCGGCATCCGAAACTATGGCGGCCCGGCCGGCGGCTGGGGGGCGCTGAAGGCCGTGGGCCAGGCCCTGCAGGACCAGCACACCGTGGTCGAGGGGGCCATGACCCTGCTGCACGCCAACCAGCCCGACGGCTTCGACTGCCCCGGCTGCGCCTGGCCGGACCCCAAGCACACCTCGTCCTTCGAGTTCTGCGAGAATGGCGCCAAGGCCGTGGCCTGGGAGGCGACCTCCAAGCGCGCTACGCCGGCGCTGTTCGCCGCCCATACCGTCACCGAGTTGCGGACCTGGAGCGACCACGCGCTGGAGGATACCGGCCGGCTGACCGAACCCATGGCCTACGATCTCACCTCCGACCGCTATCTGCCGATCAGCTGGGACGACGCCTTCGCCCAGGTCGGCGTCGCCCTGCGGGCCCTGGACCATCCCAACCAGGCGGAGTTCTACGCCTCGGGTCGCGCCTCCAACGAGGCGGCCTTCCTCTACCAGCTGTTGGGCCGACGATTCGGGACCAACAATTTCCCCGACTGCTCCAACATGTGCCACGAGCCGACCAGCGTCGGCCTGCCGGACTCCATCGGCCTCGGCAAAGGCTCCGTCACCCTGGAGGACTTCGATCACGCCGACCTGATCCTCAGCTTCGGGCACAATCCCGGCACCAACCACCCGCGCATGATGGCCACCCTGCGCGAGGTCGCCCGGCGCGGGGCCGGCATACTGGTGTTCAACCCGCTGAAGGAGCGCGCGCTTGAGCGCTTCGCCTCGCCGCAGGACCCGGTGGAGATGGCGACTCTCGGCTCGACCGAGATCGCCTCGCGCTACTATCAGCCCACCCTCGGCGGCGACGCGGCCCTGGTCCAGGGCATGATGAAGGCCCTGATCGCCTGGGATATCGAGGCCGCGGCCGCCGGCCGGCCGCCCGTGCTCGACCATGACTTCATCGCCGAACACACCCTGGGCTTCGACGCCCTGGCGGCCGATCTCTCCGCCCAGGATTGGGGCGACCTTGAGCGCGCCTCCGGCCTCGCCCGCGCGCTGATCGAGGAGGCCGCCCGGACCTATGCCGAGGCCAAGGCGGTGATCCTCTGCTACGGCATGGGCCTTACCCAGCACCGCAACGCCTCCTCCACGGTGCAACAGCTGGTCAATCTCCTGCTGCTGCGCGGCAATATCGGCCGGGCCGGCGCCGGCATCTGCCCCCTGCGCGGCCATTCCAATGTCCAGGGCGACCGCACCGTCGGGGTCTGGGAAAAGCCCACCGAGGCCTTCCTGGCCGGTATGGATGGGGTGTTCAACTTCCGCTCGCCGCGTGAGCACGGCCATACGGTGGTCGAGGCCATCGCCGCCATGGAACGCGGCGACGCCCGCCTGTTCATCGGCCTGGGCGGCAATTTCGCGGTCGCGGCGCCGGACCCCTTGCGCACCTTCGCGGCCCTGCGCCGACTGGACCTCTGCGTCCACATCGCCACCAAGCTCAACCGCACCCACCTCCTGACCGGCAAGGCCAGCCTGCTGCTGCCCTGCCTGGGCCGCACCGAGATGGACCATCAGGCGAGCGGCAAACAGGCCGTGACTGTCGAGGACTCCATGTCCATGGTCCACGCCTCCCGGGGTCTGAACTCGCCAGCCTCGCCTCATCTGAAGTCGGAGATCGCCATCGTCGCCGGCATCGGCAAGGCGGCGTTCGGCGCGACCGACCCGGTCGACTGGGACGCTCTGGCCGGCGACTACGACCAGATCCGCGAATTGATCGCCGCCGTCCTGCCCAAGCTGTTCGCCGACTACAACGCCAAGATCCGGGTCCCGGGCGGGTTCCGCCTGCCGGTCGCGCCGTCGGACCGGGTGTGGACCACCCCCAGCGGCAAGGCCCACTTCCTGAGCTTCGCGGCCACGGCCGGCGATCCGCGCCAGGGCGACCCGCAGGTGCTGCTGCTCACCACCCTGCGCAGCCACGACCAGTACAACACCACCATCTATGGCCAGAACGACCGCTATCGCGGGGTGTTCGGCCGCCGCGACGTGGTCTTCGCGCACGCGGACGATCTGGCGGCGCGCGGCCTCAAGGACGGCGACGCCATCGACCTGACAGCTGCTTTCGACGCCAGCGGCGAGCGGGTGGTTCGGCGATTCACGGCCATAGCCCGCGACCTGCCGCGCGGCTGCCTGGCTGCCTACTACCCCGAGACCAACGGCCTGGTGGTGCTGGACGACCATGACCAGCGCAGCGGCACCCCGGCCTACAAGTCCGTGCCGGTCAGGCTCCGGGCCGCCGCCAGCTAGATGTGCAGGACCAGGCCGTAGGCGTCGAGGGCGGCCTCGTGCATGGCCTCGCTCATCGTGGGGTGCGGGAACACCGTGGCCTGCAGCTCCGCCTCGGTGGATTCCAAGGTGATCGCGAGGGTGAATCCCTGGATCATTTCCGTGACTTCCGCACCAATCATGTGAGCCCCGATCAGGGCCCCGGTCCTGGCGTCGAACACCGTCTTCACGAAACCCTCGGTCTCGCCCGAGGCGATGGCCTTGCCGTTCACCTTGAAGGGGAAGCGCCCGACCTTGACCGACAGCCCCTTCTCCTTGGCCTGGGCCTCGGTCAGGCCGACCGAGGCGATCTGGGGCGTCGAATAGGTGCAGCCGGGGATCGGGGAGTTGAGGTTCGAGGCCGGCAGGCCGGCGATGTGCTCGATGCAGTGGACGCCTTCGTGGCTGGCCTTGTGGGCCAGCCAGGGCGCGCCGGCCACGTCGCCGATCGCGTAGAGCCCGGCCACGCCGGTGGCGCCGTGGGCGTCGGTGACCACGTGGGTGCGGTCGATTTTCGCGCCGAGGGCTTCAAGCCCCAGGTTCTCGATATTGCCAACGATGCCGACCGCGACGATGGCGACCTCGGCGTCGAGGGTCTCGGTCTTGCCGCCGGCCTCGATCACCACCGAGACGCCAGCCTTGAGCTTGGAGAGCTGCTTGACGCTGGCCCCGACCCGGAACTTCAGGCCGCGTTTCTCATAGGCCTTGTGGGCGGCCTTGGAGACCTCCTCGTCCTCGACCGGCAGGATGCGCGGCAGGGCCTCGATCACGGTCACGTCGGCGCCCAGGGCCCGATAGAAGCTGGCGAACTCGATGCCGATGGCGCCTGAGCCGATCACGATCAGGGATTTCGGGCAGGCCTTGGCGGTCAGGGCCTCGCGGTAGGTCCAGACCCGCTCGCCGTCCGGCTCCAGGCCAATGGCGGGGATGGTGCGCGCGCGGGCGCCGGTGGCCACGATCACATGCTTGGCCTGGACCGTCCGCGATCCGCCGGCCTTCAGCGCGACGACGACCTTGGGCGCGGGCGAGCCCTTCTCCAGCTTCGCCGCCCCCTCGATCACCTCGATCTTGTGCTTCTTCATCAGGAAGGCGACGCCGGAATTCAGTTGGGCGGCGACCTTGCGCGAGCGCGCCACCACGCCCGGGAAATCGAAGCTGGCCTTCTCGACCTTCAGCCCATAGTCGGCCAGGTGGCCCAGCTGCTCATAGACCTCGCCGGACTTGAGCAGGGCCTTGGTGGGAATGCAGCCCCAGTTCAGACAGATGCCGCCCAGGAGCTCGCGCTCCACAATGGCGACCTTCAGGCCCAGCTGGCTGGCGCGGATGGCGGTCACATAGCCGCCAGGGCCCGAACCGATGATGACGACGTCGAAATCCATGGCGGGGCTCCTCAGACGATCATCGTGATGGGGTCTTCGATCAGGGCCTTGAAGGCTGCGAGCCAGCGCGCGCCGACCGCCCCGTCGACGACCCGGTGATCGCAGGTCAGGGTCACGGTCATCACCGTGGCCACGGCCAGCTGGCCGTTCTTGACCACCGGCCGCTGTTCGCCCGCGCCCACCGACAGGATCGCCCCCTGCGGCTCATTGATGATCGAGGAGAAGGCCTTGATCCCGAACATGCCGAGGTTTGAGATCGAGAA
>NZ_CANCLE010000099.1 GCF_947378715.1 Phenylobacterium aquaticum
GACATCGCCGATCTCGCCCTGTTCCTGGCCTCCGACCAGGCCCGCGCCATCACCGGCCAGAACCATGTGATCGACGGGGGGCGGACCTAAGGTGAGCGCCGCCCTCATCGCCTGCGACTGGGGCTCGACCCACCTGCGCGCCTGGACCCTGGACGCCGGCGGCGCGGTCGTGGACCGGCGCGACTTCCCGTTCGGCGTCAACCTCATCGCCCCGGGCGAGGCCGAGGCCAAGTTCCGCGACGCGGTGCGGCCGGCCCTGAGCGCGGAGCGCCTGCCCGCCATACTCTGCGGCGGCGTGGGGTCGAACATTGGCTGGCGGACGGTTCCTTACGTCGACTGCCCGGCCCGGCTGGAGGCGGTGGGCGCCGGCCTGCTCCAGGTCGCCGACCGCACCTGGATCGCCCCCGGCCTGCGCTGCCAGGGACTGGGCGAGGCCTGCGACGTGCTGCGCGGCGAGGAGACCCTGGTGTTCGGCTGGCTGGCCCTCGACCCCGCGCGCCAGCGGGGGCGGCATCTGGTCTGCCAGCCCGGCACCCACGGCAAGTGGCTGGTGGTCGAGGACGGTCGGGTGACCCGCTTCCTCAGCGCCTTCACCGGCGAGCTCTATGCGGTGCTGAGCGCCCATTCGATCCTGCGCAGCTCCGGCCAGGGCAACGATCTGGCGGTGTTCGACCAGGGGCTGGAGGCGGCCGCCGACGGCGACGGCCTGGTAAACCGGCTCTACACCGCGCGGTCCAGGGTGGCCGGCCAGGGCGCTTCTCAGGAGAGCACGGCCGACTATCTGTCCGGCCTGTTGATCGGGGCCGAGGTCGCGGCGACGCCGCGCCTGCTGGGCCTGGAGGGCGCGCCCGTCGCCCTGGTCGGGGACGCCGCGCTTTGCGACCGGTACGCCCGCGCCCTTGACCGGCGGGGCGTGGCGGTCACACGTCATGAGGGGGAGCCGGCCGTCCGCGCCGGCCTCTTCGCCCTCGCCCGCATGGGAGGCCTCATATGAACTTCGCCGAGGCCCTGGCGGCCTGTCCGCTGGTCGCGATCCTGCGCGGGGTGACCCCCGACGAAGTGCTGGAGCACGCCGAGATCCTCTATGCCGCCGGGGTGCGGGCCATTGAGGTTCCGCTGAATTCCCCCGATCCGCTGATCAGCATCGCCCGGCTGGCGGCGGCCTTTTCCGATCGCGCCATCTGCGGGGCGGGTACGGTGCTGGCCCCCGGCCAGGTCGACGCCGTGGCCCAGGCGGGCGGGCGGCTGATCGTCTCTCCGGACACGGACGCCTCGGTGATCCAGCGCACGGTAGAGCTGGGCCTGGCCTCCGCCCCCGGCTTCGCCACCGCCACCGAGGCCTTCGCCGCCATCGCCGCCGGCGCCCGTCACCTGAAGCTGTTCCCGGCCTCGACCTATGGACCCGGCCACCTGCGCCAGCTGCGCGCCGTGCTGCCCGACGATGTCGCGGTGCTCGCCGTCGGCGGGGTCGGCCCCGACAATATGCTGGACTGGTGGACGGCCGGCGCCGAGGGCTTCGGCCTGGGCTCGGAGCTCTACAAGGCCGGCCAGAGCCCGGCCGTCACCGCCGAGAAGGCCGCCCGCGCCGTGGCCGCCACGCTTGAGCTGAAGGACTAGAAGCCCAGTTCCGACATCTCGACCACGCGCTTCTCCCGCGCGCTGGTCTCGGCGGCGACGCCGATGGCAACGGCCATCAGGCCGTCCTGGGCGGTGACCTGCACCGGGGCCCGGCCGCGCACGGCGTCGATGAAGGCCTCGATCTGGTAATAGGTCGAGCCGTGGTGGGTGCCCGCCGCCAGTATGGTCGGGTCGACGGCCACATGGGTGCGGACCGGCCGCTTGGGCTGGCCGAGCGGCACGCGGGGCGAATGCACGAGGTCGCCGGAGGGGATGAAGGCCTCGAGCTTGGCCTGGTCGCCCACCGCCGTCAGGGCCTCCTGCTCCTCCGAGCCCTCTGCGAACATGTTGAGGTCCAGGAGCGCGCGGACCCCATTGGCGAAATCGACCACCGTGAAGCTGTTGTCGATGATGTCGGGGACCTGGCCGTCATAGCGCTCATCCAGGTGGTTGACGTCCATGGCGCCGGAACAGAACACCCGCACCGGCTCGGCCTTCACGATCAGCCGCATGAGGTCGAAGAAGTGGCAGCACTTCTCGACCATGGTGCCGCCGGTGTTGCGCGAGAAGCGGTTCCAGTCGCCGACCTTCTGCAGGAAGGGAAAGCGGTGTTCGCGGATCGACAGCTGCACCAGCCGGCCGACCTCGCCGCCCTCGATCGCCGCAATGAAGCGCGCGGCCGGCGGCATGAAGCGATACTCCATGCCGGTCCAGAACACGGCCGCGTGGACCTTGGCCTGCTCGGCGGCCCAGCGCGCGTCGGCGATCGTGGTGCAGAGCGGCTTCTCGCACAGGATGTTCAGCCCCGCCGCGAACAGCGGCTCCAGCACCGCGCGATGGGTGTAGTTGGGCGAAACCACCAGCACGCAGTCCAGCTCAGCCTCGGCGAGCATGGCCGGGATTTCGGCATAGGTCGCGACCGGCCGGCCCAGCTGTTTGACACCCCTTTCGAGGCACTCCGGGACCGGGTCCTGTAATGCAACGATCTCCGCCTCGGGGTGGAGTTTCAGGTTGCGGATGTGCTCGCGACCCATCATTCCAACGCCAACGATGCCGAACCGCAGCTTGTCCATGATCGCGTCCCCTCAATTCCAGCTCGGAGGGTGTTCTTGACCCCTACCGCCACCTCGTCAGGCCTGTCGCATGCGCGCCGCGCGCTCGGCAAGGGCGGCCTCACCGTCGCCCCCATCGCCTGGGGCATGTGGCGTTTCAAGGGCTCGGACGTCAAAGCCGCCCGGACCCTGGTGGAGACGGCGCTGGAGACCGGCTTCGACCTGCTGGACACGGCCGACATCTACGGCCCCGACAATGGCGAGCCGTTCGGCGCCGCAGAGGCTCTGCTGGGTCGGGTGCTGGCCGAGGCGCCTGCCTTGCGCGACCGCTTCGTCCTGGCCACCAAGGGCGGCATCGAGATGGGCGTCCCCTACAATTCCAGCCCGGCCTATCTGGTCTCTGCGGTCGAGGCCTCGCTGAAGCGCCTGGGGGTCGAGCGGATCGATCTGTGGCAAATTCACCGCCCCGACCACCTGGCCCATCCGGCCGAGATCGCCCGGACCTTCGAGACTCTGAAGGCCCAGGGCAAGGTCGCCGAGTTCGGGGTGTCCAACCACACCGCCGCCCAGACCGCCGCCCTGGCGGCCCACCTGCCCTTCCCGCTGGCCTCCATCCAGCCGGAGTTCTCGGCTCTGGCCATCGACGGTCTCTATGACGGGGTGCTGGACCAGGCTCTGGAACGGGGCTTCGCGGTGCTGGCCTGGTCGCCCCTGGCCCAGGGCCGGTTGGCCGATCCCAAGGAGCCCAAGGCCGTCGCCGTAGCTGGCGAACTGGCCAAGGCGGCCGCGCGCGCCGAGGTCTCGGTCACCGCCGCCGCCTATGCCTGGATCATGGCCCACCCGTCCGGCGCCATCCCGATCGTCGGCTCGCAACGCCCTGACAGGATCAGGGAAGCCGCCGACGCCCTGAAGGTCAGCTTCACCCGCGCCGAGTGGTACGCCGTGCTGACCGCCGGCAGAGGAGCGCCCCTGCCATGACCCTCAATCCTTGCGAAGTCGCCTGGTTCAGCGCGCTCTGCGATGACGACTATGAGTTCCTGGGCGCCCCGGACCCCAGACTGCAGTCGAGCTTCGAGCACTGCCGCAACATCGCGCTCACCGCCGAGGCCGGGGGCTATGACAATCTACTGCTGCCCTCCGGCTACGCCCTGGGCATCGACTCCACCGCCTTCTGCGCCGCCATCGCCCCGATGCTGAAGCGCATGAAGCTGTTGCTGGCCGTCCGCTGCGGCGAGATGTGGCCGCCGCAGCTGGCCCGTCAGATCGCCACCCTGGACCAGATCATGGGCGGCCGCCTGACCGTGAACATCATCTCCTCCGACATGCCTGGCGAGACCCTGGCCTCGGCCCCGCGCTACCAGCGCACCGTCGAGATCATGCAGCTGCTGAACCTGTTCCTGTCCGGCGAGGCGGTGGATTTCCAGGGCGAGTTCTACAAATTCAAGCTCGACGCCCCGCGCATTTCCAAGACGCTGAAGCGCCGCGTGCCGCTCTATTTCGGCGGCCTGTCGGAGGACGCCCGCGAGGCCGCCGCCCGGGCGGCCGATGTCTATCTGATGTGGCCCGACACCCTGCCGGCGGTGACCGAGATCGTGAACGACATGCGCGCCCGGGCGACCCGGCATGGCCGGGAGCTGAAGTTCGGCTACCGGGTCCATGTGGTGGTCCGCGAGACCGAGGCCGAGGCCCGCGACGCCGCCAGCCGACTGCTCTCCAAGCTTGATGACGCCGAGGGCGAGGCGATCCGCAACCGCTCGCTGGATTCAACCTCCTACGGCGTCCGCCGCCAGGCCGAACTGCGCGCCGGCGCCGGCCACGACGGCTATGCCGAGGACAATCTGTGGACCGGCATCGGTCGGGCCCGTTCCGGCTGCGGCGCCGCCATTGTCGGGGACCCCGACCAGGTTCTGGCCAAGCTCAACGCCTATCGTGCGCTGGGCATGGACGCCTTCGTGCTGTCCGGCTATCCGCACGCCGCCGAGGCCGATCTCTTCGCCCGCCACGTCCTGCCCCGGCTGGACCACGCCCCACTCAACATCGCCTGATGAAGTCCGCCCCATGACCTATCGCGCTCCGCTTCGCAGCCTGGCCTTGGCCCTTCAGACCGCCGGTCATCCGGCCCTGATCGGCCACGCCTTCACCGATCTGGACGAGGACACCGTCGCCGCCGTGCTGGAGGCGGCCGGCGCCTTCTGCGAGAGCGAGCTCGCCCCCCTGAACCGGGGCGGCGACCAGATCGGCGCCAAATACGCCAATGGCAAGGTCACCGCCGCGCCGGGCTTTGCGGCGGCCTATCAGGCCTTCGTGGCCCAGGGCTGGAACTCGCTGTCGGCCGATCCGGAACATGGCGGCCAGGGCCTGACCAAGGCCATGGAGCTGGCGGTGTTCGAGATGACCCACGCCGCCAACATGGCGTTCGGCCTCTGCCCCATGCTGACCCAGGGCGCCATCGAGGCCCTGACTCTGCATGGCACCGCGCGCCAGAAGGCCCTGATCCTGCCCAAGCTGGTCTCCGGGGAATGGACCGGGACCATGAACCTCACCGAGCCCCAGGCCGGCACGGACCTGGCCGCCGTCACCACGCGGGCCGAGCCGGACGGCCAGGGCGGCTATCTGCTGCACGGCCAGAAGATCTTCATCACCTGGGGCGACCACGACGCCGCCGACAACATCTGCCATCTGGTGCTGGCCCGCCTGCCCGACGCCCCTCCGGGCGTGAAGGGCATCAGCCTGTTCCTGGCCACCAAGCGGCTGGTCGACGACCAGGGAAAGCTCGGCGACCCCAACGACCTGCGTCCCGGCTCCATCGAACACAAGCTGGGCATCCACGGGTCGCCCACCTGCGTCATGCTGTTCGAGGGCGCCAAGGCCGAGCTGGTCGGCGAGGTCAATAATGGCCTGGCCCATATGTTCGTGATGATGAACGCCGCGCGGCTGCAGGTCGGCGTGCAGGGGGTGGCCATCGCCGAGCGGGCCTTCCAGCAGGCCCTGGCCTTCGCCCAGGAGCGCAAGCAGGGCCGCACCGCCTGGGGCGGAGACGGCATCTTCGGCCATCCGGACGTGCGCCGCATGCTGACCCTGATGAAGGCCAAGATCGAGGCTGCGCGGGCCATCTGCATCACCACCGGCGTACTGGCCGACCTGGCCCGCCTGGCCCCCACCGAGGCCGAGCGCGCCGTCGCCAAGGCCCGCCAGGAGCTGTTCACCCCGATCGCCAAGGCCTGGTCCACCGATGTGGGCGTCGAGGTCGCGTCACTGGGCGTCCAGGTGCACGGCGGCATGGGCTTCATCGAGGAGACCGGCGCGGCCCAGCACTATCGCGACGCCCGCATCGCCCCGATCTATGAGGGCACCAATGGCGTCCAGGCCATCGACCTGGCCGGCCGCAAGCTCGCCATGCAGGACGGGGCGATCATGGACGCCCTGTGCGCCGAGATGAACGAGACCGCCCAGGTGCTGAAGGGCGCGGCGGGGCTGGAAAGCGTCGGCGCGCGGCTGGACGCGGGCGTCGCGGCCCTGGAGCGGGCCACGGACTGGATGCTGGCCCACAAGGGCGCCGACGCGCTTTCCGGCGCCACCCCTTATCTGAAACTGGCCGGGGACGTGATCGGCGGCTGGATGCTGGGCCGCCAGGCCCTGGCCGTCTCAGGCGGCGAGGACGACTGGGCGAAGAGCAAGGCGACGCTGGCGCGCGTCTATGCCGGCCAGGTCCTGGCCCAGGCGCCTGGCCTCGCTGATGGCGTCATGGACGGCGGCGCGGACCTGGAGAGCCTCTCGGCCGAGGTGTTGGGGAGCTAGAGCCCCCTAACCCGCCATCGCCTCCGGCCCATCCTCGGCCTGCGACAGCAGCCGGCCGATCTCGGTGAGCAGGGCGGCGGCGGAGATCGGCTTGGCGACGACGCCGTTCATGCCGGCCGCCATGTAGGCGGCCTTCTGGTGGACCATGACATTGGCGGTCAGGCCGATGATCGGGACCTGAGCGGCGTCTCCCGCCAGGCCCCGGATCGCCCGGGTGGCCTCGACGCCGTCCATATGCGGCATCTGCACGTCCATCAGGATCAGGTCGAAGGTCCGCGACCGGGCGGCCTGGACCCCGATCACCCCGTCCTCGGCCTCGGCCACCTCGGCGCCCAGGCGGCGCAGCAGGGTGCCGGCGACCAGGCGGTTGGTGGCGTTGTCCTCGACCAGCAGCACCTGCAAGCCCTGCAGCACCTGGTCGTCGCCATCGGCGGCGACCACCGGCCGGGCGCCCGGGGCCACGATGTCGAACCAGAAGGTCGAGCCCCGGCCCTCGCGGCTGTTGAGGCCGATATGGCCGCCCATCATCTCCACCAGGGCGCGGCTGATCGACAGCCCAAGACCGGTGCCCCCAAAGCGGCGGGCGGTGGAGCTCTCGGCCTGGCGGAACCGCTCGAACAGCCGGGCCTGGACGGCGGGGGCGATGCCGATGCCGCTGTCCTGGACCTCGAGCCGGACGCAACGGGTCCCGTCGGAGATGGCGCGAACACTGAGCCGGGCCGTGACCCCGCCCCGCGCGGTGAACTTGATGGCGTTGCCCAGCAGATTGAACATCGCCTGGCGCAGGCGCAGGGGATCGGCCTCGATCCACAGGTCCTCGCCCTGGATCTCAGCACGGAAATCCAGGCCCTTGGCCCGGGCCTCTGGCTCCAGCAGGCCCATGACCGCCTCAAGCGCGGCCACGGCGCTCATCGGCTCCGGCGCCAGGTCGAGCTGGCCGGCCTCGATCTTGGAGAAGTCCAGCACGTCGTTGAGCAGCTGGGACAGCATGCGTCCGCCGTCATTGGCCCGGCGCATCAGCTCGCGCCCCTCGGCCGAGATCGGCTCGGCGTCCAGCAGATGCAGGGCGCCGAGCACCCCGTTCATCGGGGTGCGGATTTCGTGGCTGATATTGGCCAGGAACTCGGCCTTGGCCCGATTGGCGGCCTCGGCCTCGACCTTGGCTTCCTGCAGGGCCTGCTCGGTGGCGACCTGGGCCGTGATATCGCGGCTGACATGGACGACGCCCACGGGAACGCCATCCTCGACCAGCAGCTTGGCGTGGGTCTGCAGCCAGAGCCAGCGGCCGTCCCGGTGCTGAAAGCGCACGGTGAAGACCTGAGGCTCGCCGGGATTGGCGTTCATCCGCGCGACGGCGGCGTCGACCTCCGGCACCGACTCGGGCGCGACGATGTCGTCGACCAGCTTGCCCAGCAGATCTTCCGGCGCGAAGCCCAGGACCGCGTGGCACGATGGCGAAAGATAGATGTGGCGTCCCTCCATGTCGGTGCGGGCGATCACGTCGGTGACGTTGTCGGCCAGCATCCGATACTGGTCGAGGCTCTCCTTCAGCTGCCGCTGGGCGGCCTGGGCCGAGGGGGTCTCCCTGGCCCGGCTGAAGGCGAAGATCAGGCTGAGGCTGGAGGCCGCCCAGATCGGCGCCAGCTCCGTCAGGCCGTGGCCGTCCCTCAGGCTGATCATGGCCATGGCGCCGATGGCCGGGGCGGCGCCGGCGACCATGAACACCACGGGCGAGCTGTAGATCAGGCAGGCGGCCAGGGCGACGACGCTCAGCGCCACCACCAGGGCCGTGGCCTGGCCGGCGAGCGTGCCGGCGTTCCAGAACAGCACCCCGATCGCCAGCCACCACAGATTGTTGAGGGCGAAGCTGGCCACGAAGCTGGCGCGCCGCAAGGCGCCGACCTTGCGGCCCAGCGCCTGCCGGCGGGCCGACAACCACAGCCAGGCCTCGATGATCAGGCCGACCACCAGCCAGGCGCCCACGATCCGGGCCGGCAGCAGCAGCAAGGACAACCCCGCTGCGAACAGATCCAGCATCAGCTTCGACCCGGTGACGCGGTTCACCAACAGGGCCGCCTCGTCCAACATCACGCCGAGCGGCGCGCGGGCGGGCGGGGTCGGGGCTGTGGGCGCCGGGCCTAGGGTCATGAGCTCCTCTGGATGGCTTTCGATCCGCCGATTTGCCCCAAGGCGCCTCAGAGGATTGCTAACCCGGGGGTGCGGCATATTGCTACGCAGCATGGGCGTGTCCCGTAACCTTGGGGGCCCGGCCACCGTATTCAGCTGGGTCGGGTGGCTTCGCCCGGGCGCGACAGGAGACGGATCGATGAGCCTACGCATCACGGCTGCGGCGATGATCGCGGCGTTGGGCCTTTCTGGCGGCATGGCCAGTGTGGCCCAGGCCCAGGGCCGACCGCTGACAGTGGTCGAGCTGTTCACCAGCCAGGGCTGCTCCTCCTGCCCGCCCGCCGACGCCAATCTGGCGACCCTGGCGGCGCGGCCGGACATCCTGGCCCTCAGCTTCGGGGTCACCTACTGGGACGATCTCGGCTGGAAGGACACCTTCGCCCAGAAGGCCTTCACGGCGCGCCAGTGGGACTATGCCCGCGGGCTTCGCCACGATCAGGTCTGGACGCCGCAGGTGGTGGTCAATGGCCGTACCGACGTGGTGGGAACCACCCTGGGCGAGATCGAGGGGGCCCTACGCAAGGCCCCCGCCGCGCCGGGGCCAACGGTCCAGATCTCCGCCGCCCAGGCGTCGGTCTCCGTGGCCGCCGCCCAGCCGCTGGCCCGCCCCGCCCAGGTCTGGCTGGTGCGCTATGAGCCCCAGGTGGTGCGGGTGCCGGTCAAGCGCGGCGAGAACGGCGGCAAGACCCTGCCGCTCACCCACGTGGTCCGCGAACTGACCAGGCTGGGAGAGTTCACGGGCGGCAAGGCGACCTACCGCCTGCCCGCCGCCGCCAACACCGCCCTGAGCACGGCGATCCTCATCCAGTCCGGCCCCGGCGGCCCGATCCTGGCGGCGGGGCGGGGGTAGAGGCGCCGCGGCAGGTGACGGCGCCCACAGCCTATGCCACCTTGCCGAGCATGACGGATGAGCCAAAGTTGAGGCGCCGCGCCTGGTGGAGGTCCCTGATCCTCGGGAGCTCTCAGCTGTTTTGGGTGGGGTACTTTTTCTATTGGTATCTCTGGCCAAGACTTTGGCCCGCACTGAAAAGCGGCGGCCGGCGCGGCGTTCCAGAGCTGCTGAGTTCTGTTGGCCCTCCCCTGCTGGTGCTAGCTGGCGCGGTCCTGGCGTGGCGGCTCCTGGTGGCCCTCTGGGTCCGGCTCTCCGAACGGGACCGAGTCCGCATGATTTGGATGGCCTGCGCGCTGCCCGCCGCAGCGCTGCCGTTCATGGTCGGAGGGCCTGACGCCCGCTCCGTTCTCTCAACCACAGGGCGAGGCGAACCCATGGCGCTTGCCTGGGAATTGGCATTTTTCGCCCTGTTGGCGGGCTTCGTGTACGCCTTCGCCTATGCCGGCACTGAGCTGGCAGGTTGGCGGCGGAACCTTACCTGTATGGCGGTGGCGACCGCGATGTGGTGCGCCATCTGGGCCGCCATAGCGCTAAGCGCGCCACCAGGAGGCGTCGAGCGTCTGAGCTCGATTCTCCTTATCGGCGGACCGGTGATTATCGCCTGGGGCGTGGCGCTGGCGCTCTGGCGCATCGACCTCGACGCCCGGCGCGCGACCTCCTAGGCGGCCGCCACCAACGCCGGGTGGTCGTGCAGGCTGGCGTCCAGGCCCGCGCCCATCAGGTCGATGAAGTTGTCGCGGTAGAAGCGGCGCTGGACCCGCTCGCTCACCCCTTCCAGGGCGTCGTTGAAGCGCTTCAGCGGATTGCGGCCGCCTTCCACATGCGGGAAGTCGGAGGAGAACAGGCACATCTCCTCGCCCGAATTGGCGATGATCCAGGCGGTGTCCTCGTGCGGATAGGGGGTCACCCGGAACTGGCGGCGCAGGATCTCGCTGGGCTTCGCCGACAACTTCTGCAGCCGCTCCTCCTTGCCGAAGGCCGCCGCGCCGGAATCCATGAACCGCATCAGGCTGGGGAGCCAGGAGGCGCCCAGCTCGATCGCGCCCCACTTCAAACGGGGGAACCGGTCGAAAACGCCGTCGATCACCAGCACCGACAGGGTCTGCCAGATCGAGATCGGGATGGTCATGAAGCTGGTCGAGGTGAAGTTCTCCGCCCCGCCGTGGAAGTCGAGCACCCGGGGCCCGCCGTTGTCGAAATAGGCCTCGTGCATCTTCTCCTCGCCGCCGACGTGGAACAGGATCGGGATCCCCGCCTCCTGGGCCATGGCCCAGACCGGGTCCAGGGCCACATGGCTGGGGGAATGGCGCGGCGGGTGGCGCGAGGGGATGATCAGCCCCTTGCAGCCCAGTTCGATGGCCTCGCGCGCGATGTCGGCCGCGCGGTCCAGATCCACCAGGGTGACATAGCCGGTGGGCAACAGGCGGCGGTCCACCGAGCAGAAGTCGGTCATCATCCGGTTGTGGGCGCGCGCGCCGGCGACGGCGAGTTCGACCTCGCCCATCTCCTCCAGGCCGTAATTGCCGAGCGCCGCAGTGGTGAAGACCAGCTGGCTGGTGAAGCCCAGCAGGTCCAGCGCCTTGGGCCGGTCGGCGTTACGGAACGAGCCCATGGCCTGGAAGTTCTTGCGCAGCAGCAGATTGGCCTCGTCCCCGGCGCGGAACTCCGGATCGTCGTGCAGGGCCTGGGCCTTGGCCGACCATTCGACCAGGGTGTTCTTGGCTGCGGTCTTGGCCATGAATTCGTCGCGGCGGCTGGCCTCGACATAGGGGATGATGGCCCCCGGAAGCTCCATCACATGACTGTCGGCGTCATGGATGGTCTGACCTTCAACATAAGCCATGGCGTTCTTCCCCGATGTGTTCTGATCTTTCCGTCAGTTCGGACCCAAGCGGACCTGGCGTCAAGCTGTTCGCGCGCCATCCGGCGCTGGTCGCCCGCGACCTGATCGGCATGACCGTCACCGTGGGCGGGGTCGGCGGCGCCATCGTGGAGACCGAGGCCTATCATCACGAGGATCCGGCCAGCCACGCCTATTACGGTCAGACGCCGCGCAACGCGGCCATGTTCGGCCCCATAGGCCGGGCCTATGTCTACCGGTCCTATGGCCTGCACTGGTGTCTGAACTTCGTCTGCGGCGAGACGCCAGGCGACGCGGTGCTGATCCGCGCCCTGGAGCCGACGGCGGGCGTGGAGATCATGCGGCAACGGCGTGGGACTCAGGCCCTGCGCCTGCTCTGCGCCGGCCCCGGCCGCCTGTGCCAGGCCCTGGCCGTCACCCGCGAACATGACAGCCTGCCGCTCGACAGACCGCCCTTCGAGCTGGGGCCCGCGATGCAGGATCCGAAGATCGTCGCAGGGCCGCGCATCGGCCTCACCAAGGGGGTCGAGACCCCCTGGCGCTTCGGTCTGGCCGGCTCGAAATTCCTGAGCCGGCCATTCCCGAAAGCCTAGGTCCTAGAGCTGGGCCAGCAGGTAGTCGGCGGCCGAGACCTTGAACTCGCCGGGGGCCTCGACATTGAGCTCGGTGACCACGCCGTCCTTGACGATCATGGAATAGCGCTGCGAGCGCTGGCCCATGCCGAACTTCGAGGCGTCCATCTCCAGGCCCACGGCCTTGGTGAAGTCGCCCGAGCCGTCGGCCAGCATCAGAATGGTCTCGCCGACCTTCTGGTCCGCGCCCCAGGCCTTCATGACGAAAGCGTCGTTGACGGACAGGCACGCAATGGTGTCGACGCCCTTGCCCTTGATCTGGTCGGCCAGCTCCATGTAGCCGGGCACGTGCTTGGCCGAGCAGGTCGGGGTGAAGGCGCCGGGCACGGCGAACAGGGCGACGGTCTTGCCCTTGAAGATGTCATCGACCGACATCGGGCGCGGGCCCTCAGACGTGCCGGCCGTGAGGGTGAGGGCGGGCAGCTTATCTCCGACCTTGATGGTCATGGCGTCTCTCCGGTGGGTTGTTCCTGCCCAGATAACAGCGCTGGGCGAAGCTTCAACGCCCAATCGGCCGCCCTGGACTTGAAAGGGTCATATCGAGGGACAATTCTAGGGGCATGGACGACACGGGCTTCCTCACCGGCCAGCTGTTGATCGCCATGCCCGGCATCGGCGACGCGCGGTTCGAACGCGCCCTGATCTATGTCTGCATCCATGATGAGACCCATGCCGTGGGCCTGGCGGTCAATCGCCCGGTCGAGGGCCTGACCGTGCCGGACCTGTTGCAACGGCTGGACATCACCGCCGCCATCGCGGTGCCGGAGCACCTGGTGCTGATGGGCGGGCCCGTGCAGCGCGAGCGGGGCTTCGTCCTGCACACCGACGACTACCAGTCGGCCGAGGGCACGGTGACCATCGAGGACGGCGTGGCGCTCACCGCCACCCGCGAGGCCCTGGAGGCCATGGCCGGCCAGATCCCGCCCCCGCGACGCTCGATCCTGGCGCTGGGCTATTCCGGCTGGGGCGCAGGGCAGCTGGAGCGTGAGATCCGCGAGAACGTCTGGCTGACCTGCGCCTCCGACGAGGGCTTGCTGTTCGGCGACGACCATGGCCGCAAGTGGAACAAGGCCCTGGCCAAGCTGGGCGTCGACGCCGGCCTGCTGAGCGCGACGGCGGGTCGGGCCTAGCCCCGGGCCTTCACGGGCGCGGCGCCGTCCACATAGCTTTCGTTGAGATAGACCTCTGCCTCCTGGGGCGAGAGCGCCGGGGCGTAGCCGAAGCCCTGGCCATAGTCGCAGCCGAGCGAAAGCAGCTGGCGGGCCATGCCGGCGTTCTCGACGCCCTCGGCCACTACTTCCAGCGCGAGGTCCTGGCCGAGCTTGACCACGGAGGAGACGATCTTGGCCGAGCCCTCATTGGTGGCCATGGTGCGCACGAAATAGCGGTCGATCTTGAGGGTGTCGAAGGGCAGCCGGGTCAGATAGCTGAGCGACGAGAAGCCGGTGCCGAAGTCGTCGAGCGCTAGCGCCGCCCCCGCCTCGCGCAGATTGCCCAGGATGATCGCCGCGCGATCCGGATCGCGCATGACGTCGCCCTCGGTGACCTCAAGCTTCAGCGCGCCGGGCGGCAGGCCGGTCTCGCGCCGGATGCGCATGACATCGGCCACCAGGTCCGGGCGATCGATCTCGCCGGTGGAGAGGTTGACGGCCACGGTCAGTTCGCCGGCCGCGCGGTGATCGCGACGCCACGTCGCCAGCTGCAGGGCGGCCTCGCGCATCATCAGGGCGCCCAGTTCGCTCATCAGCCCCATCTCCTCGCAGAGCGGCAGGAACTGGTCGGGATTGAGCAGGCCCCGGCGCGGGTGGCGCCAGCGGACCAGGGCCTCGAAGCCGGACAGCGCCCCGGTCGAGAGCCGCACGATGGGCTGGTAATAGGCGGTCAGCTCGCCACGGCCGATGGCGCCGCGCAGGTCGCTTTCCATGGCCAGTCGCGAGAGGCCGTCGCTTTCCATGGTCCGGCCATAGGCCGCCGCCCCGCCGCGTCCGCCGCTCTTGGCGGATTCCACGGCCAGTTCGGCGCGGCGCAGCAGTTCCGCCGCCTCCGGCGCGTCCTCGCCGCCCTGGGCCTCCACGGCGCCGATGGACAGCGTCGGGTGAATGTCGAAGCCGGCGATCCGCAGCGGCTGCTCCAGCGCGGCGCGCAGGGTCTCGGCGGCGCTGACCCGGCCGATGGGGGCCAGGACCGCGAACTCATCCTCGCCGACCCGGGCCAGCAGCACGCCGGGCGGGAAGGCGGCGGCCAGGCGCGAGCCCAGGGCGGCCAGCACCAGGTCGGCGCGCTCATGGCCCAGCGCCTCGTTGAGGCGGCGCAGGCGGTCGAGGTCGGCGACCACCAGCTCGTGGGCCCCGGGGCTCTGCAGCCGCTCGCGGGCGCGGGTGACGAAGCTCTTGCGGTCGAGCAGGCCGGTCAGATTGTCCTGGTCGGAGGCGGCGAACTTGGTTTCCGGGGCGACCACGCCAGCGGCGCGCACCCCCTCCTCCAGCCAGACGCCCCGCCAGATGCAGGTGCCCGCCCCGCGCATCCGCAGGCGCACGGCGATCTCGCAGCCCGGGGGTTGGACGCGCAGGATGTCCTCGGCCATGGCCCGGTCCTGGGGCATCGCCAGCGCGCGCATGGCGGCCGAGGAGCATTCGGGGGCGAGCGGGCCAAGGCCCAGGGCGCGGGAGGCGCCGGTGACGCGCAGCCGGTCACGCTCCGGCTCCCAGAGCCAGAGGGCGACGTCCGCGGCGCCCAACGCTTCCAGCGTCGTCGTGGCGTCCCAGATCCAACGGTCGTTCGGCATCGCCTCAAGACTTCCGGCCGCAACCCGCCG
>NZ_CANCLE010000100.1 GCF_947378715.1 Phenylobacterium aquaticum
CCGACGCCGCGCTGGCTGACATAGAGCGAGTGCAGGAAATCCCCGGCCCGATGATAGGCCGCCACCCCCACGATGCGGTGGTCGAGGACGGCGACATAGAGGTCCTCCTCCCGGGCGTCCCGCAGGAAGTCCTGCGGATTGTGCCGCCAGGCCGGCAGCCAGGTGAAGGTGTCGCGCAGCACCGCCACGCAGAGCGCCGCGCAGATCGGCTGCTCTCCCCAGCGGACGAGACGGACCTGGCCGGGAAACCTCAGGCGAGACGCTCCGCGATCCAGCCCCCGGCCTTGGCGATGGCGGCGCGGCCAGCCCCCAGGAACCCGTAGAAGGCGTGCCAGACGTGGATCATCTCCGGCCAGACCTCGAGCGTCACCGGCACGGCGGCGAGACCCGCCCGCTCGGCCACCAGCAGGGCGTCGGAGAGCAACACCTCCTCCGAGCCCACATGGATCAGGATCGGCGCCAGGCCGGCGAAGTCCGAACGGACCGGCGAGGCCAGGCCCGGGTCGGTCGCGCCGCCCAGATAGGCGGCGGCGAATTCGGCCAGCGCTACGCCGGTGATCATCGGGTCGGTGGCGAGCTTGGCCTCATAGGAGACCCCGGTCGGCGTCATGCTGGCCCAGGGGCTGATCAGGAACAGGCCGGCCGGCTGCGGCAGGCCCGCCGCGCGGACGGCCAGGGCCGTGGCCAGGGTCAGGCCACCCCCGGCGCTGTCCCCGGCGATGACGATCCTGGCGGCCGCGAAACCCTCGTCGAGCAGGGCGCGATAGGCGGCCAGCGCATCGTCGACCGCCGCCGGATAGGGGTCCTCCGGCGCCATGCGATAGTCGGGGGTGACGGCGACCGCGCCGGCCGCCAGGGCCAGCTGGGCGGTCAGGCCGCGATGGCTCTTGGGGCTGCCCAGGCAATAGCCGCCCCCGTGCAGATAGAGGATGACCTTGGTCGGGTCGGCGCCCGGCGGCGTGTGCCGCTCGGCGGGGCGACCGGCGAAGGTGACGGCCTCATAGACGTGGCCTTCCGGCAGGGGGGCCATGTCGCCAAAGGCGTCCATGCCCGGCCGGCGCTCGGCGAAGGTCAGGCCCTCGGTGGTCGGCGCGTCGGGCATGCTGGCCAGCAACGCCCGCACCGCCCCGATCTCAGGATCTTTCCACTCGGCCATCGTCATTCCCCATATGTCGTTGGGGGCAGCCTAGCGCGAAAACCGTCCGGCGCGAGGGACGGTGGGCGAGATTCCACCCTGGGACGGGCAGAATCTCGCCACCTTGAACCTAGGCCTGCATCGTCCAGTTATCGACGCCCATGGCCGCCTGCTTGCCGGCCTCCGAGCGGGTCGGGTGCGGGTGGCAGGTGCGGGCCACGTCCTCGGCGGCGGCCTTGAAGGCCATGGCCACGCAATATTCGCCGATCATCTCGCCGACCTGGGGGCCGATCATGTGGACGCCGAGGATCTCGTCGGTCTTGGCGTCGGCCAGCACCTTCACGAAGCCCTCGGTCTCGTGGTTGATCTTGGCGCGGCTGTTGGCGGTGAAGGGGAACTTGCCGGCCTTATAGGCGACGCCGGCCTCCTTCAGCTGCTCCTCGGTCTTGCCGACCCAGGCCACTTCCGGCGCGGTGTAGACCACGCTGGGGACCAGATTGTAGTCGACGTGGCTGTACTTGCCGGCGATCAGCTCGATCACCGCCACGGCGTCCTCTTCGGCCTTGTGGGCCAGCATGGGGCCGAGAATCGCGTCGCCGATCGCCCAGACGCCGGGGGCCGAGGTCTTGAAATGGTCGGTCTCGATGAAGCCGCGCTTGTCCGGAACGACGCCCACGCTCTCCAGGCCCAGGCCATAGGTGTAGGGCCGCCGGCCGATGGCCAGCAGGACGTAGTCGGCTTCAAGCGTCTCGGCGGGGCCGCCGGCCACCGGCTCGACGGTCAGGCTGACGGAGGACTTGGACGCCTTGGCGCCGGTGACCTTGGCGCCCAGCTTGAACTTCATCCCCTGCTTGGCGAGCGCCCGCTGGAAGGTCTTGGCGGTCTCCGCGTCCATGCCGGGCGTGATGCGATCCAGGAACTCGACCACGGTCACCTCGGCGCCCAGCCGGCGCCAGACCGAGCCCAGCTCCAGGCCGATGATGCCGGCGCCGATCACCACCAGCGACTTCGGCACTTCCGGCAGCGACAGGGCCCCGGTGGAATCGACGATGCGCTTGTTGTCGACCGCGACGCCCGGCAGGCCCGAGGGCTCCGAGCCGGTGGCGATGACGATGTTCTTGGCCTCAAGCACGGTGACCGAGCCGTCCTCGGCGGTCACCTCGACCTTGCCGGGCCCGGCGATCTTGCCCATGCCCTTCACCCAGTCGACCTTGTTCTTCTTGAACAGGAACTCGATGCCCTTGGTGAGCGCCGTCACCGACTCGGCCTTCTGGGCCATCATCTGCACCAGGTTCAGCTTCGGCTTCACCTCGATGCCCAGGGTCGCAAACTCCGGACCGGCCGCGGCCGCATAGAGCTCGGAGGCGTGCAGCAGGGCCTTGGACGGCATGCAGCCGACGTTCAGGCAGGTGCCGCCCAGCGTCACCCGCTTCTCCACCACCGCGGCCTTGAGGCCCAGTTGGCCGGCGCGGATGCCCGCATTGTAGCCGGCGGGGCCGCCGCCGATGATGATGACGTCGTATTGGGCCATGAGCCTCGGATCCAGGTGGAAGACTTGGCGCCGAGATATAGGCGTTTTCGGCGCGACGCGAGGCGGGCGGGTCAGAAACTTGGCTCAATCGGCGTGATCGCCGCCCAGCCGGTCAAATCGTCGCGGGCTCAGCGGTCGCCAGACACTAGGGCCGCCTTCATCCGCCGCGCCAGGGCCGCCTCGGAATAGTCGCGCGCGCCGGCCGGATCGGACCAGTCGAGCAGGGCTAGGCCCTTCACCCGCAGAAAGGCCCAGGCGTCGGTGGTCACGAGGGTCCAGCCCCGGCTGAGCGCCTGGCCGGCGACCAGGGTGTCGAAGGCGCCGATCCCCTGGCCGTCCCGCTCCAGCTCCATCCGCAGGCGGGCCGCCGCCAGGGCGTCCTCGGCGGTCCAGGCCTCGACCTCGATCTCGCCGACCAGGGCGTCGATGCGCATCAGATCCTGGTCGACACGCGGCCCCTTGAGCGCGGCCAGGGCCAGCTCATTCAGGACGATGCTGGAGAGGCAGGCCTGGGCGCCCAGGGCGCGGGCCTCGTCCAGCCGCCTGCGATAGTGCGGCTCGGCGCCGCTGAGCAGCGCCATCACCACCCGGGTGTCGAGGCCAAGGATCATGCGCCGAACTCCGGCGGCGCGGGGGCCGTGGGCTGGGGCGGGCGTTCGGGGAACGGCTGGTCAGGGTCCGCCAGGGCGTCGAGCCGGGCCCAGAGGCCGGCGAAGTCCGCGCGGACCGGCTCCAGGATCACCCGGTCGCCCTCCTTGCGGATGCGCACCTCGGTCCCCTCGAAGCGGAAGGCCTTGGGCAGGCGCACAGCCTGGCTGCCGCCATGGGCGAAGAGCTTGGCCTTCAGGACATCAGCCACGACGAACTCCGTATCTACATTCAGTAGATACGGAGTCGATATCTGTCTGGCAAGGCTCTAGAGGTCGAGCAGCAGGCGTTGCGGATCCTCGATGGCTTCCTTGACCTTGACCAGGAAGGTCACGGCGCCCTGGCCGTCGACCACGCGGTGGTCGTAGCTGAGCGCCAGGTACATCATCGGGCGGATCACCACCTGGCCGTTCACGGCCATCGGCCGATCCTGGATCTTGTGCATGCCCAGTATGCCGGACTGCGGCGCATTGAGGATCGGCGTCGACATCAGCGAGCCATAGACCCCGCCATTGGAGATGGTGAAGGTGCCGCCCTGCAGGTCGTCCATGGCCAGCTGGCCGTCGCGGGCCTTCTTGCCGAGCGCCCCGATCGCCTTTTCCACGCCGGCCAGGCTCATGGCGTCGGCGTCGCGGACCACGGGAACCACCAGGCCCTTCTCGGTGCCGACCGCGACCCCGATGTCGTAGTGGTTCTTATAGATGATGTCGGTGCCTTCGATCTCGGCATTGACGTCCGGCACATGCTTCAGGGCCTGGATCACCGCCTTCACGAAGAAGCTCATGAAGCCGAGCTTCACCCCGTGGCTCTTCTCGAAGACATCCTTGTACTGGTTGCGCAGCGCCATGACGGCGGTCATGTCGACCTCGTTGAAGGTCGTCAGCATGGCCGCTGCGTTCTGGGCCTCCTTCAGCCGGCGCGCGATGGTCTGGCGCAGGCGGGTCATGCGGACCCGCTGTTCCAGCTCATGGATCGCGCGCGGCGCGGCGGGGGCGGCGACCGGGGCCGGGGCGTTGGCGCGGGCCTCCAGGGCGGCGATGGCGTCGCCCTTGGTCACCCGGCCGCCCTTGCCCGAACCGGCGATCGCGCCGGCGTCGAGATTGTTCTCGGCCACGATCCGCTGGGCGGAGGGGGCGAGCGGCGCACCGGCGACAGGGGCCGGAGCCGGCGTGGGCGCGGGCGCCGGCTTCGGCGCCTCGGCCTTGGGGGCCGGCGCGGCGGCGGCAGGGGCTGCGGCAGGCTTGGCGGCGGCCCCGCCCTCGGTCACGCGGCCCAGGATCGCGCCGGGCTCGACCGTGGCGCCCTCCTCGGCCGAGATCGATTCCAGCACCCCGTCGGCAGGGGCGGCGACTTCCAGACTGACCTTGTCGGTTTCGAGCTCGACCAGGATTTCATCCTTCCTGACCGCCTCGCCCGGCTTCTTCGCCCAGCGCGCCACCGTCGCTTCGGTGACGGACTCGCCCAGGGCGGGCGTCATGATGTCGGCCATTGATAGGGTCTTTCTGTCTCGCGGAGTTGGGGGAGGACTGTTGCTGTTCTGCGTGGGTTTAGGCGAAGGCCTCGGCCAGGAAGGCCTGTAGCTCGCGCATGTGACGGCTCATCTGGCCGGCGGCGGTGGAGGCGGAGGCCGGGCGGCCGACATAGCGGGCGCGCTTGGCCTTGACCTTCAGCCGGTCGAGGGTGAGCTCCAGCCACGGGTCGACAAAGGTCCAGCCGCCCATGTTCTTCGGCTCTTCCTGGCACCAGACCAGCTCGGCGTTGGGGAACCGCGCCAGTTCGGTGGAGAGCGACTTCACCGGCCACGGATAGAACTGCTCCAGGCGCATCAGATAGACGTCATTGACGCCCTTCTCCTCGCGGGCCTCCAGCAGGTCGTAATAGACCTTGCCCGAGCAGAGCACGACGCGACGGATCTTCTCAGGCGCTGCAAGCTCGACGGTGGTGTTGCGCTGACGCTCGGCGTCGTCGTGCAGCACCCGGTGGAAGGACGAGCCCTCGGCCATGTCCACCAGCCGCGAGACCGCCTTCTTGTGCCGCAGCAGCGACTTCGGCGTCATGACGATCAGCGGCTTGCGGAATTCGCGACGCATCTGCCGGCGCAGCACATGGAAATAATTGGCCGGGGTCGAGCAGTTGACGACCTGTAGATTGTCCTCGGCGCAGAGCTGGAGGAAGCGCTCCAGCCGGGCGGAGGAGTGTTCCGGACCTTGGCCTTCGTAGCCGTGGGGCAGGAGCATCACCAGGCCGCTCATCCGCAGCCACTTGCGTTCGCCCGACGAGATGAACTGATCGATCACCACCTGGGCGCCATTGGCGAAGTCGCCGAACTGGCCTTCCCAGAGGACGAGGGTCTTGGGATCGGCGAGCGAGAAGCCGTATTCGAAGCCCAGCACCGCCTCTTCCGACAAGGGCGAATCCAGCACCTCGAAGTGGGCCTGGCCGGGACGCAGATTGGCCAGCGGGGTGTAGTGCTCCTCGGTGGTCTGGTCGATCAGGTCTGAGTGGCGCTGCACGAAGGTGCCGCGCACGCTGTCCTGGCCGGCCAGGCGGACCGGGAAGCCCTCGTCGAGCAGGCTGGCGAAGGCCAGGTGCTCGCCGGTCGACCAGTCCAGGTTCTCGCCCGACTCGATCGCCACGCGACGGCCGTCGATGGCCCGCTTGACGGTCTTGTGGATGTCCAGGCTGGCGGGGATGGCGGTGATCTTCTGGCCGAGGTCGATCAGCTTCTGCAGCGGCACCGAGGTGTCGCCGCGCCGGTCGTCGCTGTCGGGCAGGGCCAGGCCCGCCCAGGCGCCGTCCAGCCAGTCGGCCTTGTTGGCCTTATAGACCTTGCCGGCCTCCATCTCGCCGTCGAGGAAGGCGTCGAACTCGCTGATCCAGCCGTCGACCTCCTCGCGGGTGGTCACGCCCTCGGCGACCAGCTGGCGGGTGTAGAGCTCCCGCGTGGTCGGGTGGTCCTTGATCTTGGCGTACATCAAGGGCGAGGTCATGGTCGGGTCGTCACCCTCGTTGTGACCGAACCGGCGGTAGCAGAACATGTCGATGACGACATCCTTGCCGAACTGCTGGCGGAACTCGGTGGCGACCTTGGCCACATAGGTGACGGCTTCCGGATCGTCGCCGTTCACGTGGAAGATCGGCGCCTCGACCATCAGGGCCACGTCCGACGGATAGGGCGAGGACCTGGAATATTGCGGCGCGGTGGTGAAACCGATCTGGTTGTTGACGATGAAGTGGATGGTCCCGCCGGTGCGATAACCCTTCACCCCGGAGATGGCGAAGCACTCGGCCACCACCCCCTGGCCCGCGAAGGCCGCGTCGCCGTGCATCAGGAGCGGCAGGACATGGGTGCGGCCGGCGTCGGAGGTCTCGCGCAGCTGGAAGGCCTGCTTGGCGCGGGCCTTGCCCAGCACCACGGGATTGACGATCTCCAGGTGCGACGGGTTGGCGGTCAAGGACAGGTGGACGGAATTGCCGTCGAAGGCGCGGTCCGAGGAGGCGCCCATGTGGTACTTCACGTCGCCCGAGCCCTCGACGTCGGACGGCAGGGTCGAGCCGCCCTGGAACTCGTGGAAGATCACCTGGTAGGGCTTGGCCATCACGGCGGCCAGCACGTTCAGGCGACCCCGGTGCGGCATGCCCAGCACGATGTCGGTCACGCCCAAGGCGCCGCCGCGCTTGATGATCTGCTCCAGGGCCGGGATCATCGCCTCGCCGCCGTCCAGGCCGAAGCGCTTGGTGCCGGGGAAGCGCTTGTGCAGGAACTTCTCGAAGCCCTCGGTCTCGATCAGCTTCTTGAGGATCGCGATCTTGCCCTGCTGGGTGAAGACGATCTCCTTGTCGCGACCCTCGATGCGCTCCTGCAGCCAGGCCTTCTGGGCCGGGTCGGAGATGTGCATGTACTGGACGCCGACATCGGCGCAGTAGGTGCGCTTCAGGATCGCCAGGATCTCGCGGATCGTACCGGTCTCCAGGCCCAGCACGAAGTCCAGGAAGATCGGCCGGTCATAGTCGGCCTCGGTGAAGCCGTAGCTGGCGGGATCGAGCTCGGTGGCGTCGCCGGGCGGGATGTTGATGCCCAGGGGGTCCAGATTGGCCCGCAGGTGGCCGCGCATCCGATAGGCGCGGATCATCATGATGGCGCGCAGCGAATCCAGCGTCGCGGCCCGGACCTTCTCGGGACTGGCCTGTGGCGCGCGGGTCTCGATCTTGTTGGCGAGCTTGGATTCGACCGCCGGCCAGAGCCCGTCGATGGCGGAAAGCCAGTCGGGGCGCTGGGCCGGGGCGGTCGTGTGGGTCCAGGCGGGCTTGGCGGTTGCCGCCTTCACCTCGTCGGCGCGGTCCTGAAGGGAGGCGAAGAACGCCTTCCAGGAGGGCTCGACCGCGTTCGGGTCGGCCGCCCATTTGGCGTAGAGCCCCTCCACGAATGCGGCGTTGCCGCCGTACAGGAAGGAGGTCTCCGCGAGCACCTCGTTGATCAGACTTCCGTCGTCCGCCATGTCATCCGCTTTCCCGGCGGACCGCGGAGCTTCTGGAAGAGGAGCCGAGCGCGGACCGCCCTACGCTTGAATTTGCCGTTTAGGCGCCTTTCAGCACCTCGAGCAGGGTCTCGCCGAGTCGCGCCGGAGACGGTGACACGCGGATCCCCGCAGCCTCCATCGCAGCAATCTTGTCCTCGGCGCCGCCCTTGCCGCCCGAAATGATGGCCCCCGCGTGACCCATACGCCGCCCAGGAGGGGCGGTGCGTCCCGCAATGAAGCCCACCATAGGCTTCTTGATGGCTGAATTCTTGATGAACTCCGCCGCATCTTCTTCAGCCGACCCGCCGATTTCGCCGATCATGATGATCGATTCCGTCTCCGGGTCCTTCAGGAACAGGTCGAGCATGTCGATGAACTCGGTCCCCTTGACCGGGTCGCCGCCGATGCCGACCGCCGTCGTCTGGCCCAGGCCCACATTCGTGGTCTGGAACACGGCTTCGTAGGTAAGCGTGCCCGAGCGGGAGACAACACCCACCGAGCCCTTCTTGAAGATGTTTCCCGGCATGATGCCGATCTTGCAGGCTTCCGGCGTCAAAACGCCCGGGCAATTGGGCCCAATGAGGCGGGACTTGGATCCGGACAGGGCGCGCTTGACCTTGATCATGTCGATCACCGGTATGCCCTCGGTGATGCAGATGATCAGCGGGATCTCCGCGTCGATGGCTTCCAGGATCGAATCGGCCGCGAAGGGCGGCGGGACATAGATCACGCTGGCGTCGGCGCCGGTCTGGCGAACCGCCTCGCCCACGGTGTCGAACACCGGCAGGCCGATATGGGTCGAGCCGCCTTTGCCGGGCGTCACGCCGCCGACCATCTTGGTCCCGTAGGCGATGGCCTGTTCAGAGTGGAACGTGCCCTGGGCGCCGGTGATGCCCTGGCAGATGACCCGGGTTTCCTTGCCGATAAGGATGGACATTAGGCGTTCCCCCGCACGGCCTTGACGATCTTTTCCGCGCCGTCCGACAGATCGTTCGCGGCGATCACGTTCAGGCCGGAATTGTTGATGATATCCTTGCCCTGCTGGGCGTTCGTGCCTTCCAGGCGGACGACGAGCGGAACGACAAGCCCCGTCTCCTTCACCGCCTCGACCACGCCCTGGGCCAGGATGTCGCAGCGGGCGATGCCGCCGAAGATGTTGACCAGGATCCCCTTCACATTGGGGTCGGCCATGATGATCTTGAACGCTGCGGTCACCTTCTCGCGGGTGGCGCCGCCACCCACGTCGAGGAAGTTGGCCGGCTCGGCGCCATAGAGCTTGATGATGTCCATGGTCGCCATGGCCAGGCCCGCGCCATTGACCATGCAGCCGATTTCACCGTCCAGGGCGATATAGGAGAGCTCGTACTTGGAGGCCTCGATCTCCTTGGGGTCCTCCTCGCTCTCATCGCGCAGGGCGACGATCTCGGGGTGGCGATAGAGCGCGTTGGAATCGAAGCTGACCTTGGCGTCCAGGACGCGCAGGTGGTCATCCGCCGTGACGATCAGCGGATTGATCTCCAGCATGGCCATGTCCTTGGCCATGAACGCCGCATAGAGCTGGCCCAGCAGGACCCCGGCTTCCTTGGCCAGACCGCCGGTCAGGCCCAGCGACTTGGCCAGGCGACGACCATGTTCCGGCCAGACGCCGGTGACGGGATCGATGGAGAAGGTGTGGATCTTCTCGGGCGTGGAGTGGGCCACGTCCTCGATGTCCATGCCGCCCTCGGTGGAGGCCACGACCGAGACCCGGCTCGTTTCGCGGTCGACCAGCAGCGACAGGTAGAATTCCTTGGCGATCGCCGCGCCCTCTTCGATGTAGAGGCGGTTGACCTGCTTGCCCTTCGGACCGGTCTGGTGCGTCACCAGGACGCGGCCCAGCATCTCGGCGGCGTTGGACTTGACGTCCTCGACCGACTTGACCACCCGCACGCCGCCCTTGGCGTCGGGGCCCAGGCCCTCGAACTTGCCCTTGCCGCGCCCACCGGCGTGGATCTGGGATTTCACGACGAAGACGGGACCGCCGAGTTTGGTCGCCGCCTCGGCGGCCTCATCGGCGGTGTAGGCGGCGTAGCCGCGCGGGACCGCGACGCCGAACTCGGAGAGGACGGCCTTGGCTTGATGCTCGTGGATGTTCATGAGTCGCCGAAAAGCGTGGGTTCGAGGGTTCGCCGGAACGGCGAGTGGGCGGGTTTATAGGCGCCCCGTCGCAAGGTGGCAACCTGCGTCGCGGCGTCACGTAACGGTAGGCGGAAAACGATAGACACCGGTGTCAAGGCGCTCATCCCAGATGTTTGGTGGCGACGCTGCCGCGCCGTTCCAGCCGGCCCCAGCCGACCCGGGCGCCCTGGATGGCCGAGGCGATCGACTTCATCACCACATAATACATCAGCTGGCGGTAGCCGAACCTCTGGGCCGGCAGCCAGGCCAGGTCGCTCCAGGGGGCCTTGCGTTCCAGGGCCATGCCCAGGGCGCCGGCCGAAAGGTCCAGGAAGATGAAGGCCGCCCAGTAGAACAGCGGCCGCAGCACGTCGTCGGAGGACCACTCCACCGGGTGCGAGATCATGCCATAGACCGAGGTGATGGTGCTCCACACCACCGCCAGGTCGACCAGGGGCGCGACGGCGGTGAGCAGGATCTGGAACAGCCAGATCTGCGGCAGGGCGACGAAGCCCAGGATCGGATGCTTGGGGTTGAACATCCCGGCCCGATGCTTCCATAGGCACTGGAGCGTACCGAACGACCAGCGATAGCGCTGCTTCAAGAGGCCGGCGACGGTGTCCGGCGCCTCGGTATAGGCCCTGGCCTCCGGATCGAACTCCACCCGCCACCCGGCCCGCTGCACGGCGAGTGTCAGGTCCTGGTCCTCGGCCAGGGTGTCGGCGGGATAGCCGCCGAGCTCAGCCAGGGCCGACTTGCGCCAGGCCCCGACCGCGCCGGGCACCACCGTCACCGCCCCGAGGGCGGCCAGGGCGCGGCGCTCGAGGTTCTGGGCGGTGATATATTCCAACGCCTGCCAGCGGGTGACCAGATTGACCCGGTTGCCGACCAGGGCGTTGCCGGCCACGGCGCCCACCCGGGCGTCGTCGAACCAGCGGGCCAGCTTGGCGATGGTGTCCTTGGGGAACAGGGTGTCGGCGTCGAGCGCCACGATGATCTCGCCCCTGGCCTCGACCAGGCCCCGGTTGAGCGCCCGGGCCTTGCCGCCGTTCTCAAAGGTCATCAGCTTGACCCGGGGCTCGTCGCCATAGGCGTCGCGGACCACCTGGGACGTGGCGTCCTTGGAGCCGTCGTCGAGGACGATGACCTCCAGCCGGGCCCAGCGCGAGGCCAGGATCCGGGCGATGGAGGAGGCGATCACCTTCTCCTCGTTGAAGCAGGGGATCAGCACGCTGACCATCGGCCCCTCTTCGGGGAAGGCCAGAGGCGGGGTCCGCCCGTCGATCCGCGCCCGGTGCACCAGGGCCAGGATCGCCAGCATGGCCAGCCGCAGGACGCCCAGGATGATGGCGGTCAGGAACAGGGCCCGCAGCGCCAGCTCGAAATAGTGGAACAGGCCAAAGCCCATCCGGTCGAGGAACAGCTCGAAGCCGTCGCGGGTCGCCTTGGGCAGGGCGGCCTCGCGGCTCATCCCGGCCAATTGGTCGACGCTGACCAGGGTGTAGCCATGGGCGCGCAAGGCGTCGATCAGCAGCGGCAGGGCCTGGACCGTGCGGCTGCGGTCGCCGCCGGAATCGTGCAGCAGCAGGATCTGGCCCTCGCGCGGCCCGGTGTCGGACAATCGGTCCAGGGCGCGCTGGACGATCAGGCTGGCGTCCGGCTTCTTCCAGTCGTCAGGGTCGATGCGCAGGCCGACGGTCAGATAACCCAGCTTCTGGGCGGTCAGCAGCGGGGCGACTTCGCGCGGGGTCGACGGCTCGGCGTCGCCGAAATAGGGCGGCCGGAACAGGCGCATGGAGCGCCCGGTGATGGTCTCGAACAGCCGCTGGGTGGCGTTGAGCTCGATCTCGGTCTGGGCGACCGGGGTCTCGCCTATATTGGGGTGGGTCCAGGTGTGGCCGCCGACCATCTGGCCCTCGCGCACCTCGCGGGCCACCAGGTCCGGGAACCGGGCCATGTTCTCGCCGATCACGAAGAAGGTGGCCTTGGCCTGCTTGGCCTTGAGGATGTCGAGGATCTTCGGCGTCCAGCGGCTGTCGGGGCCGTCGTCGAAGGTGATCGCCACCTTGCCCGGATGGAAGCCATAGCGCTGGATCACATAGGAGGTCGGCAGCACGTCATAGGTCTCGGCCGAGATCAGGCCGGTGGCCTTGTCGGTGGTCAGCGTCCGGTGGCCGGCGGTCGGCTCGGCGGTGACCTTGAGCACCTCGCCATTGCCGTCGAAGTTCACATCCTGGCCCGGCGTCACCGCCTCGAGCCCGGCGGCGCTGACCTGGCCATAGGCGTGGGGCAGCACGCTCCAGACCCCCGGATCCTCCGAGCCCAGCCGCCACAGGCCATAGCCCAGGGGGCGAAGCGGATCGCTGACCTTGATCTGGTTGAAGACCGAGGGCGCGTCGAGGAACCAGACCGCATGGTCGCGGCCGGTCTCGTCCTGATAGCCATAGGTGGCGTTGAGCGAACCCTGGTCCATGGCGACCGCCGCCCCGGAATCATGGGCGTTCTGGGTCGCCTCGTTGAAGGTCACCACCCCGGCGCCGGTCGCGTGGAACTTGCTCTTCAGGGCCCAGTCATAGCCGTAGGAGCCCAGGGCCACGATGGTCCGGCCCGGATCGAGCTGGGACATGGCCTGGGAGACCTGGCTCTGGAACCAGCCCTGGGAGGCCGGCGGCCCGGGATCGCCGGTGGTGAAGTGCTCGTCATAGGCCATCAGCACGATGACGTCGGCGGACTGCTGCAGCTTGGCCAGCGGCCAGCTGGGGTCGTCGACCGGCGCCGTCAGCCAGACGTCGCGCTCGATGGTGTTCATCGCCTTGTCCATCTGGGACAGGAAGGCGGGATAGGCGGCCGCGCCCCGGGGCGACAGGTTTTCCAGGTCGAAGATATAGCCGGCATAGCCCTTGGCCTTGGCCAGGTCCGTCAGGGTGGCGACCAGCTTGGCCCGGGCCTTGGGATTGAGAATCAGGGCGTCGGCCTCGGGGCCGTTCCAGGCCGCGTCGCGGGCGTTGAACACCACCGGCATCACCGCCGGCCGGTGCTTGGCGCCGGCCAGTATGGCGTCGGCGCGGGGGTCGGCGGTGACCTCGACCGAACCGTCCGGCCCGGCCAGGGAAATCCACTGCGGGGCGACCACGTCGAGGGCGTCGACATTGCGGGCCAGGGATTCCCGCGACTGCTCATCCCACGACACATAGAAGCCGACGGTCAGCGGCTTAGCCGGGGTCGGCGTCGGGACCTGGGCGTTGTGGCTGCGCAGGCCATGGGGTCGGGGCGTCTTGGTCCAGTCGAGCTTGCCGCGCAGCCGATGCGCCGTCTCGACGTGCAGGGCCCGCAGCACCCGGGGGTCGGTGAGCTTGAGGTCCGGCAGCCGTGGCGCGAAGGCCAGGGTGGCGAAGAACGCCGCGATCAGGGCCGCCGCCAGGGCGATCATCAGCCCGCCGATCAGGCCCGCGCGCTTGGCGCGGCGACCGCTCGGGTCGTGAAAAATATAGTCGGCCATTCGGATTCCGCACCCAGCTTGGCGTGGGCTTATAGCGGAGATCATGGCCGAACCGCGACATCGTTCCTAGGGGCGTCGGATGTCGCCGCGACCGGGGCCTCCAGGCTGCCGCCTAGCCCATGAACAGGGTCCACATGACCCGGCCGGGAATGAAGGCGATGAAGGCGTTCAGCGCGAAGCCGCCATAGAACAGGCCCATCATGGTGCGGCGATGTTGTGCGACCTTGTGACGCCGGGCGGCCAGCACGGCCACCGGCAGGATGATCAAGGTCCAGCCGGTCAAGAGGTGCAGCAGGGACCAGTGACCATGGTTCAGGCTGGTGATGAACAAGGACGATCCCGCGACCAGGCTGACCAGGCCGACCCACAGCCAGCCGGCCGTGCGGTGGAAGGTCCTGCCCTTGCGCAGGGTCATCAGGGCCGCGCCGACCGCGATGGCGCTGACCGCGCCCAGGATATGCAGCTTGATGGCCAGGGGCAGGCGGGCGAACAGGGCCAGGTCAGGCCCGTGCGGATGGGCCTGGGCGGCCGCCTGCAGGACCTGACGCCAGACCGGCGCCAACACGATCAGCAGAATCGCGGCGATCGCCAGCCAGATCCAGGGCCGGAAGCGCGACAGGACGCTGGCGGGGGCGGCGGGCGTTTGCGAAACGGACGACATCCGGTATCTCCATGTGGACGGGGGCTCGGATGTTCAGCCCGGATGGCCCCCGGGGTTCGCCCTCTGTCTGGAGACCGGCTTCTCGATGCGCAAAGGCCGATACGCCGGATGACATCGCCGCTACGCCAGATGCTGAGTGACGCCGCTCACGCTTCGTCGACGGACCCCATCACCTGGGCGGTGGTCGGCCGCACCCTGATCGGGTCCAGCATGGTCGGCGGCTTCCTGGCCTTCGTGGGCGCCTTCGGAACCATGGGCGCGCCCCTGGTCCTGCGACTGGTCTATACCCTGCCCCTGGCCTGGATCGGCTCCATCCTGGGCCTGATCTGCTTTCGCGGCACGGTCCGGCTGCTGCCGGGCCTGAACAGCCGCCGGTGGCTGCAGGGGATGGTCTCGGCGACCCTGATGACCCCGTTCATGGGGCTGTTCGCCTGGGGCTCGACCTATCTGATCCCCCATCATGGCGATCCGATGAAGAGCATCCCCGCCTATATCGCGGTGACCTTCGTGTGCTGCCAGGCCTTCACCGCCCTGGCGGTCGGCATGAACCGCCACGCCTATCTGATGAGCCAGACCGGCGCCCGGGCGGCCGGCGACCCCGCCCCGATCAAGTTCCTGGAGCGCCTGCCGGTCAAGCTGCGCGGGGCCGAGATCTGGGCGGTGGAGGCCGAGGACCACTATCTGCGGCTCCATACCTCCAA
>NZ_CANCLE010000101.1 GCF_947378715.1 Phenylobacterium aquaticum
CCTCTTGCCTGACCCCACGTCGCCGGGTTCACTGTCATCCAAACAATCGTTTGGGAGAACGTCATGGCCTTGAAGACCCGGTTCACGGAACTGGTGGGGATCGAGCACCCCATCGTGCAGGGTGGGATGCAATGGGTCGGCCGCGCCGAGCTGGTGGCTGCGGTCGCCAATGCCGGCGGCCTGGGCTTCATCACCGCCCTGACCCAGCCCACTCCCGACGCCCTGCGGGAAGAGATCGCCCGCTGCCGGGCGCTCACCGACAAGCCGTTCGGGGTCAACCTGACCATCCTGCCGTCGATCAACCCGCCGCCCTATGCGGAATTCCGCCAGGCGATCATCGATTCCGGCGTCAAGATCGTCGAGACCGCTGGCAACAAGCCGCAGGAACATGTCGACGAGTTCAAGAAGCACGGCATCATCGTGGTGCATAAGTGCACGTCGGTCCGCCACGGCCTGTCGGCCGAGCGCATGGGCGTCGACGCCATCTCCATCGACGGCTTCGAATGCGCCGGTCACCCGGGCGAGGACGACGTCCCCGGCCTGATCCTGATCCCGGCCGCCGCCGACAAGATCAAGATTCCGATGATCGCGTCCGGCGGCTTCGGCGACGCCCGCGGCCTGGTCGCGGCCCTGGCCCTGGGCGCCGAGGGCGTCAACATGGGCACCCGCTTCATGTGCACCAAGGAAAGCCCGATCCACGAGGCGATCAAGCAGCAGATCGTCGCCAATGACGAGCGCGCCACTGACCTGATCTTCCGCACCATGCACAACACCAGCCGGGTGGCCCGCAACGCGGTCAGCCAGCAGGTCGTGGCGCTGGAGAAGCAGGGCGCCAAGTTCGAGGACGTCCGCGAACTGGTGGCCGGCTCGCGCGGCCGCAACGTCTATGAAGTCGGCGACAACGACGCCGGCATCTGGTCGGCCGGCCAGGTCCAGGGCCTGATCCACGACATCCCGTCCTGCGCCGAACTGATCAGCCGCATGGTCGCCGAGGCCGAAGCCCTCATCACCGGCCGCATGGCCCGCATGGTGACCCGGTCGACGGTCAACGCTTAAGACTTAGCGGGACCCCTTCCCTCGTGATCGGGGGAAGGGGATCGCGCGCCGGGGCCTAGTCGGCCGCCGCGAAGTGCGCCATCTGGTCGGCGTGGGCCTTGATGAAGGCCGGGCGGGCCGTGGCGCGGGCGACATAGGCGCGACAGGCGGGAAACGCCGCCAGCCCGTCGAACCGGTCCACCAGCCGCAGCACGTCGGCCATCAGGATGTCGGCGGCCGAGAAGGTTCCGGCCAGCCAGTCCCGGCCCGCCAGCACCGCCTCCATGTGGCCCAGCCGGGCCTTCAGGAATCCGTCCATCAACGCCCAGGCCGGGGTGTCGCCGGTCTGGCCGGAGAACTGGAAGATGGTCCAGGGCAGGCTCGCCATCTCGACGGAATTGAGCGCCGCGAACACCCACTCCACCACCTCGGCGCGGCCCCGCGAATCCGCCGGCATGAGCACCGCGCTGCGCTCCGCCAGATGCAGCAGGATCGCGCCGCTCTCGAAGATCGACAGGTCGCCGTCGGTCAGCCAGGGCGCCTGGCCAAAGGGCTGGTGTGCGAAATGCGCGGCGCCGCGATCACGGAAGGGGGTGCTCTCGACCCGATAGGCCAGGCCGGCCTCCTCCAGCGCCCAGCGCACCCTCAGGTCGCGCACATAGCCGCGCGGCAGGTCCGGCGCCCAGTCGAAGGTGGTGAGCACGAGGTTGGTCATTCGGCGTCTCCCGCTTTGGGCGTTTCCTCTACCAAGAACGCCTGAGCCAGGCTCGATCCGACAGCGTGGCCGTGGCCGCGATCAGGCCAGCCCCTTCAGCGCCGCGCCCAACTCGTCCACCGCCTCGGGCGTCGTCGCCCAGGAGCACATGAACCGCACCGAGCCGTCGATGAAGCGATAGACGAACCAGCCCGCCGCGTGCAGCCGCTGCAAGGTCGGCTCGTCCATCTCCACGAACACCGCATTGGCCTCGACCGCGTGGGTCACCTTGAAAGGCGACAGCGCCGCCAGCCGTTTCGCCATCGCATTGGCGTGGGCGGCGTGGCGCAGGATCGCGCCCTCCTTCAGCATGCCGATGAAGGGCGCGGCGTAGAACCGGCCCTTGGAGGGCAGCTGACCCGACTGCTTCAGCCGCGCGTCGAACCGGCGGACCAGGGACTTGTCCAACAGCACGATGGCCTCGGTCGGGCTCATGCCCGATTTGGTCCCGCCGAACACCAGGATGTCGACGCCCAGCCCCTTGACGGCCTTGAGGTCGAAACCCGCCGCCGCCGCATTGGCGAGCCGGGCGCCGTCCAGATGCACCCGATAGCCCTTGGCCTTCACGGGACCGGTCAGGGCCGCGATCTGGTCAACGGTGTAGACGCAGCCATATTCGGTGGCGTTGGTGATCGACAGCGCCGCCGGCGCCTGCCAGTGCGCCTGGTCCGGGGCCGCCAGGGGGTCAACCAGACTGGCCGGGTCGATACGGCCGGAGAGGCCGGGCAGGGGGATCATCCCCAGGCCATGGCCGAAGAATCCGGGGGCGCCGGTCTCATCAGTGGCGATGTGCGAATGTTCGTGGGTCAGCACCGCCTCGAACGGCTGGACCAGGGTGGCCAGAGCGATGGAATTGGCCGCCGTGCCGGAGGCCACGAACCGCACCTCGGCGTCGGCGTCGAGGGTCGCTCGGATCAGGTCGGCGGCCTCGCGGCTCACCGTGTCCGAGCCATAGCCGGAGGTGAAGCCGCTATTGGCCGAGATCAGCGCGTCGAGCGCTTCCGGCGTGGCGGGGGCGGTGTTGTCGGACGCGAAATCATATCTGGCCATGCTCCGTCTTTAGAGCCAGCGCCGGGAATGTGGAGTCCGGTTTCGCGCTTAGCGGCCTACTTGAACCCTCTCCCCGTTCACGGGGAGAGGGCAGGGTGAGGGGCGCGCCGCGAAGCGGTGCGTCTTTCGGAGACGCAAGTGCGGTGGCGGTTCAGAAAGGACCCCTCACCCAACCCTCTCCCCACGATGTGGGGCGAGGGCTAGAGTCCCCTCAGGTCGTCTTCGCCCAGGCCCGCACCTCGTCGACGAACAGGTCCGGCTCCTCCATGGCCGCGAAGTGGCCGCCGCGCGGCATCTCGCTCCAGCGGGTGATGTTGTAGGCCCGGTCGGCCCAGCTGCGCGGCGGGGCGGTGTAGAGCGGCTCGCCGGGGAAGTTGGCGAAGGCGGTGGGGGTCTCGCAGCGCGCGCCCTCGGCCATGGCGACCCCGCCCTCCTCGATCAGGCCGCGATAGTACCAGGCGCCGGTCGTGAAGCTGTCGGTCATCACATAGATCATGATGTTGGTCAGCAGCCGGTCCTTGGGGTGGGCCTGGTCCAGGGTCTTGACCCGCAGGTCCGACCAGTCGTGGAACCGTTCGGCGATCCAGGCCGCCTGGCCCACCGGATTGCCCGCCGCCATCCAGCCGATCGACTGCGGCTTGGAGACCTGCAGCCGGAAATAGGCGCCCATCATGTCCATCATCGCCCCCTGGCGCGTGAGCCAGGCGATCTCCTCCGGGCTGGTCGGTCCGCCGGCCGGGCGGAAGCCGATCATGTTCAGGTGGATGGCGCGCACATGCTGGCCGTGGTCATGGCCCAGCCAGGAGGTCACCAACCCGCCCCAGTCGCCGCCCTGGGCGATATAGCTGGGATAGCCCAGCACCTCGGTCATCAGGGTGTTGAACAGCCGCGCGGTCAGGCGCTGGCCGACCGGGGCCTTGGGCTTGGAAGAAAATCCGAAGCCGGGCAGGGACGGGATCACCACATCGACGGCGTCCTCCGCTTGGCCCCCGAACCGCGAGGGGAAGGCCAGCTTCTCGACCGCGCCCCAGAACTCGTAGTGCGAGCCGGGCCAGCCATGGGTCAGGATCAACGGCCGCTTGCCGCCGGCCTCGCCGACCACGTGCACATAGTGGATGTCGAAATCCTCGACCCGGGCGGTGAACTGCGGGAAGCGGTTCAGATCGGCCACCGCCGCTCGCCAGTCGTAGTTGTCGGTCCAGTGGGCGCAGAGCCCCTTCAGCCAGTCGCCGTCGCAGCCATAGGCCCAGCCGTCCGCCGCCTGCGGCTGCACGGGCCAGGGATAGGCGCGCACCTGGTCCAGCACCTGCTGCACCCGGGCCTCGTCCCAGCGGACCTCGAAGGGTTGGATGGTGCTCATGGTCGCCTCCCGACTGATTGGGCGGCAGTTGGGGGCCTTGCCGCAGGGGGCGTCAAGCACCGCTGATCGGCCCGTCTGGCGAAATAGCGCTCGCGCTCCGACCTGTCCCCAATGCTAGTCTGAACAGAGATCAGATAGGGCCGGGGCGGATTCGCCCACGCGCCCCGCGTGGGGACCAAGCCGAGATGAGCAAGCCAGCCAAGAACCTGAACCGCGCCGCCGTGCTCGGCCTGGGCGCCGCCGTGGTCCTGGCCATCGCGCCGGCCCTATCGGTCCAGGCCGCGCCCGGCAAGATCACCGCCAAGGCCATCCCCTGCGCCGGCGACAATGGCGGCCTGACCCTGTCGCCCGGCTTCTGCGCCAAGGTCTTCGCCGACAATCTGGGCCATATCCGCCACCTGACCGTGGCCCCTGACGGGGTGGTCTACGCCAACACCTGGAGCGGCGGCTACTATCCGGGCGGCAAGCCCCCGGCCGACGGCTTCCTGGTGGCGCTGAAGGACAGCGACGGCGACGGCGCGGCCGACCAGACCGCCCGCTTTGGCGAGACCCCGGCCCAGGGCGCGGCCGGCGGCACCGGCGTGGCGATCTACCAGAACCACCTCTATGCCGAGGTGAACGACCGCATCGTCCGCTATGCGCTCGCCCCCGGCGCCCTGGTCCCGACCGGCCCGGCCGAGGTGGTGGTCTCCGGCCTGCCCCTGAAGGGCAACCACCCGATGCATCCCATAGTGATCGACGCCAAGGGCGGCCTGTTCATCGATCTCGGCTCGGCGACCAACAGCTGCCAGTCCAAGGACCGCATGACCGGCGTGCCCGGCATCGACCCTTGCGTCGAACTGGAGACCCGCGCCGGCATCTGGCGCTATGACGCCAACCGCCTGGGCCAGACCTTCTCGCCGGCCGAGCGCTACGCCACCGGCCTGCGCAATGGCGAGGGGCTCAGCCTCGACGCCGCCGGCCGCTTGTTCGCCACCCAGCACGGCCGCGACCAGCTGCCCTCCAGCTGGCCCAAGCTCTATCCAGACCTCGCCGCCGCCACTGAGCTGCCGGCCGAGGAGCTGGTCCAGCTGCGCCAGGGCGGCGACTATGGTTGGCCCTATTGCTACTATGACGGCGTCCAGAAGAAGCTGGTCCTGGCTCCCGAATATGGCGGTGACGGCGGCAAGGCGGTCGGCCGCTGCGCCGACAAGCTGGCCCCGGTCGCGGCCTTCCCGGCCCACTGGGCGCCCAATGCGCTCGCCATCTACACCGCCAAGGCTTTCCCGGCCCCCTATCAGGGCGGCGCCTTCATCGCCTTCCACGGCTCCTGGAACCGCGCGCCCGCGCCCCAGGACGGCTATAATGTGGTGTTCCAGCCGCTCAAGGACGGAAAGGCCTCCGGCGCCTTCGTGGTCTTCGCCGACGGTTTCGTGGGCGCCAAGAAGGATCCGGGCAAGGCCGCCTATCGACCCATGGGCTTGGCCGTCGCCCCCGACGGTGCGCTCTATATCTCCGACGACGTAAAGGGCCGCATCTGGCGGGTCACCTGGAACGGCGGCGCGGCCCCGGCCAAGATCGCCGCCGCCCCGGCCCCGGTCATGGCCCCGCCGCCGGCGCCGACCGCTGCGGCCGAGGTTCCGAAGGTCTATCCGCTGCCCCCGGGCGCCACCACAGACCAGCTCGCGCTCGGCGGCCGCATCTATCACGGCGAGGCGGCGGGGGGGACCTGCGCCGGCTGCCATGGCGCCGACGGCAAGGGCGGCCCGCTGGGCCCCGATCTCACCGCCGGGACCTGGATGTGGAGCGACGGCTCGCTCGCGGGTCTGACCACCACCATCGGCCAGGGCGTCAGCCAGCCCAAGAAGTACCGCAACCCGATGCCGGCCATGGGCGGCGCGACCCTCAGCCCCGATGAGCTCAAGGCGTTGTCGGTCTATGTCTGGTCGCTCGGCCACGGGGGCGGGAAGTAGGCCGCGCCAACTGGACGGCTCGCTGCGCCGGAATTGGACCTGTCCGGCCGCCGGCGGCGGGGCGAGTATGTGCGTCATGTACACGCCCGCCGCCTTCCGCCTCGACGACCTGGCCGAGATTTGCGCCCTGGTCCGCGCCGCTCCGCTCGCCACCCTGGTGACCGCGACGGCGGATGGGCTGATGGCCACGCCCCTGCCGCTGATCCTGGACGAGACCGAGGGCCCGCACGGGGTGCTGCATGGTCACCTGGCTCGCGCCAACCCGCAGGCCAGCGCTCAGGCCTTGGGCGAGGCCCTGGCGATCTTCACGGGCGCCGACGCCTACATCACGCCGGCCTGGTACGCAGCCAAGGCCGAGAGCGGCCAGGTCGTGCCCACCTGGAACTATGAGGCCGTCCACGCTCACGGCCCGATCGAGCTCTATGACGATCCCGACCGCCTGCGCGCCGTCGTCACTCGGCTGACCGATCGCCATGAGGCTGGGCGGCCGCAGCCCTGGGCGGTCACCGACGCGCCGGCGGCCTATATCGACGCCCAGCTGCGCGCCATCATCGGCGTCCGCATCCCGATCACCCGGCTCGAAGCCAAGCGCAAGCTGAGCCAGAACCGCCCAGCCGGCGACCGCCAGCGGGTCGCCGATGGCCTGGGGCAGAGCGAACGAGCCGCCGATCGCGCCGTGGCCCGGGCGATGGGGCAAGAGACCTGACTTATTCCGCCAGGAACGCCTCGGCCGCCGCCATGAAGGCGTCGAGCTGGTCGTGGTGCACCCAGTGGCCAGCGCCTTCGAAGTTCACCAGCCGCGCGTTCCTGAAATGCCTGATCCGCCCGTCCTCGACGGGATCGGAGGCCCAGGATTCCGTGCCCCGCGCCAGCAGCACCGGCGCGGTGATCTGTCCCCACAGGTGGTGCTGGTCGGCATGGGTCAGCCCGCCGACCCCGCCGCCCCAGCGGGCGTGGTTGTCGAACTTCCAGCTATAGGTGCCGTCCTCGTTCTGGTGGGCGCCATGCACGGTCAGATGCCGCGCCTGGGCGGGCGACAGATGCGGGTTCTCCCCCGTCATCCGCTTCACCGCCGCCTCCAGGCTGGCGTAGCGGCGCGGCGACCGGCCGGAATTGTCCCGACGGTCGGCGACCCAGGTGCGCAGCCGCTCGTCCACGCTGCGCTTGGCCTGCTCGGCCATCACCTTGGGCGACGGGCCTAGGCCTTCGATAGCGATGATCTTGGACACCTGGTCGGGAAAGGCGCCGCAATAGTTCAGCGCGATCCCCGCACCCAGGGAATGGGCCATGATCGTCACCGGCGCCACGCCGGTCTGATGGATGATCTGGGCCAGGTCGTAGATATAGGCCCCCATGTCATAGCCGCCGCCGATCGCCCAGCCGCTGTCCCCATGGCCGCGCAGATCCGGTGCGATCACATGATAGCGGTCGCGCAGCCGGGTCGCGACCCAGTCCCAGTTGCGGCAATGGTCGCGCCCGCCGTGCACCAGCAAGAGGGGCGGGGCCTCGGCATTGCCCCAGTCGACATAGTGCAGCCGCAGCCGCTGCGAGAAATAGAAGTGGGACGTCGGGCCTTCCATGGGTCTCTCCGGGCGGCGAGGCGCGACCCATAGCACCCGATCCGGCCCGGCGCCCATCGCGCACGCGGCCTGTCGCCGCCTAGAGGTTATAGCCGCCGGTCGCCTCGAGCCTCTGGCCGGTCAGCCAGCGGGCCTCGTCGCTGCAGAGGAGGGCCACGAGCCCGCCGATATCGTGCGGCTCGGCCAGCCGGCCCATGGCCGTGCCGGCGACCACCATGGCCTGCAGCCCCGGATTGCTGCGGATCGCCCCGCCGGCGAAGTCGGTGGCGACCCCGCCGGGCGCAAGCGTGTTCGACCGGATGCCGCGCGGGCCATATTCCTTGGCCACATAGCGCGAGAACACCTCGATGGCCCCCTTGCAGGACGCATAGAGCCCATAGCCCGGCACATTGTAGCGATCGGCCGCAGCGGTCACGAACACCACTCCGCCGCCATCGTTCATCATCCGCAGCGCCTTCTGGGTCAGGAACAGCACGCCCTTGAAGTGCACGCTTGCGAACAGGTCGAAGTCCGCCTCGGTCAGTTGGTCGATCGGAATGGACCGCCCCACTCCGGCGTTGTTGACCAGGAAGTCGATGCGCCCGGCCCCGCCGAAATCGTCGCGCAGCACATCCCCGACCTGACCCACAAAGCCGTCGATCCCCGCGACATCGGTCAGGTCGAACCGCAGCGCCGCCGCACGCCGCCGCATCCCCCGGATCTCGGCCGCCACCGCCTCGGCCTCATCGGCGTTGGAATTGTAGGTCAGCACCACATCCATGCCGCGCGCCGCCAAGGACAGCGCCATGTCCTTGCCCAGCCCCCGATTGCCCCCGGTGACCAGGGCGACCTTTGTCTTGGTGTCAGACGTCATGCCGTTCTCCGGCCCAGACCGTCCCGGGCGCTTGCCGGCCAAACTAGGTGGCCCCCGGCTGTGCGACTAGACGCTCAAAGCCGAACAGACTGTGCGGCGGGCTGGATGATCGGCGGGCCCAAACCTCTACACCCTCGCGGCCTTGGGCTGGCCTGGGCGCGCCCGCCGGGCTAATTCCCCTCCCATGGCAAAAACCAAGCGAAGCCCAGAATTCGAGATCGCGGTCGGCGGGGAGCCCTATGTCTGGCGGCTCCAACGCCAGCCCCAGCGGTCCAGTGACACCGGCGAGTGGTGCGGCATGGCGATCGCCGTGCGGCACAAGGAAGGGCAGCGCGAAGCCGTGGTGGAGTTTCCACCTGCCCCCCGGCCGAGATTCGGCGCCCCGCTGCTGCAGCCCTCGCAGATCGCGACCGACCTGGTGGCCAACGCCATAACCTCGGCGATCCAGGCCGGATGGGAGCCGATGTCCCGCGGCAAGACCGTTCCCATCGTCGTCGATGCGAACGGCGGCTGAGGCGGGGCGGCGGGCGGGGGCGTCATAAGCCGCCGATCGAACCCGGGTGCGTGTCACACCAATCCGATCTGCACCTTGCGCCCCAGCACGGCGGCGGCGCGCTGCAGGGTCTCCAGGGTCACATTGCCGTCGGCGGGATCGAGCACCCGGGCCACTTGGGTGCGGCTGGTGCGCATCATCACCGCCAACTGCCGCTGGCTGATCTTCTGATCCTTCATGGTCTGGCCCAGCTGCCAGGCGATCACTTCCTTGATCGCGCGCGCCTGGAATTCCTCCAGCACGCCTTCCTCCTTGAGGAGGTCATCGATCCCGGAGCCCAGATGTCTATTGGCCATGTTCGAGCGCCTCTAGGTTGAAGGCCACTGGACTATCTCCCCTTGGCGAGGCCGCTAAAACGTGAACAAATGAGAAACGTAGAGCCATAGTGTTCGATTAACTATGCGCGTGAGACTCTCTCGCTGGTTGCGGAGTGAGAATATGGCCGAGAGCAGCATCGAATGGACTGACGCGACTTGGAATCCCGTAGCGGGCTGCACAGTCCTCAGCGCCGGTTGCACGAACTGTTATGCGATGCGGATGGCGGCCCGGCTTGAGGCCATGGGAGCGCCGAAATATCGCGGCCTAACACGCAAGAGTGGTGATCGCTATGTTTGGACGGGTCAAATTTCGCTCGATGAGGCCGCGCTCGCCGTGCCGATCAGTTGGCGGAAGCCGAGATTGATCTTTGTCAACTCCATGTCCGACCTGTTTCAGGAGGCGGTGCCGCTGGAGTTCATTGAGCGTGTCTGGGAGACGATGGCTGCCACGCCCAGACACACATATCAAATCCTCACAAAGCGACCGGATCGGATGGCGGCATTGTCCGCCCACCTACCGCTGCTGCCCAACGTTTGGCTGGGAACTAGTGTCGAAAACAGTGCTGTACTCGACCGTCTAGATCATCTTCGCGCCACCAGAGCAGTGGTGCGCTTCGTGTCATTTGAGCCCCTAATAGGGTCCGTCGCGAGCGCCAATCTCACAGGAGTTCACTGGGCAATTGTTGGGGGAGAGTCTGGCCCGCGAGCCCGATCACTCGAACAAGACTGGGTTGATGAGATCTACGAACTTTGCAGTGACTCTGGAGCGGCCTTTTTCTTCAAGCAATGGGGCGGGCGAAATAAGAAGGCTGCCGGACGGACTTATCGAGATCGTACTTGGGATGAGCTGCCGGTGGTGGGGGTCTAATGAATCCGTTCTGGAGAGGGCAGCTATGCCTGGTCGCGACCTAGATGGTCGGGGTGGTGAAGCTCAAGCGGGTGGAGGCTGCTTCTGGGCAGAGCGAAATGTTTGATTCGCTGGCTGATTTGGCCCCGGATGATACGGAGGAATATCTGGCCGCCGAACTGGAGCGCGCCAAATTAGCGTTGGTCGAGGCTACGCCCCTATCGCCGGCCACCACGACATTCGGAGTACTCTGGCCGAGGGTTTTGGGTCGGTACGTAGTCCGCAAAACCCAACTCAATCAGATCGCATCTGAATTGAAGAGCGCCGGGGTCGTGGAGTTTCTCGATTGGGGGCCGAAGAAGCGTGTGCCCGACGATAGCTACCGGATGACCAGGCGTCGCTAGACCCTACGCCCCCGGCCTCAGCCCCCGCGCGATCGCCCCGTTCATGTGCCGCAGCAGGCTCCGCGCTGAGCCGGCCGGCAGTTTCCCCGCCAGCTCCAGCCCGACTGCCCCGTGGGCGGCGGCCCACATCATCTGGCCGATCTCGTCGGGGTCGCCGGTGATGACGCCGTCGGCGACCAGGGCCTTGACGTAGTCGGTCTGGCTGCCCCGGGCGCGGTGGCCGGCGGCGACCAGGTCGGGGTATTTTTCCTCGTGCGGCTGGTTCAGGTCGAACATCAGCTTGTAGGTGTGGGGGTGCTCGAAGGCGAAGGTGACATAGGCCTCGCCCACCGCCGCGCCCCGGGTTCGCGCATCGGTCGCCGAGGCGTAGGCGTCTTCCAAAGCCTGGGCGAAGCGGTTGAAGCCGGAGGCGCGCACGGCCGCCAGAATGTCTTCCTTGTCGGCGAAATAGCGGTAGGGGGTCATGGGGCTGACCCCCAGTTCCTGGGCCAGCTGGCGCATGGTCACCGCGTCGGGACCGCGCTCGGCGAACAGGCGCTCGGCCGCCTCGCACAGCCGCTCGCGGAAGTCGGCGACATCGGTTTCGGATAAGACGCGGGGCATGCCCAACCTTCGAAAAAATACAACTTGCGCAGAGCTACATCTTACGTAATAAATTTACAACGTAAGAAATTCATGGGGACGGTGACGGATGGACGCGTGGGACCTGTTGATCGATCGCAAGGACCTGCGGGTGACGCAGATGCGCCCGGCGCCCGTTCCCCAGGCGGCCGACCTCGCCGAGGGCCAGGCGCTGCTCGCCGTCGAGAGCTTCGCCCTGACCGCCAACAACATCACCTATGGCGCCATGGGCGACGCCTTCGGCTACTGGAAGTTCTTCCCGGCGCCTGACGGCTGGGGCCGGATCCCGGTCTGGGGCTTCGCGACGGTGGTTGCGTCGCGCGCCGAGGGCGTGGCCGAGGGGCTGCGGCTGTTCGGCTATCTGCCGATGTCGAGCCATGTGGTCATGCAGCTGACGCCCTCCCGCGACGGCTATGTGGATCGCAGCCCGCACCGGGCCGAGCTGCCGCCGACCTATAACGCCTATAACGCCGCTCCGCCGGCCGCCGACGACGACTATCGCTCGCTGCTGCGGCCGCTGCTGATGACCTCCTATCTGCTCGACGATTTCCTGTCGGAGGACGCGGGCGTCCGTACGCTCGTGCTCTCCAGCGCGTCGAGCAAGACCGCCATGGGCCTGGCCTGGTTCGCCAAGGCGCGCGGCCTGAAGGTCATCGGCTTGAGCTCGCCCGCCAATGTGGCGCGCCTGTCGGGGCTCGGCCTCTATGACCAGATCCTCCCCTATGGTCAGGCGGGCGACCTCAAGACCGGCCCCGGCGCGGCCTATGTCGATTTCGCCGGCGACCGGGCGACCACGGCCGCCGTGCATGGCGCGCTGGGCGGCGACCTCGCCCGCAGCCTGATCGTCGGCGGCACCCATTGGGAGGCCGAGCGCGGCGCGCCCGCGCCCCTGCCGGGCCCGCAGCCGGTGCTGTTCTTTGCGCCCGACCAGATCCGCAAGCGGGCCGGCGAATGGGGCATGGCCGAGCTCAACGCCCGCTTCTCGAGCGCGCTCGCCGCCTTCGTGGCCGGCTCGCCGTGGCTGAAGCTGATCCGCCACGCCGGGTCGTCGGGCCTCGCCACCGCCTATGCCCAAGTCCTCGAGGGCCGCGCCCTCCCGGACGAAGGTCACATCATCACGCCGGCCTGAGACCGGTCTTCTGAAGGGAGATACGCCATGGATGGCGACGTTCGCATCAATCCCTATCTGGCGGGCAATTTCGCCCCCGTGCGCAGTGAAGACGACTATGAGCTGACGGTCACCGGCGAGATCCCCAAGGGTCTGCGCGGGACCCTCTATCGCACCGGCCCCAACCCGCAGTTCGAGCCGCGCGACGCCAACTACCACTGGTTCACCGGCGACGGCATGATCCACGCCTTCGTGGTCGAGGACGGCAAGGTCACCTATCGCAACCGCTATGTGCGCACGCCGAAGTTCGAGCTGGAGCGCGAGCACGGCCGGTCATTGTTCGCCGGCTTCAATCCCATGGCGTCCGATCCGCTGGCCATGGGCAAGGACGGCGGGGTGGCCAACACCAATATCGTCCATCACGCCGGCCGGCTGCTGGCGCTGGAGGAGGGTCACATGCCCTTCGAGATGGAGCCCAAGACCCTGCGCTCGCTGGGCTATGTCGAGGACTATCGCGGCCGGGTGACCGCCCACCCCAAGGTCGATCCCAAGACCGGCGAAATGGTCTGGTTCGGCTATAGCGTCGGCGAGGTCCCGTTGAACGCGACCCTCAGCTACGGGGTGTCGGACAAGACCGGCAAGGTGGTGCGCCGCTCGGACTTTGAGGCGCCCTATTCGGCCATGCTGCACGACTTCATGGTCACCGAGAACTATGTGCTGTTCCCGGTCATGCCGCTGACCGGCAGCCTGGAACGGGCGATGAAGGGCTTGCCGGCCTATGCCTGGGAGCCGGAGAAGGGGACTTACGTCGGCGTGATGCGTCGCGACGCCGACGTCTCCACCATCCGCTGGTTCAACACCAGCGCCTGTTATGTCTTCCACCCGATGAACGCCTATGAGGCGGACGGCAAGATCATCGCCGACGTGTTCCGCTATGACAGCGCGCCCCTGTTCCCCCTGGCCGACGGCTCGCGCGGGGAGAAGTCGGCGGCCCGCCTGGCGCGCTGGACGTTCGACCTGTCGGGCGCCACCGACGCCATCCACGAAGAGGCCATCGATGACCTCGACGGCGAATTCCCGCGCTTCGACGAACGCCTGGCCGGCGGCGCCTATCGTCACGGCTGGTTCGCCGGCGACACCACCCGCTCAGGCTCGGTGAAGCTGAACGCGATCGCCCACATCGATCTCAAGACCGGCAAGCGCTCGGTCTACGAACTGAACGGCGGCGACCTGACCTCGGAGCCGGTCTTCACCCCGGCCAGCGAAACCGCCTCCGAGGGCGAAGGCTGGCTGACGGCGGTGATCTGGCGCGCGGCGGAGAACCGCTCGGACTTCGTGGTCTTCGACGCCCGACACGTCGAGGCCGGCCCGATCGCGGTGGCCCAGGTCCCGCGCCGGGTGCCCTTCGGGTTCCACGGCAACTGGGTCGCCGGCTAGAGCGCAAAGGCCGCGAGTCATCTAGGCTCGCGGCCATGACCACCAGGGCTCAGAGATCCCGGCTCCAGCGCGCCTGGCGCATGTTGTCCAGCCGGCCACACCTGACGGCCGCGACCTTGGCCGGCCTCGTCGCCTGGATCGGCCTGGCGGCTGCGCCGGACGTCTTCGGCTGGAGCACTCATTCGATCCTGGCCTGGGACGTGGGCGGCGTCTGGTTCATCGTCTCGATGCTGCTGTTCATGCGGGGCAAGTCGGTCGAGGACATGCGCGCCACCGTGGCCCGGCAGGACGAGGGCCAGGGCATGATCCTGGGCATCGTGCTGGCGGCTTCGATCGCCAGTCTCGGCTCGATCGCCGTGGAGCTGGGCCTGGCCAAGGGCGCAACCGGCTGGATGCTGGCGTTCCGGACCAGCCTGGCCATGGCGACGGTGGCCATCTCCTGGTTCGTGGTCCAGCTGATCTTCGCCCTGCACTACGGGCACGAATATTATCGCCGGGGCGGCGGGTCGGGCTGCGACGCGGGCGGCCTGAACTTTCCGGGCGGCGAGGAGCCGGACTACTGGGACCTGGTCCACTTCGCCGTGGTCGTCGGCGTCGCCGCCCAGACCGCCGACGTGGCCTTCACCTCCAAGAC
>NZ_CANCLE010000102.1 GCF_947378715.1 Phenylobacterium aquaticum
GCCGCCACCGGGCCGATCGGGTATTTGCCGGCGCTCCAGTTCAGGCCCGGGACATTGGACGGGATCACCCGGCCATAGGTCCGACGTCCCTCCTCCGCAGCCCAGTCAAAGGCCCGGGCGCAGCCCTCGATCTCCATCCGGGCCTGGGCCAGCGGCTTGCCCTGTTCGCGGGTCAGGGCCTTGGCCAGGCTGTCGGCGCGATCGAGGATCAGGGCGGCGGCGGCGCGCAGCACCTGAGCGCGGGCCAGGGGCCCGACGTCGCGCCAGCTCTCGAAGGCGATCTGGGCCGAGGCCAGCGCCATGTCGAGATCGGCGATCGTCGCCACCGCGTGGCGACCGATGACCCTTTCATCAACCGGGTTGAGGATCGGCAGCCACTCCCCGCCGGAACCCGCCTGCCAGACATTGTTGATCAGCAGTGGCCTGTCGGCGGCCTCTATGTCAGTGTCGAACGGCATCGGGCCTGGCTCCTACGCAAACGGCTTCGCTCCATCGTCGCGCGGTTCTTTCGCCCGCGCCTCCGGCCCATCCCGCGCGGCCCGAATTCGGCCCACCGGCGCCTGTCCAGTAATACTAAATGCTCAGATCGTAATCGCCGGGCGCCCTTTCCTTGCTCCGGCTGAGGGCAATCCCGCGACCGCGACCAACCGCCCGTCGCCAGGCTTTGCCAGCCCCCCATCGCGGATCGACTGTCGGTGGACGCACCCCGCCAGGGGCGCGGGCCTATGGCGGAGCCTGCAGATGAACGACGCCGGTGAACGGTCGCGACGACGAATGTCCATGGGCCTTGAGGAGACGGGCCGCGCGGACAGGGGCGCCGCGCGACGCGGACCGGATCGCCGGAGTTTGCTGATGGGGGCCGCGGGCCTGGCGGCGACCGGGGGCCTGCTGGCCGCCTGCTCGCCCAAGGCCGGCGGCGGCGGGGCCAGCGGCAAGCTGAAAATCTCGTCCTATGGCGGCAATTTCGAACAGGCCATGAGCGAGCACGTCTATCCGGTGTTCGAGAAGGCCACCGGCATCCAGGTGGAGTCGATCTCCCAGCCGTCCGGCCTGCAGTTCCTGCTGCAGCTGATCGAGGCCAACAAGGCCGGCCTCGCCCCCATGGACCTGTGCATCTCGACCATGATCGATGTGGGCCGGGGCCGCAAAGCCGACCTCTGGCACATCCGCGACCCCAAGCCCCTGACCAATCTCGGCAATCTGCCAGCACAATATGTCGCCCAGACCGACAAGGGCATCGATGGGGTCGGCGCTCTGGGCTGGTTCCTCGCCTTCGTGGTCAATCCTGATCTGGTGAAGCCGATCCCCGACAGCTGGACGGCGCTTTGGGCGGCCGGAAACAAGGACGCCTGGGGCCTGAACGGCGGCGCCGGCCTGCTCTATGAGATCACCGCCAAGACCTATTTCGGCGGCACGGAGATCCTCGACACCGAGGACGGCATCCTCAAGGTGCTGGGCAAGATCGCCGAGCTCAAGCCCAACACCAAGCTGTGGTGGGACTCCGAGGGCACCATGCAGACCGCGCTGGAGAACGGCGAGGTCAAGGGCGGGGTCTATTTCGCCGACGTCGCCGCCACCCTGAAGGCCAATGGAACACCGCTTCAGATCGTCTTCCCGAAGGAGGGCGCGGTGATCGACTTCGGCTGCTGGTGCCAACCCAAGTCGTCCAAGAAGATCGCCGAGGCCGACGCCTTTATCAACTTCATGTGCACGCCTGAGGCCCAGGAGCTGATCGCCCGCAAGGTCAACGCGCCGCCGCTGATCAAGAAGGAGCTGCTTAACCTCACGCCAGAGGAGTTCGCCAAGGTCTCCAGCAACGTCGCGCCCATCGACGTGAACTACAAGGCGCGCGGCCTGCACCTCGACTTCATGGCCACGCGCTTCAACCAGATGGTCTCGAGCTAGGAGCGCCGGCTGATGTTCGGACTTGAGATCACAGGGGTCACCAAGGCCTTCGGCGCCCACAAGGCGGTCGATGATGTCTCCCTCGCCATCCCCCAGGGCGAATTCGTCTGTTTTCTAGGGCCCTCGGGCTGCGGCAAGACCACCCTGATGCGGATGATCGCGGGGCTGGAGACCCCCGGTGATGGCACCATCTCGCTCAACGGCCGCGACATCACCCGCCAGCCCGCCAATGTCCGCAAGTTCGGCATGGTGTTCCAGTCACTGGCCCTGTTCCCCCACCTGACCGTCGGCGAGAACATCGCCTTCAGCCTGCGCCTGCAAGGCAAGGACGCCCGCCAGCGCAAGGCGCGGATTGAGGAGCTCCTCAACCTCGTCCGCCTGCCCGACATGGAGAAGCGGGCTGTCAGCCAGCTCTCCGGCGGCCAGCGCCAAAGGGTGGCGATCGCGCGGGCGCTTGCCCAGGAACCGCCGATCTTCCTGCTGGACGAGCCCTTCTCCGCCCTCGACGCCAAGCTGCGCGAGGAGATGCAGATCGAACTGCGCCTCCTGCAGAAGCGGCTGAAGATCACCACCATCCTGGTCACCCACGACCAGCGCGAGGCCATGAGCATGGCCGACACCATCGCGGTCATGGGCGAGGGCAAGATCCAGCAGCATGGCGGGCCATTGTCGATCTATCGCGCCCCGGCCAACAAGTTCGTCGCCAACTTCATCGGCCTGTCCAACCTCCTGCCCGTCGAGGTGCTGGACCGCGAGACGGTCCGCTTCGGGGCCAATATCCTCAAGGTCGCCTCGACGCCCGAGCCCTCGGCCTCGACCCAGGCGACCCTGTCGATCCGGCCGGAAGACATCCAGATCACCAGCGCCAGCCAGCAGCAGGACAACACGGTCGCCTGCAAGATCACCTTTGTCCGCGACATGGGCTCCAGCGTCGAGGTGCACCTCGACTGCGAGGGCGCAGACCTGCTGAGCGTGGTCCAGCCCCGCGACTGGACCGGCGCAGGCGCGGGCGACATCGCCCATCTGCGCCTGCCCCAGAACCAGTGCCGGGTGCTGGCCGCATGACCGACATTCCGGCGGAGCCCAAGGTCGCCGAGGTCGATCCCGCGCGGACCGACAACGTGGTCCTGACCGGACTCCTGGCCTTGCCGGCCCTGTTCCTGACCGTGCTCAGCCTCGTGCCGCTGTTCCTGCTGCTGCAGCTCAGCTTCGCCCACCATGACGAGGGCGGGCTGTGGACCCCCAGCCTGGAACTGACCCAGTACGCCAAGCTGCTGAACCCGCTGTTCCTGAAGGTCGCCGCCTTCTCCTTCACCTTGGCCATCGGCACGGCCGTCGTCAGCGTCGCCATCGCCTTCCCGGCCGCCTATTTCATCAGCCGCATGAGGCGCCGCGCCCAGGTCACCTGGCTGGTCTTCCTGCTCTCGACCCTGTCGCTTTCCGAGGTGCTGATCGTCTTCTCGTTCCAGGTGCTGCTGTCCGGCAGCGGGGCGATGGTGAAGGCGCTGATGGCGCTGGGCCTGATGAGCAGCGCCCACTCGCTCTATCCCAGCTTCGGCGCCGTCCAGGCCTGCCTGATCTATGTGGTCCTGCCCTACATCATCCTGTTCCTCTATCCGGCGGTCTCCCAGCTGGACGACGACATCCCGGCCGCAGCCTCGACCATGGGCGCCTCGCCGGTCTGGACCTTCCTGACCGTGACCGCGCCGATCGTGCGCGGCCCCCTGCTCTCAGCGGGCCTGCTGGTGGTGATCTGGACGGTCGGGACCTATCTCACCCCCCTGGTGCTCGGCCGGCCGCAGAACTGGACCATCGGCATCCAGATCTCCAACGCCGCCATGACCACGGGCGACCTGCCGCTGGCCGCCGCCCAGGCCGTCGCCCTGGTCAGCCTGATGGTCGGGCTGCTCGGCCTGACCCGCTGGTTGTCCGGTTCTGGGAGCGTCGAGCCATGAGCCTGGTCTCAACTTGGCTGCGGCGCGGCTTCCTGGGTCTCGTGGCCCTGTTCATCTCCGCGCCGCTGATCGTGGTGATCGGGGTGTCGTTCAACGCCTCGCGGCGGATGAGCTTCCCGCCGACCCATCTCAGCTTCAAATGGTACAAGGCCTTCTTCACCGACGCGGAGTGGATGGCCTCGCTGCAAACGTCGCTGACCATCAGCGCGCTCGCCTCCAGCCTGGCGGTGCTGATCGCCCTGCCGATCGCCTATGCGGTCTGGCGTTACCAGTCCAAGGCCGCCCAGGCCCTGGCCGGCGCCGGCTCGGGCCTCTTCCTGCTGCCGGGGATCGTCACGGCCCTGATGTTCTCGGCCTTCTGGGGCGTGGTCGGCCATGTCGGCCGCGTGGAGAACGTGGTGCTGAGCCACGCTGTGATCTTGCTTGGCGTGCCGATCGCCATGCTGTCGGTCGGCTTCCAGTCCATCGACCGGGCCCTGATCGAGGCGGCCCAGACCATGGGGGCCAGCGATTCCGAGGCCTTCCGCATGGTCGTGCGCCCGGCCATGGCGCCCTATATCCTCTGCGCCCTGGTCTATGTCTTCGTGCTCAGCCTGAACGAATATCTGATCGCCTATATGGTGGCCGGCTTCTCCGTGCAGACCCTGCCGATCCGCATCTTCGCCAGCATGCGCTCCGGCTACCAGCCGACCATGTGCGTCGGCGCGGTGCTGTTCATCGTGCTCGGCTTCGCCGCCTTCAGCTTCCTGGCCTGGGTCGGCGACCTGCCCAAGCTGATGGGTCGCCACCGTCCCCTGGAAACCTAGATGACCGCGTTCGTCCCCCCTGATCTCAACGGCCTCTGGCGGCGCGAGGTGATCACCACGCCCGCCGGCTATCGCGACGAGACCACCCGGGTGCTCTGGCTCCAGACCCGCAGCTGGTACGCCGACCTGCGGGTGAGGGCCGATCGGCCGAGCCGCCCCGGCGCGACGGGCTTCGCCGACTACACAGACGCCGAGCTGATCGGCCTGGCCGCCCAGCAAGGCTTCGCCGGCGAGCTCACCGCCCAGGATGGCGTCTGCCTGTGGCGGCGCGATCTCGATTTCCAGCCGCCCAGCGCCGACCCCGACGAGGCGACCTATGCGGTCGAGGGCGAGGTGATGATCGAGGACGGCATCCATTCCGAATACCAGGAGATCTGGCGACGTGAGGCCGACAGCACCGCCCCGCTGTCGGCCTATCGGCTGGTCGAGGATATGGCTGTCCCGGCACGCGCCGGGCTGCTGGTGATCGGCGGCTCGCACTTCCTGGAAATTCTGGATCGGCCGACGCCCCTGCCTGCCGGCGACTCGCTCGCGGCCATCGTCACAGCGGCCCTGGCGGTCGGTGACCGGGCGGCGGCGGAGGCGGCGCTTTCCTTGCGCATCTGCTTCGGCCGGATCGAGGACGGGGTCGGCCGCATCCTGCTGTCCACCTTTCCCTGGCTGGAGGGCCAGACGTGGCGGCGGGACCAGGAACGCCAATGGACATTGATCGATTCGACAGGGCCGGCCGGCGCGGCGCCTTGATGCGCTCAGGCCCTGCCCGCGCCAGCCCCTTGCCGATCAAGGCGTTGGCGAATATGGGCAGGCGCGTTGCCCGCGCCGTGCCCGGCGTGCGACTGTCACCTGCGGGCCCGACCGGGCCGTCCTTCGAGAAGTCGTGAAATCGCTTTGGATCAGGATCTCCTTCCCCAACTCGCCCGCATCGGGATCAGCCTGCCTGGCAAGCTGCTCGCCCAGCTTGACGAGATGGTCATGCGACGGGGCCTGCCCAGCCGCTCGCAGATGATCGCCGAACTGATCCGCCATGAGCTGGCCGATCCCGACGGCGGCGAGGCTGGCGGCGTGCTGGCCGGCACCATCACCCTGATCTATCGGGCCGAAAGCGGCCGGGTGCGCCACGCCCTGGCCCGCGTGCAGTCTGAATTCCTGCCGGAAGTGATCTCCTCCCAGCACGTCTTCCTGGAGGAGGACAAGTCGCTGGAGGTGCTGCTGGTCCAGGGGTCGGCCGAGCGTCTGCGTGGCCTCTGCGACCGCCTGCGCCGGGTCCGCGCCGTTCAGCAATTGAAGCTGGTCACCACCCGCTCCCTGCTGCCGCCGCTGCACGCCCATGGCTCCAGCGAGCCGGAGCAGCCGCCAGTCCGTCGCCGCGCGAGCGCCTGATCAGCCGAGCCGGTCGGCCCGCACGGTCATGGCCTGGAACATGTAGGATTTCAGCAGGCTGAGCCATTGGGCCAGCGCGCTTTGGCGCGAAGCGGCCAGGGCGGCGGGATCGATGATCGTCATGGCGCGATCTCCAGTGCAGATCAAAAGCCTACGCCCCACCTGCCCAGGCGCCATGCCGCCGTCGCCCGGCGCGCTCAGCCACGGGCAATCGCCTAGTTCCTGGGCGCCTCTGTCCGTCCGAAGGCCGGCGTAGCGTCAGGGTCCGCCGCGCGACGGCCCTTCAGATAGCCGAAGGTCTTCACGGTCTGGGCGAACAGATGCTCGCCGGACACCAGCCTGGGATAGCGGGCGGGCCGCTCCTGGGTGACAAAGACCGGGTGCGGTTCGACCACCGTCCAATAGTCGCAGGTCGCGAAGAACGGGAAGCTGTAGCGTTCCTCGGCCACCTTGCGCACCCGGTGCGAGGTGGCGGTGAACACCCCGTTCGTCCAGGCCTCCAGCATGTCGCCGATATTGACCACGAAGGCGCCCGGCGCCGGCGGGGCGTCGATCCATTCGCCCTGGCCATTGAGCACCTCGAGCCCCGGCGCGGTGCCCTGCAGCAGGGTGAAGAACTCATAGTCGGTGTGGGCGCCGATGCCCTGCTGGTCTGGGGAAGCCTCCGCGTCGAAGGGATAGTGGATCAGTCGCAGCTGGCTGGGCGGCGCGGTCAGGTGAGGCTCGAAGTGGTCCTGCGGCAGGCCAAGCGCCAGGGCGAAGCCGCCGAACAGCCGGCGCGCCAGGCCGGCCACGGCCGCGTAATAGGCGCTGACCGCCACCCGGAATTCGGCGTCGTCGGGCCAGAGGTTTGGCCCAAGCATCGGTGCGCGGCCGTCGCCGTCCGGGTGGTCGAGGCCCGTGTCATAGGCCTCCTTGCGATCGATCTTGCCCTCGACGAACACCTCCTCGCCCTCTGGCACATAGCCGGAATGATTGGTCGAGCCGCCGATATGAAAGGCCAGCTTGCGCTCCAGGGGCTGGGCGAAGAACCGTTCGGCGGCGGCCCTCAGCGCGACCGTCAGGCGCGGATCGATCCCGTGGCCGGTGACATAGAGAAAGCCCACCTCGCGGGCCGCGCGGCCCAGGTCGTCGGCCACCGCCTGGCGAACACCGGGCTCGGACTCCTCCAGCCCGGTCAGGTCGACGATGGGAAGGGCTTGGAAATTCCGGTTCATGACCGCCTCGGCGACGCGCTGAAATATTACCTATCGCGCTGTTCGTAATATCTCACGCCACAGACGAACCCTCCGAGCGGCGCCGGAGAAATGACGTTTGGGCGGTCATGTGGGCGGCGGTCTGCGTAGAATTCCGGCGCCAGACCCGCTCTGGCCTGGCTCGGCCGCCGCCCAGTTGGAATATTACGATCCGCGCAGTCAGTAATATCGCCATGAGGCTGGAGCAGCGCGCCGGCCGGGGACAAGGGGATCGACATGACCAAGTGGCTTACCGGAATTCGCGTCGTCGCCACGGCGGCCATCTGTAGCCTGGCGCTCGCCGCCTGTGGCCAGAAGGCGGCGACCAAGACCGAGACCGCCGCGGCCCCCGCCGCCAAGGAATACACCATCGGCTGGACCATCTATGCGGGCTGGATGCCCTGGGCCTATGCCGAACAGTCCGGGATCGTGAAGAAGTGGGCCGACAAGTACGGCGTGAAGATCAAGCTTGTTCAGGTCAACGACTATGTCGAGAGCCTGAACCAGTACACGGCCGGCAAGCTCGACGGCGTCGCCTCGACCAACATGGACGCCCTGACCATCCCGGCCGCTTCCGGCAAGGACACCACCGTCGTCATGATCGGCGACTATTCGAACGGCAATGACGGCATCGTCCTGAAGAACGGCGCGACCCTCGCCGACATCAAGGGCCGGCCGGTCAATCTGGTCGAGAACTCCGTCTCCCACTACCTGCTGGCCCGGGGCCTGGAGAGCGCGGGCCTGAAGATGACCGACGTCAAGGTCATCAACACCTCCGACGCCGACATCGTCGCCGCCTTCTCGGCCGCTGACACCAAGGCCGTGGTGCCGTGGAACCCGCAGCTGTCGGAGATCAAGAAACTGCCCGGCGCCCACGAGGTGTTCGACTCATCCAAGATCCCCGGCGAGATCCTCGACACCCTGGTGATCTCCACGGAGACCGCCAAGGCCAACCCCAACCTGGCCAAGGCCCTGACCGGCATCTGGTATGAGACCACCCAGCTGATGTATCAGCAGGACGCCGCCGGCAAGGCCGCCCGCGAGGCCATGGCCAAGCTGTCCGGCACCGATCTGGCCGGCTACGAAGCCCAGTTGAAGACCACCTATCTCTATCACGATCCCAAGGCGGCCCTGGCCGCGACCCTGAGCCCCGACCTGGTCACGGCCAATGACAAGGTCCGCAAGTTCAGCTTCCAGATCGGCCTGTTCGGCCAGGGCGCGAAGTCGGTGGACGACATCGGCATCGAGTTCCCGGGCGGCAAGATCCTCGGCGACCCGAAGAACGTGAAGCTCCGCTTCGACCCGACCTTCGTCAGCCTGGCGGCGGACGGCAAGCTGTAGGCCCGCCCGTCCCTTCCCCCGTCAGAGAGTTGGTGAGCACCACATGCGCCGTCTGCTGAACGCCCGGCCGAATGGCGGCGCTCGCCTGCTCCTGGGCCTGCTGCCGATCCTGGCCCTGGTCATGGTCTATCTGCTGGTCGCCTCGGCCCGCCATGCGGAGAACCCCCGGGACAAGATCACCCCGATCCCCTCGGCCATGGCCGCGGCCGTCCAGACCATGGCCTTCACCGCTGATCCCCGGACTGGCGAGATTCCGCTGGTCGCCGACACCAAGGCCAGCCTGAGGCGGCTGGGGATCGCCATGGTGCTGGCGGCCGTCACGACCTTGGTCCTAGGCCTGGTGATCGGTCTGCTGCCGCTGGTGAACGCCAGCCTGGGGCCCTTGGTGGCGGCCATATCGGTGATCCCGCCGATCGCCGTCCTGCCCATCCTCTTCATCATCTTCGGCCTGGGGGAGACCTCGAAGATCGTGCTGATCTTCGTGGGCGTCACCCCGGTCATGGTCCGCGACCTCGCCAGCCACGTGCGCGCCATTCCGGAAGAACAGATCGTCAAGGCCCAGACCCTGGGCGCCTCCACCTGGCTCACCCTTTTGCGGGTCGCCCTGCCCCAGGCCCTGCCCCGGTTGATCGAGTCCCTGCGGCTCTCGCTCTGCCCGGCCTGGGTCTATCTGATCTCGGCTGAGGCCATCGCCGCCGATGTCGGCCTGGGCTACCGGATCTTCCTGGTCCGCCGCTATCTGTCGATGGACATCATCCTGCCCTACGTCGTCTGGATCTCGCTGCTGGCGGTGATCATGGACCTGGCCCTGCTCTCCTGGAGCCGGGTGTTCTACGGCTGGGCCAGCCCGCCGAGGAGCCGCTGATGGGCGCCCTGTCCTTCCAGGACGTCTGGGTCGAGTACGGCGACAAGATCGTGCTCGAGAAGGTCAGCCTCGACGTGCCCGAGGGCGCCTTCGTCTCGATCATCGGCCCGTCCGGGGCCGGGAAGTCGACCTTCCTGCGCCTGGCGCTCGGCCAGGAATCCCCGACCCGAGGCCGCATCCTGCTGGATGGCGAACCGCTCTCGGCCGAGCCGGGCCCCGATCGCGGGGTGGTGTTCCAGCGCTACTCCGTCTTCCCGCACATGAACGCGCTGGACAATGTGCTGTTCGGCCTCGACTGCGCCGGCTCCCCCTTGCGCGGACGCCTGGCCGGCAAGGCCCGCAAGGAGGCCCGCGCCAAGGCGGTCGCCCTCCTGGAGCGGGTCGGTCTGGGCCACAATCTGAAGACCTTCCCGGCCGCGCTGTCCGGGGGCATGCAACAGCGCCTGGCCATCGCCCAGGCCCTGATCACGCGGCCCCGCATCCTGCTGCTCGACGAACCCTTCGGGGCGCTCGATCCCGGCGTGCGCCTCGACATGCACGGGCTGATCACCGAGCTCTGGCTGGAGCACCGCCTGACCATCCTGATGGTGACCCATGACATCAAGGAGGCCTTCAAGCTGGGCAGCCGGGTCGTGGCCTTCGACAAGCGTCGCCATGATCCCCAGGCGCCGCACCGCTATGGCTCGACGGCGGTCTATGACTTCCCGCTGGATGAGAAGAAGCGCCGGGCCATTCCGCCGGAGCTGGCCGCCATGGCTACATCTTCAGCGGACTGAGGTAGCCGGTCAGTTCGAGGTATCCGCGTCCGCCGCCCGTGCGCACCGCGCCCTCCCAATAGACCGGCCCGCCGCCGCGTCGGCTGTCCAGCTCCTGGTCGTCGAACAGCGGCGTCAGCTTGAACGCCCGCGTCGCCCCGCCGAGCTTCAGGCTGAGGGTGCGGCCCACCGGATAGTCCGCTCCCGTTCGCGGAGACTTCCAGCGCCGGTCGGTGGCGAAGGCGACTTCGCCTGGACCCAGATGGGTCAGGGTCCCGTCGGCCGCCCGCAGCGAGCCGCCGGCCCACAGGACCTTGCCGGCCGCGTCACGCACCTGAAAGGCTGTCAGCGCCGAGCCGTCGTCGAGGTTCAGCCCCGTCCAGTCCCAGCCGACGGCGGCAGGATCGAGCAGGGTCGAGGACCATTCCCGGTCGAGCCAGGCCTCGCCCGTCACCCTGGCCGGCTTGCCGGCGCGCGTGGCCAGCCCCGTCACCTTGAGATGAGGGAGTGTGTAGTAGTAGCTGGCCTGGGCCGGCTTCGGCCCTTTGCGGCTATAGCCCGCCTGGCCCTGCAGCAAGGGCGGCTGGCTGGGCGCCAGGGTCAGGTCGAGCACGAAGTCCTGCCCGGCCACATGGGTCGTGTAGCGACCATCCCCGCCCCGGATCAGGGTCCAGTCATCCAGCACGATGTGGGTGTCCGTCGCCGAGGCTTCGGCCAGGCCGAAGCCCTGCCGCGCCACCCTCTGGTCATGGCTCAACCGTCCCAGCTTCGGATCCGACAGCGCTGCGTGGGCGAACAGGATCTGCTTTGGCGAAAAGGCGCTGGGATTGGCCTGGTCGACGGCGGGCCGGGTGCGGAAGAAGGTCACCTGGAAGCCGAGGTCCTGGCCGTCGGCGGTCTTCAGCCAGCCGGTCACGTACCACCACTCGGTTCGATAGTCGGGATGGGCGCCGTGGTCGCGGGGGAAACTCAAGACGGGCCCCGCCTTCACCACCGGATAGACCGGCGCGACCTGGCGGGGCGCGGCCGCCGCCCCCAGCATCACCGCCAATCCCAGGAGGACGATCCTCAAGCTCCGCATCACCAGTCTTCCCGCACGGCGCGCACGGCCCCGGACGACAGGGCGCTGCGTCCCGCCAGCACCGCCGTCCCCGCCGAGGCGGTGATCAGGGCCACGGCCAGGCCGACGAACAGGCCCAGCGGCGCCTTGGTCTCCATGGTCCAGTGGAAGGACTGCGGATTGACCACATGGATCAGCACCTGGCTCATGGCGACGCCGAGGCTCAGGCCCGCCGCCACCCCGACCAGGCCCAGCAGGGCGCCCTCGATGGCCAGCATGGCCATGACCTGGCCGCGCAGCACGCCGACATGGCGCAACATGCCGAACTCCTTGGTGCGCGCGAGCGTCTGGGCCGAGAAGGTCGCCGCCACCCCGGTCAGGCCGACGATGATGGCGATGGCCTCGAGCGCATAGGTCACCGCAAAGCTGCGGTCGAAGATGCGCAGGGCCACGGCCCGGATCTCGCGCGGCAAGGCGAATTCGACCTGGGCGGCCTCAGCCTGCGGCAGCCGCGCGCGCAGGGCGGCGATCACCTTGGCCGGTGAGGCGCCGGGGACGAGATCGATGGCCGCGTCGGTGCGCCGGGTGTCACCGGTCAGCCGGGTATAGTCGGCTTCCGGAATGGCGATGGCCCCGAACTGGCGGGCATAGTCGCGCCAGACCCCGGCGATGAACACGGTCCGCGCCCCGCCATTCAGCGGCAGGCTCATGGTTCGGCCGGGATGCAGGTCATAGATCCGCGCCATGGGCTCCGACAGCCAGACCGGGGTCATGCCGGCCGGCACGGCGCGCGAGGCGCCCAACAGGGGCAGGCTGAGGCCCGGATGGGCGGGGTCGACCGGCGTGGCGCTGAGGGTCACGGCCGGCTTGTCGGGCGCGAGCCGCAGCAGGGTGGTCTTGCGGAACCCGATCTTCGCGACGCCGGGCGTGGCGGCGAGCGCCTGCTGCACCTGGCGGTCCAGCCCACCCGTCTCGGCGTTCTGGATGCGGATATAGACGTCCGACGGCAGGACCTGGACCAGCCAGTCCTCGACCGAGCCCCGGAAACTCGACACCATCACCGCCATCGCCACCATCAGGCTGGTCGAGGCGACGATGCCGCAGAGCGCGATGGCCGCCTGGCCGGGCGCGCCCCACAGCCGGTTGATGGCCAGGGCCGCGGCCGGCGGCGGGTTCTGAATCCGACGCACCGGCGTCAGCATGGCCCGAGCCAGCCAGGGCATGGCCGCCACCCCGCCAGCCAGCATCAGGGCGATGGCCGCGTAGCCAAACAGCGGCAGATCGAGGGCCGGCGGGGCCAGGGCGGCCAACGCACCGGCGACCAGCAGTCCCGCGCCCCACCAGGGATTCGGCCTATGCCGCGGATCGGTGGCGTCTCCGGCGGTCTTCAGCGCCACCGCCGGCTGGGCGCGGCCGGCCTCGACAGCCGGCAGCAGGCTCCCGGCCAGGGCGACGATCAGGCCCAGCCCCATGAACACCACCGCCGCGCCCGGCGCGAAGGCCAGGGGCGGTCGCGAGGCGCTTGAGAAGAAGCCGCCGCCGAGGTCGCCGCCCAGCAGGCGAAGCGCGACGTCGGCCAGGCCGAGCCCCAGCAGGATTCCGCCGCCGGCGCCGATCACCCCGACCAGCCCGCCCTCGACGAACAACTGGGCCAGCAAGGCGCGCCGGGTCAGGCCCAGCACCCGGGCCAGGGCGAATTGCGGCCGCCGCCGGGCGACCGACAGGGACTGGGCCGAATAGACCAGGAAGCCACCGGTCAACAGCGCGACCATGGCCAGCATCTCCAGATTGACCCGATAGGCGCGCGACAGGCTGTCGCTGCGCCGGGCCTCCGAGCTCGCGGTGACGATCTCAGCGTCGATCGGGATCAACCGGCCAACTTCCGCCGCCACCTGGTCATGGCTCGCCCCCTGGGCCAGGCGCAGGTCGATCCTCTGCAGACGACCCAGCTGGCCGAACCGCTCTTGCGCGGCCGCGATGTCGATCACGCCCACTCTCTGGCTGTCGCCAACGCCGGGCAGTCCGCCGACGATCCGGAAGCTGGCGCTGCGACCGGCGGCCAGCAGGACGACCGTGTCGCCGATCCTGTGGCCCGAGGCCTTGAGCGCCGCGGAGGACAGGCGAAGGGCGTCGGGATCGAACGGCCCCTGCCCCTCCACCACCCCACCGCCCAGATCGCCCGGCAACAGACTCGGCGTCGCCTGGGCGGCGCGCAGGATGTCGAGGCCCAGCAGGGTCAAGGTTCCGGGCCCGCCACCGGCGATCCGCGCGGTCAGCTCGACGGCCGGGCTGGCCGCCGCCACGCCGCTCGCACGAGCCAGTTTCGGATAGAGGCCCTCGTCGAACCCGGCGGGGCCGGTGGCGTGGACCTGCAGGTCCGCCTCGCCGTTCACCGCCCGGATCGCGCGGCCGAACTCGTCCAGGGCCGACAGATTGACCAGGTGCACGGCGAAGCCCAGCGCCACGCCGACCGCGATGGCCAGGGCCGCCAGCACCACGCGCCCGGGCCTGGCCCGCCATTCGCCCAGCATCATCCAGCGCAGGGCCTGGCCGCTGATTCGGGCGTCAGCCGCCATGGCGCGCCGCAAGGCCCTGAGCGCTCAGGATCAGGGTGCGGTCGGCCACCGCCGCCGCGCGCTCCGAATGGGTGACGATCACCGCCGCCGCGCCGAAGCTCCGCACCCGCGTGAGAAACAGGTCCAGGATCTTCTCGCCGGTCTCGGGGTCCAGATTGCCGGTCGGCTCGTCGGCCAGGATCAGGGCCGGGCGATGCACCAGGGCCCGGGCGATGGCGATCCGCTGCAGCTCCCCGCCGGACAGCTGGGCGGCGTAGTCGCCACCGCGACCGCCCAGGCCCACCTCGACCATCAGGGCCTCGGCCCGGGCCAGGGCCTCGTGACCGGGCGCATGGGCCAGCACCAGCGGCAGGGCGATGTTCTGAGCGAGCGTCAGGTGCGGCAGGATGTGGAAGGCCTGGAACACGAAGCCGATCCGGTCGCGGCGCATCACCGTGCGGGCGTCATCGTCGAGCGCGCCGAGCGCCACGCCCTCAATCTCGACGGCTCCGCCATCGGGCTGATCCAGCCCCGCGATCAGGTTCAGCAGGGTCGACTTGCCGACCCCGGACTCCCCCATGATCGCCACCACCTCGCCCGGCGCCACGGCC
>NZ_CANCLE010000103.1 GCF_947378715.1 Phenylobacterium aquaticum
AGGGAGCGGACGCATGGCCAAGGTGATCAGGATCGGCGGCGCGGGCGGCTTCCTGGGCGATTCCTCGGTGGCGGCGCCCCAGCTGCTGGCCGGCGGCAAGCTCGACTACATGATCCTCGACTATCTGGCCGAGGCCACCATGTCGGCGCTCGGCCAGCTCAAGGCCGCCCGCCCCGACCAGGGCTATGCCCGCGACTTCACCGACTGGATCTGGAAGGACAACCTCCAGGAACTGAAGGCCCAAGGCGTCAAGATCATCACCAATGCCGGCGGCCTCAATCCCCACGCCTGCCGCGCGCGGATGGAGGAACTGGCCGCCGCCGCCGGCCTCTCCTTCAAGATCGCCGTGGTCGAGGGCGACGACCTGTCCGGCCGCCTGCCCGACCTGAAGGCGCGCGGCCTGACCGAGATGTTCACCGACGCGACTTTCCCGGAGCCCGCGGCCGTCTTCTCCGCCAACGCCTATTTCGGCGGCCGCCCGATCGCCGAGGCGCTGGCCGCCGGCGCCGACATGGTGATCACCGGCCGGGTGGTCGATTCCGCCCTGGCGCTCGGCCCCCTGATGTACGAATTCGGCTGGAGCGACCGCGACCATGACCTGCTCTCGGCGGGCTCGCTCGCCGGCCACGTCATCGAGTGCGGCGCCCAGGCGACCGGCGGCCTGTTCACCGATTGGCAGGACGTCCCCGACTGGGCCCACATCGGCTATCCGGTCATCGAATGCCACGCCGATGGGTCCTTCATCGTCACCAAGCCCCCCGGCACAGGCGGCCTGGTCTCGGCCGGCGCGGTGGCCGAACAGATCCTCTATGAGGTCGGCGACCCGCAGGGCTACGCCCTGCCCGACGTGGTCTGCGACTTCACGCAAGTGAAGGTCGAGGAGGTCGGTCCGCACCGGGTCAGGGTCAGCGGCGCCAAGGGCTATCCGCCGTCCGACCGCTACAAGGTCTGCGTCACCTTTGGCGACGGCTTCCGCTTCATCGGCGCCATGCCGGTGGTCGGCCGCGAGGCGGCCCTGAAGGCCCAGCGCCAGGCCGACGCCGTGCTGATCCGGGTGGGCGAGATGCTGCGCGACCGCAACCTGCCGCCCCTGCGCGACAGCCGGATCGAGGTGCTGGGGGCCGAGTCGACCTATGGCGCCAACGCCAATCCGGCCCTGGCCGGCGTCCGCGAGGTGGTCGCCCGTCTCGGCGCCGAGCATGAGAGCGCCGAGGCTCTGGGCCTGATGATGCGCGAGTTCGCCTCCCCCACCACCTCGATGAGCGTCGGCTCCACCGGCTGGTTCGGCGGCGCGCCGACCATCACTCCGGTCTGCCGGGTGTTCTCCATCCTGCTGCCCCGCGAAGAGGTCCCGGCCCAGGTCGATCTCGGCGGCAAGACCTTCACCGTCGAGCCCGAGCGCCCGCCCCAGCCCTATGATCCCGCCGCCACCCTGCGCCCGCCGGTCCCGGCCGATCCCGCCACCGCCCCGAGTCCGATGACGACCGTGCCCCTGATCCAGCTCGCCTGGGCCCGGTCCGGCGACAAGGGCGACGCCTTCAACATCGGGGTCATCGCCCGCAAGCCGGCCTACCTGCCCTGGATCCGCGCCGCCCTCACCGAGGCCCGCGTCAAGACCTGGTTCGCCCACGAGTTCATGGGCGCGCCAGCCCCCAAGGTGATCCGCTACGACCTGCCCGGCATGGACGCCCTGAATTTCCACTGCATCCAGGCGCTCGGCGGCGGCCAATTCTCCAGCCTCCGCCTCGACGCCCTCGCCAAGGGCAAGGCCCAGCAGCTGCTGGATATCGAGATCGAGGTTCCGGCGGGGTTGTTGGGGTGATCGCGGGTTAGTTGGAACGAGCGCCCGCTTCATCCACCGCCTGGTAGAATTCCTCCAAGTCGCGTTGACGCCTCAGGCGAATTGCTCGGCAGAACAATCCGACGGCGACGGCTAGTCCCGGAAACACGAAAATAGGTCCGACAACCCGACCAGCTTCAATAACACTCAGAGAGCCGCGCCAGACTGCCCATGCCATCAAGCAAGATGTCCCGGCAGCTGAAATGGCCGCCAACGCGATCCAGCTCAATTCATTCACACGCGACGGGACGACGGGGATGCCCTGGGGCCCTTGACGGACATCGCCAAATTTCCATGAGCTTTTCATCGTGGCGTATTCCGTAAGGCGGCAAATTGAACAAATCAACGCGCAGTCAAATGGCTGCTTAGGGGCGCGAGCCGTCAGCGACGTCGCGCGCAGCGCCGCAGGTTCTCCGCTCTAGTCCGCGCACCTCGCCACCCCACCCAATCCGCGATAAACCGATCCCATGACCACCGATGCGCTGCGGCGCCTGATCGACCTGCCGGGCGTCGACGCGCTCGAATACCGCGCCCTACTGAAGCGCGACTTCGCCGAGCCGGAAGCCCGCGCCGAGTTCCCGGAGATCGACGCCTGCACGACCGCCCTGTTTGGCCTGACGGCGGACGAGGCCGAGGCTGCGCCGCGCCCCGAGGGTTGGGACAACATTGAGAACAAGGCCCCCGCCGTGCAGGCCGCCGCCTTCGAGGCCGAGGGCTGGGACGTCACCGACGACAAGCGCCGGCCCCTGCGCGTGCTTGGTCATTTCAGCGGCCCCCTGTGGCTGGCCCTGCGCGGCGTCGCTGGGACCCTGCCCTACGAGGCCGAGCGCGATCCGTCGGCGGCCTTGCTCTCCAAGCTGGAGGCCGACGCCAAGCGCTTCCTCAAGCGCTAGGGCCGGACGTGCTAGATTTTCGCCGCAGGTTCAACCGGCGTGGATCAGATCAATGACCGAGCATCGAATCTACAAGACCAGCTTCGCCAGCGTCTATCCGCTCTATCTCGCCAAGGCCGAACGCAAGGGACGCACCCGGGCGGAGGTCGATGAGGTCATTCTCTGGCTGACTGGCTTCAGTCCGCAAGGCCTCGAGGACCAGCTGGCGCGGAGGACGGATCTCCGCACCTTCTTCGCCGAGGCGCCCGCGCCGCACCCCGCCAGGGCCGACATCAAGGGCGTGATCTGCGGCGTCCGCGTCGAGGAGATCGCCGATCCGCTGATGCGGGAGATCCGCTACCTGGACAAGCTGATCGACGAACTGGCCAAGGGCAAGGCGATGGCGAAGGTCCTGCGGGGGTGACCGCGTTCGGACTGGCCGAACCGCCTAACCCCCAATCTCCTCCCGCAGCAGCTCGCCCAAAATCGCCAGCCCCCGCTCAGCCGCCTCCGGCGCGGCGAGGCTGAAGTTCAGCCTCAGGGCCTGACACGCGCCGCCCTGCGCCAGGAAGTGGCTGCCAGGGGTGAACAGCACGCCGCGCTCCAGGGCCCGCTTCAGTAGGGCCTCGGGCGACACCGCCCCGTTCAGGGTGACCCAGAAGAACAGCCCGCCCGGCGGCGTGCTCCAGGTCGCCAACCCGCCCAGATGCCGCTCCAGAGCCTGCGCGAACACATCGCGCTTGCCGCGATAGAGCGCGGCGATCCGCGCCATCCGGGCGTCGCGGTCGGGGTCGTTCAGATATTGCAGCACCATCCATTGGCTCAGCCGGTTGGTGTGCAGGTCGGCGGCCTGCTTCAGCCGCACCAGCAGGGGGAAGATGTCCTCCGACGCGGTCAGGAAGCCCAGGCGCAGGCCCGGCGCCACGGTCTTGGAGAACGAGCCCTGATAGACCCAGGACGCCGTCTTCACCTGCGCGCAGACCGGCCGCCGCTCACAGGGCTCATAGACCAGGTCGCGATAGGGATCGTCCTCGAACAGGATCACGTCGTGGGCGTCGCAGGCCTGGGCCAGGGCGCGGCGCTCGTCGGCGCTCCAGCAACCGCCAGTCGGATTCTGGAAGGTCGGCGTCACATAGGCCACGGCCGGCGCGGCCTGCGCCCAGCCCGCTCCGGGGTCGGCCCTGTCGAGGATCTCGAACCGCGCGCCGAAGAACCGGAACACCTGCAGGGCGGCCAGATAGGCCGGGGATTCCACCGCCACGCCCGAGCCGGCGTCCACCACCAGCTTGCCGACCAGGTCGATCCCCTGCTGCGACCCCGACAGGATCAACACCCGGTCCGGCGCGCTGTCGATCCCCAGGCCCGCCAGTTGCTCGGCGATCTTGGCCCGCAACTCCGGCTCGCCCTCGGTCGGGCCATATTGCAGCAGCTCCCCGGGTGGCGGCGGCAGTTCCAGCCCGGCGAAGCTGTCCGGCGACGGCAGGCCCCCAGCGAAGGAGATCATTCCCGGCCTCTGGCTGACGCTGAGCATCTCGCGCACCGGCGAGGCGTGCAGATCCGCAGTCCGTGTCGACAAGCGCGCCATGTTCGCCTCGAGATAGCGTCAAGTTCATTGACCTATCGACAGCCTAAGGCGGGCAAGATTAATGTGTCAATATGATTGACCTAGACCGCCAGGACGCGCTGCGCGGCGCGATCGAGCTGCTCTATTTCGCCTATCGCGGCTTCACCGACCTGCCCGACCGCATCCTGGAACGGCGGGGGCTCGGCCGGGTGCATCACCGCATCCTCTATTTCATCGGCAGCCGGCCGGACGTCTCGGTGCGCGGCCTGCTCGACCTGCTGGCGGTCAGCAAGCAGGCGCTCAACGCCCCCCTGCGCCAGCTGATGGAGATGGGCCTGGTCGCCGCCCTGCCCGCCGCCAGCGACCGGCGGGTCAAGAACCTGCGGCTCACGCCGGAGGGCCAGCGCCTGGAGGCCGAGCTGACCGGCGCCCAGATGCGCCACCTTGAGGCCGCCTTCGACAAGGCCGGCGCGCCGCAGGAAGAGGGCTGGCGCGCGGTGATGGCCGTATTGGCGGCGCCCGCCTAACCCGCGATGGCGTGCAGCGCCTGGATCCCCAGGGCCAGGCCGACCACGGCGATCAGGCCGGACGAGAAATAGGGCGCCCGCCGCGCGAAGGTCTCGAACGCCGGGCCCCAGCGCTTCTCCGCATGCCGCGCCGCGATCGCCGCCCCCACGCCCACCGAGACCATGGTCGCCGCCAGCCCGACCGAGAAGCACAGCACCAGCACGACCCCCAGGGCCACCTGCTTCAGCTGCAGACAGAGCAGCAGCACGGTGATCGAGGCCGGGCACGGGATCAGCCCGCCGGTCAGGCCGAACATCACGATCTGGCCGGTGGTCGCCGTCCGCCCCTCGAAGCGCCTGGCGATGTCGGCGGCGTGCGCCCGCTCATGGGCGTCCTCATAGGCATGGGCCGCGACGTGCGGATGATCATGCGCGTGGCTGTGACCATGGTCATGGTGGTGGTCGTGACCGTGGTCATGATGATCATGATCGTGCGGATGATCATGACCGTGGCTGTGTCCGTGACCGCCATGGTCATGGCCCGCATGGGCCAGCCGCCAGGCCCGGCCGTCGCTCCAGGTGCGCCACAGCATCCAGGCCGCCACCCCCAGGATGATCGCCGCCGAGGCCAGCTGGAACCAGGGCTCGGAGGTCTCCAGGTTCAGGTTGCGCCCGAAATAGAGCCCGGCCAGGGCCACGGCCCAGACCACCAGGGTGTGGGAGAAGGTCGCCGACAGGCCGAGCAGGATCGCCTGGCCCACCGTGCCGCGCACCGCGACGATGAAGGCCGCCATCATGGTCTTGGAGTGCCCCGGCTCCAGCCCGTGCAGCGCCCCCAGCACCAGGGCCGAGGGGATGAACAGCCAGGCGTGGCCCTGGGCCAGCAGCGTCGCGAAGTCGGTCATCTCAGGCGACCGGCTTTTCGAACAGCACCCACCAGCAGCCATTGATCGCGCCTTCGTCGATCACCGCGAACCCGGCCTTGCGCCCCATCTCCCGCCAGGTCGACTTCGGCGTCAGCAGGAAGGAGAACAGGCTGCCGATGGTGAACATCATCGGCCCGGGGGTCCACACCGCCATCAGGAACCGGCCGCCGGGCTTCAGCACCCGCCAGGTCTCCGCCAGCCCCTGCTGCTTGGCGCCGCCCAGATGGTCATAGACATTGGTGCTGACCGCCGCATCGAAGTCGCCTTGCGGGAACGGCATGGCGGTCAGGTCGCCGGTCACCACCTCGACCCGCTCGGTCAGGCCGGCGATCTTCAGATTGCGGTCCAGCAGGGCCCGGCCGCCATCATCGATATAGTCGGCGTCGAACCGGTCGAGAGCCGTCACCCGGCCGCCGCGCAAGACCCGGCTCAAGGCGATGGTCGTGCGCCCGGCGCCGCAGCCGGCGTCCAGCACCCGGTCGGTCTCGCCGCGCACCAGGTCGACCATCGGCAGCACCATGTGGTCGGGCCGGCGGAACCCGCTCATCGCCGTGTTGCCGAACAGGAACAGCACCGCCTGGACCACCAGCAGGAAGCTGATCGGCCACAGCTCCGGCTTCGAGACCTGCACGGCCACGGCCGCCGCCAAGGCGACCAGGGCCGCCACCGCCAGCCCGTTCATCCAGCCCGGCCCCCAGCCGAACTCCAGGGCGTCGCCGGCCGGCAGGGCCGGCTTGCGCAGGCCCCGGATCCAATCGCGCAGGGCCATGCCATAGAGCGAGCTCAGGATCACCACCGCCCCGATCAGGTGGAAGCCGGCGAACAGCAGGATCGAGGTCGAGATCCCTTTCAGTCGCGGCGCGTAGATCATCAGGGCCGCGCCGGCCGCCAGGCCCAGGACGCCGATCAGCCACATGTGGCTGTGGGGATGTCTCGCTCTCGTCTGGGCCATTTCAGCCTCCAGAAGGGTCGGGTTTGAGGGTCACAGGTACTTGGCCAGCTGCTTCAGTTCGGCCAGGGCCGCGCGGCCGTCCGGCCCCTCGGCGTCGTGCAGGCAGTGCTCGATATGGTCGTGGATCAGCTCGCGCTTGGCATTGGTCACCGCCGCCTCCACCGCGTGCAGCTGCTGGGCGAGGTCGAGACAAGGCCGCCCGGCCTCGATCATGCCGACGATCGACTTCAGATGCCCCTCGGCGCGCTTCAGGCGCTTGATGATGGCCGGGTGCGAGGCGTGGGCGTGTTCGGACATGCGACCAACCTATCCCCCTGGATAGGATATGCAAGCCATCTTCTTGGAGCCGCGCCGACGTCCCCGGCGCTAGGTTAGTCGGCCATGTCCGCGTCGGGCCGGCCATCGCCGGACAGCAGCACGGCGAGCGGCCGCGTGCCCGGGAACTCCGCCAGGATCGCCATGGCCAGCACGGTCAGCGGCGTCGACAGGAAGGCGCCCGTCACCCCCCACATCGCGCTCCAGAAGGCGAGCGCCAGCAGCACCACCAGCGGGTCGAGGTTCAGGCTCTTGCCCTGCATGCGCGGCTGGACGACGTGGCTGACCAGGAAATGGATCGCCTCCAGCCCGACCAGCAGCACCACCGCCCGGGTCGCGCCATCCACCTCCACCAGGCCGAACAGCGCCGGGAACAGCACCCCGATCGCCGCCCCCACCGCCGGGATGTAGTTGGCGAGGAAGATGATCAGGCACCAGAACGGGATGTGCGACAGGCCGGTGAGCGTCATCAGCACCGCCGACAGGGCGGTGATCAGCAGCCCGACCAGGGTCTGGATCCAGATATATTGCTCCACCCCGCGCCGCACCCGCAGGAACAGCCGCCGGGCCTCGGCATAGTCGTCGGCGTCCAGGAACAGCTGGCTGGCCTTGGCCGCGAAGCCGCGCCGGGAGGCGACCAGGAAGCCCAGATAGATCAGCACGAACACCGCCGCCTCGGCGAAGTGGCTCACCGCCTCGGCCAGGACCCCGGCGAAGCGGCTGGGGTTCAGCTTCTCGATCAGCCCGGCCAGGGTCGGGGTGACATTGAGGCCCAGGCGCTGGGCGCCCCGGCTCAGGAACGCATTGATATGGTCGGTATAGGTCGCCGACTGGGCGGCCAGGGCGGCCGCGTTGTCGGCGGTGATCCAGATGGTCAGGGCGAAGCCCAGGACGATAAGGGTGATGGCGAACGGCGTCGCCGCGGCCTTCGGAAAACCTGGCACGCGGGCGCTCAGCAGGCGGGCGACGCCATCGACCATGATCAGCAGGAACAGCGCCAGGACGAAGGGCTCCAGCATCCGGCGCAGCGCATAGAGGGTGAAGCCGGTCAGGATCGTGGCGATGACCACGACGGCGACCTTCACCACCCCGACCGGTCCGATCATGGAAGGCGTGGCGGCGGGGCGGGCCATGGTCGAATCTCCAGCGGACGCATTGGTGAGGAACGCGCACTAAGCGCCGCTCCGTCGGGACGCCACAACCCCCTTGCCCCCACCAAGCCCTGTTCCCTAGAACAGCTCATCGCCTTTTCGTCTTTTCCTGTTTCCTTCGCTTCATTTCAGCGCCTCTTTCCGGCGCCTCATCGCCAGGGTTTCCAATTTCCATGACCGACATCGTCGTGCCGCGACAGTTTCGCGGGCCGCCCACCACCGCCAATGGCGGCTATATCTGTGGCGTTCTCTCCAATGCGGTCGGCGGACGCGGCTCGGCCATGCTGCGGGCCGGCGTGCCCCTCGACGTGCCCGTGACCCTCAGCCTCTCCGCCGACGGCCAGGCGACCCTCAGCAACGCCGAGGGCCAGCCGCTCGGCATGGCCAAGCCGGCCGAGGATTCGGCCCTGCCCGCCCCGCCCCTTCCCCCCGGCGTCGAGGCCGCGCGGGCCTTTGGCGAGACCTCGCCCTTCGCCCGTCGCCCGCTGCATCGCGGCTGCTTCTCCTGCTGCATCGAGCGCGAGGACGGCGAGGGCCTGGGGGTCTATGTCGGCCAGGTCGAGGGCGCCCCCGCCGGCCAGTGCGCCGGGGTCTGGACGCCGCACGCCAATTTCGCCAACGCCGACGGGACTGTTCCCGACGAGATCACCTGGGCGGCGCTCGACTGCCCGGGTTCCATGGCCTGGTTCATCAAGACCGGCGCGCCCGTGGGCCTGCTCGGCACCATGGCCGGCGAAGTGTTGATCAAGCCCCGGGCCGGCGAGACCTATGTGGTCAGCGCCTGGGCCCTGGAGGCCGAGGGTCGCAAGCACTTCGCCGGCGTCGCCCTGTTCGACCGCGACGGGACCCTGATGGCCCGTGGCGGCCAGATCTGGATCGGCCGGGCGCCCGCCCCGCCCCCCGCCGCCTGAACCTTGGGCGCCTAAACCTCGACGCCGTGCTTGCGCAGCTTGCGCACCAGCTTGCGGAACAGCTGGGCGTTGGCGGCGTAGGTCGTGGCCATCAGGACTGGATCGGCCAGTTCCTGCACCGCCATCAGCCCCCCGGGCATGCGGTCCAGCAGCCCTACGGCCACCAGCCCCTTGATCCGCCGCCGACAGGTCTCGCGCGGCAGGCCCAGGCTTTCTGAGATCGCCAGGCTGGTGATCGGCCGGCGCGCCTCGAAGGGGATGGTCATCCCCTTGGACCAATAGACGCCCACCTTTTCGGGGTCCTCGAGCAGGTGGGCGACATTGGCCGCCGCCACCGCGTTCAGGATCAGGATGTCGGTCGGGTCCATGCCCGTCGACTGGGTCAAGAGCCCAACCATCGAGATCATGTACTCGGCCGTCAGCCGCGCGATCTTGCGGATCTCGACCGTCTCATCCATGTCCGAACACCCGCGACGCCACCCCTAGATCTCCACGCCGTGCTGGCGCAGTTGCCGGATCAGGCGACGGAACAGCTGGGCGTTGGCGAAGGCGAGCGCGACCGTGCGCTGCGGATCCTGCAGCTCCGGAATGGCGATCAGCCCCCCCTTCTGACGCATCAACAGGCCCGCCTTCACCAGGCCGGCCACCCGCCGCCGCGTGGTCTCACGCGGCAGGCCCAGGCTTTCGGAAATCGCCAGACTGGTGATCGGCCGCTTCATCTCGATCGGCAGCGGCGTGTCCGCGCTCTGATAGTCGGCGGTCAGGTCCTGGCGGTCGCGCAAATGGCCGACATTGGCCGCGCCAATGGCGTTCAGGATCAGCATGTCGACCGGATCCTGGCCGGTCTCACGGATCATCTCGGCCGCCAGGCCGATCAGATATTCCGAGGTCAGCCGGGAAATGGTCCGAAGGTGGGCGGGGTCGTCCATGCAGGCGGCGCGGGCCCTGAAGCTGTGATCGTACCCTGTCTACTATGGTTTACGCCGCACCGCACCTGCCTCTGTCCCCTTAACGGGGCGCCGACAGATGATGCCAATCGTCGCGTCGGATCTGGGGGGTGTCGCATGCCAGATGCGGCGCCGCCAGCGCCCGGCGACGACGGCGCGCGGCCAGCCATTCACTGACCCACAGGGCCCAGCCAAAGGGAACGTCCTTATGCAACCTGCTCAACTCTTCCATGGCCTGTCTCCTGGCGCGTTCCCTTGTGGAACAACCGGAATGTCCGCTCTTGAGGTCCAGGTGACAAACGGGTCCTCCTCGTTTATATATAAGCTGCCCTTATGCCTGATCCCCTCGCCCAGATTCCCTTGAGCGCCATTCGGGTGTTCGAAGCCGCCGCCCGGCTCGGCGGGTTCACCCGCGCCGCCGAAGAGCTGGGGGTCACCCAGGCCGCCGTCAGCTGGCAGGTGAAGGCGCTGGAACGCCGCCTGGGCCTCACCCTGTTCCGCCGCCTGACCCGCGAGGTGGTGCTGACCCCGCCGGGCGAGCGCCTGGCCCGGGCCGCCACCGAGGCCATGGTCGGCCTGCGCGCCGCCCTGTCCGACATCACCGGCGCCAGCGAGGGCGTGCTGTCGATCACCACCATGCCGTCGCTGGCCACCCAATGGCTGGCCCCGCGCCTGGGCGCCTTCCAGCTGGCCCACCCGAAGATCGCGGTGCGGCTGGAAACCTCGACCCACACCATCGACCTCGTGCGCGAGAACACCGACGTCGCCTTGCGGGGCGGCGACGGCCGGTGGCCGGGGCTTGAGACCCACCATCTGTTCGGCCACGTCCAGACCCCGCTGTGCACTGAGCAGACCCGCCAGCGCCTGGGCGGCCTGGCCCATCCCCGCGACCTGCTCGCCGCCCCGCGCATCGGGTCGGAGGCGGAATGGGCCCTGTGGTTCGCCGCCGCCGGGGTCGCCCCGCCCGGCCCCGCCTCCGGCCCCCGCCTGGCCGGCGACGCCCAGACCTTCGAGGTCGCCTCCGCCCTGGCCGGTCACGGCGTAGCCCTGGGTTCGCCGATCTTCTTCGCCGCCGAGATCGCCCAGGGGCGGCTGGTCCAGCCCTTCGACATCGCGCCCGCCTATGGCCCCGGCTACTGGCTGGCCTATCCGGTCGAGCGCGCCCGCGTCCCCAAGATCGCCGCCTTCCGCGACTGGCTGATGACCCAGGTCGCCACCGACCCGGCCGCCGCCCGGGCGCTCGGCCAGGAGGTCATGGCCGCCGTGAAGTAGGAGCCCTCGCCCCGCTTGCGGGGAGAGGGTTGGGTGAGGGGCTCGGGCGGTCAGGCCGCCTTAAGCTCGCAAAAAGAGAACAGCCCTCACCCTACCCTCTCCCGGAAGCGGGAGAGGGAAACTGCGCGCGCGGCCCTACTTCGCCCGGAACCCAGCCAGCAGCGTCTTCAGCTCCGGCTCGTCGACCCGGACGGCGGCCTCCATCGGGCTGGTCCACAGCTTCTCGCGCTGGCCCACCTCCGGAAACACCGCCAGCTCCGAGGTGACCTCCAGCGGGAACACCGAGACCCGCACATGCTGGCTGCGGCCGCTGCGCAGCCGCTTGTCATAGTGATAGACGCCGATCGGCTTCTTGGTGACCTTGCCCGCGACGCCCGCCTCCTCAAAGGCTTCCTGGGCGGCGGACGGCCCGGGTTTCAGCCCCTTGATCGGCCAACCCTTGGGCAGCACCCAGCGGCGCGTCTCGCGGCTGGTCAGCAGCAGGATCTCCAGCCCCGCCTCGCCCTTGCGCCACGGCACACAGGCATATTGCGCCCGGGGCTCTCGGTCGGGCTCGGGACGGACGCGGTCAATCTTCTTGCCCATCAGAACACCCGCCCGGCCAGCACGGCGAGCCAGTAGAACCCCGCCCCCATCAGTCCGGCCATCGGCATGGTGAACACCCAGGCCCAGACGATGCTGCCGGCGATGTTCCAGCGCACGGCCCGCGCCCGACGCGCCGCCCCGACCCCGACGATCGCGCCGGTGATGGTGTGGGTGGTCGAGACCGGCACCCCCAGGTGGGTGGCCAGGAACAGGGTGATCGCCCCGCCGGTCTCGGCGCAGAAGCCCTGTTGCGGCGACAGGCGCGTAATCTTCGAGCCCATGGTGTGGACGATCCGCCAGCCCCCCATCAGGGTGCCCAGCGCCATGGCCGCCTGACAGCTCAGCACCACCCACAGCGGCACGTGGAAATCGCCCTGCAGCTTGCCGTGCGCATAGAGCAGCACGGTGATGATCCCCATGGTCTTCTGGGCGTCATTGCCGCCATGACCCAGCGAGAACAGCGAGGCCGAGACGAACTGCAGCTTGCGGAACGTGCCGTCCGCCAGGCTGGGCGTCGCCTTCACGAAGAGCCAGGTGGCCAGCAGCACCAGCACCAGGGCCAGGCCGAAGCCCAGGGCCGGCGACACCACGATCCCGGCCACGGTCTTATAGACCCCGTCCCAGACCACCGGATCGAGCCCGGCCTTGGCGACGCCGGCGCCCAGCAGGCCGCCGATCAGGGCGTGCGAACTCGAGGACGGAATCCCCGCCATCCAGGTGATGACATTCCAGGTGATCGCCCCGCCCAGGGCGCCGAAGATCACCGCGTCGTCGACGACGCCGGGGGTGAGGATGCCCTTGCCCACCGTCTGGGCCACGTGCAGCCCGAAGAACAGGAAGGCGATGAAGTTGAAGAACGCCGCCCAAAGCACCGCGTAGCGGGCCGGCAGCACCCGGGTCGAGACGATGGTCGCGATCGAGTTGGCGGCGTCGTGCAGACCGTTCAGGAAATCGAAGGCCAGGGCCACGACCACCAGGAAGATCAACAGCGGCCCGGCTGAGGCGAGATCCACCGGGGCGCCTACAGGTGCTCGATCAGCACGGCGCTGATGCGGTTGGCGACGTCTTCGAAGCGGTCGACCACCTTCTCCAGGTGATCATAGATCTCGCTGCCGACGATGAAGGCCATCGGATCGGCCCGGGCCGGGCCCTTGAACAGGGCGGCCATGCCGGTGTCGTAGAGCTGGTCGGATTCCTCCTCCAGCGCCGAGATCTGTTCGGCCAGGGCGCTCAGCCGCGCGGCGTTGCCCTGCAGGTTACGCAGCATCGGCACAGCCTCGGCCACCAGGTCGGAGGTGCGCACGATCACCTGGCCCAGGGTCGTCATGTCGGGCTCGAAGGCGCGGACCTCGAACAGGGTGATGGCCTTGGCGGTCTTGTGCATCTGGTCGATGGCGTCATCCATCGAACTGATCAGGTCGTGGATGTCGGACCGGTCGAAGGGGGTGATGAAGGTCCGGCGCACCGCCAGCAGCACCTCGCGCGTGACCTGGTCGGCCTCGTTCTCGTGCCGCGCCACCTCGGCGCAGGCGGCCGGAACCCCCTCGCCGCCGGCCAGCACCTGTTGCAGCGCCAAGGCCCCGGCGGTCAGGGTGCGGGCATGGGCTTCGAACAGATCGAAGAACCGATCCTCCTTCGGCATCAGGGCCTGGAACCACTTCATCATGACCGCCCGAATCTCCTGCGAAGTCGCGGGTTTGGGTCAGGCCTACGCGGCGTCGCCCGGGCTGTAAACGGCGCATTCCGACACGGCAGGAAATCTGTGCGTGAACGGACGAAACTACCGCACGAAGCTCGCCCCGTTCACGTCGATCACCGCCCCGGTCATCGAGCCCGGCGCCTCAAGCGCCAGATAGGCGGCGACACTCGCCACCTCGGCCGGATCGGCCACCCGGCCCAGGGGGATGTCGGCCAGCAGCTTGTCGCCGCCGCGGCTGGCCAGATAGTCCTCGGCCATGCCGGTCATCACGAAGCCCGGACAGACGGCGAAGGCCAGGATCTCTTCGATCGCATAGCCCCGCGCGATCGACTTGGTCATGCCGACCATGCCCGCCTTCGAGGCCGCATAGTGCCAGTGGGCCGGGCTGTCGCCGCGATAGGCCGCCCGGCTGGCGATATTGACGATCCGTCCGCCGCCGCCCCGGGCCCGGAAGTGCAGCACCGCCCGGCGGCAGAGATCGGCGCTGGCCTGCAGGTTGATCTGCAGCGTCCGGCCCCAGCTGGCCTGCCACGCGTCATCCGGCGCGTCGACGGCCACCGCCTCGAACACCCCGGCATTGTTGATCAGCACGTCGACGCGCCCGTCGAGCTGCTCCAGCGCCCTGGCCCACAGGGTGTCGGCGCCCCCGGCCTCGGCCAGATCCGCCCCGATCACCCCCGCGCCATCCGTCCGCCCATGCCCGACCACCCGGGCGCCCTGGGCGGTCAGGGTCTCCACAATCGCCGCGCCAATGCCCCGCGTGGAGCCGGTGACGAGGACGTGGGGCGCAGGGTTCGCAGCGGTCTGGGTCATGGCCCCACTTCCTGGCGCCCCGCGCGCAGGCGTCAACCGCAAAG
>NZ_CANCLE010000104.1 GCF_947378715.1 Phenylobacterium aquaticum
CTGACCCACTACACCGGCGCCCCGGCCGAGCACGTGCAGCAGTTCATCCTGTTCACCAACTACCACCGCTATGTGGATGAGTTCGTCCGCTGGGGCTGCCAGCAGCTGAAGGCGGGCGGGCCCTATACCGCGCTCTCCGCCGCCGGCCGGGTGATGGTCACGGCCGACACGCCCAATCCGGAACAGGCCGTGGCTGACGGCGCCTGGCGCAGGCACCAGATGCCCGCCTATCACCTGATGGCCGAGGGCCGGGCCGGCATCACCTTGGTCAATATCGGGGTGGGCCCCTCCAACGCCAAGACCATCTGCGACCACCTGGCGGTGCTGCGGCCCCAGGCCTGGCTGATGATCGGCCACTGCGGCGGGCTGCGCGGCTCCCAGACCATCGGCGACTATGTCCTGGCCCACGCCTATCTGCGCGACGACCATGTGCTGGACTCGGTCTTGCCGCCGGAAATCCCGATCCCGGCCATCGCCGAGGTGCAGGTGGCCATGAACCGGGCCGCCGAGCTGGTCACCGGCGAGACCGGCGAGCCGCTCAAGCGCCGTCTGCGGACCGGCACGGTGGTCACCACCGACGACCGCAACTGGGAGCTTCGCTATTCCTCCAGCGCGCTGCGGTTCAACCAGTCCCGCGCCGTGGCCATCGACATGGAAAGCGCCACCATCGCCGCCCAGGGCTATCGGTTCCGGGTGCCCTACGGGACCCTGCTCTGCGTCTCCGACAAGCCGCTGCACGGCGAGCTGAAGCTGCCCGGCCAGGCCAACGCCTTCTATGAACGCGCCATCGGCCAGCACCTGCAGATCGGCATCGCCACCATGGACCTGCTGCGCCAGGAAGGGCCCAGGCTCCACTCCCGCAAGCTCCGCAGCTTCGACGAGCCGCCGTTCCGCTAGGCCAGGAACGCGACCAGAGCCTCGCGGAACGCCCGGCCGGCGACGGCGGTCCCGTGATCGCCCGGAACCTGCACGAACCGCCCGCCCAGCCAGTCGGCCAGGGTCTGGCCGGAGCCGTTGTCGTGGTCGTCGCGGCCCATCAGCACCAGGGCGGGGATCTTGATCCCCCTGATCTCGGCCTCGGTGGTCGGCTGGAACGAGGCCAGCACCCCCAACATGGCTTCGGGCTTCAGGCCCTGGTCAGCCATCAGCTTGTGGAGCGCCCCACCCATGGCGGCGTCCTGGGCAGCCGGGCCACGGCGGATCGCGTCCTCGAAGGCCTCGGCGCGGGGGCCGGCCTCCATGATCGCGGTCTCGCCCATGCCGCCGATGACCAGGCGCTGGGGCCGCAGGCCGCCAGCGATCGCGCGGATCGCGGTGCGCCCGCCCATGGAATAGCCGCCGAGATCGTAGTCGATGAGGCCCAGGTGGGCGACCAGCTCCACCACGTCGCGGGCCATGACATCAGCAGGCCAGAAGCCGGGATCGGTTGGCGCGTCGGATGCGCCGTGGCCCCGGGCGTCCGGCGTGATCACCTGGCGGCCGGCTTCGACCAGGGCCTGGACCAGGCGCGGCGCGGCCCAGTTGCGCGCGCCGCTCGACAGGAAGCCGTGCAGCAGCATGACCGGTCGGCCCTCGCCCTGGACGCCATAGGCGATGCGAACCCGATCAGAGGTGGTGAAGTGGTGGTCGGTCATGGCCGCGAGGATTGCCTGTCTCGGCGGCCGGGCGCTACACCCGCGTTGATGAGCCCGCCCGTCGTCCCCCGTCCGCCCACGCGCCCCGACGACGCCGAGTGCTGCCATCGCGGCTGCTGCCCCTGCATCTTCGACTATTATGACGGGGCGCTGGAGCGCTGGCGCAAGCGGATCGAGGGCCTGGGGCTCGATCCGGACCAGGTGCTGGCGGAGATGACGCCCGCGACGTGAGATTGCGCCGGGCCCGCATCCGGCAGTAGATCAGGCTCATGACCCGTCACATCCCCCTCGAGGGCGTCGAGAACTTCCGTGACTTCGGCGGCTATGACACCGCCTGCGGCCGCGGCCTGAAGCGCGGCGTGCTCTATCGCTCCGCCAACCACGCCAACGCTACTGAGGCCGATCTGGCCGCCATGCGCGACCTGGGCGTCGAGGTGATCGTCGATCTGCGGCGCCCGCTGGAGCGCCAGCGCGAGCCTTCGAGGCGCTGGGAGGGCTTTTCCGGCCGGGTGATCGAGAACGACATCGAGGACGCCCAGGGCGACTGGGCGACCCTGTTGGCCAGCGTCCCCGATATCGACGGAAACTGGTTCTATGAGGACAGCATCGGCTTCTATCGCCGGGGCCCCTTCGAGGCCCGGCACGTGGATCTGTTCAGCCGCTACTTCCAGGCCCTGGCCGAAGCCGACGGGGCGGTGGTGGTGCACTGCGCGGCGGGCAAGGACCGCACCGGCATGATCTGCGCCTTCACCCACCATATCGCCGGGGTGCATCGCGACGACCTGGTCGCCGACTATCTGGCGACCAACCACGAGGGCCGGATCATCCATCGGGTGAATTTCCTGCGCGACTACGTCAGGAACCTCACCGGCAAGACCCTGAGCGACGACGCCCTGCGCGTCGCGGTCAGCGTCCATGAGGCCTATCTTGATACGGCGCTCAGCGAGATCGAGGCCCGCTGCGGCTCCATGGACGCCTATCTGCGCGACATCCTGGGGATCGATGACGCCCACCGCCAGCGGATCGCCGACAAGATCCTGGCCTGACGCCAAGATTGCCTCCGCCGCCGTCCCGGCCTAAGCGTCCCGGCCCAAAGCCAAGACCGGGGACGAGACACATGCAAAGCTTCCAGCCGCCGCGCCGCATCCTGATGGGCCCTGGCCCCTCCGACGTCAGTCCCCGCGTGCTGGCCGCCCTGGCCCGCCCGACCATCGGCCACCTGGACCCCGAGTTCCAGAAGCTGATGGAGGAGATCAAGGCGGCGATGTCGCGGCTGTTCAACGCCCCTGACCATGCCTGCGTGCCCCTGCCGGCCCCCGGCACGGCAGGTATGGAAGCGGCGATCATGAACCTGCTGGAGCCCGGCGACCGGGCGGTGATCGCCGTCAACGGCGCCTTTGGCGGTCGCATGGCCGACATGGCCGACCGGGCCGGCGCCGAGGTGATCAAGGTCGAGTTCGACTGGGGTCTGCCGGTCGACCCGGCCAAGGTGGAGGAAGCCCTGAAGGGTGGCCCGGTGAAGGTGCTGGCCTTCGTCCACGCCGAGACCTCGACCGGCGCGCGCTCCGACGCCGCCGCGCTGTGCGCGCTGGCCCGCAAATACGGCGCCCTGTCGGTGGTCGACTGCGTGACCTCGCTGGGTGGGATCGTCGTCGACGTCGCCGCCTGGGACGCCGACGTGGTCTATTCCGGCACCCAGAAGTGCCTGTCGGCCCCTCCGGGACTGTCGCCCATCGCGCTCTCCAAGCGAGCTCAGGCGGCGATCAGCGGCCGCAAGACCAAAGTCCGCAACTGGCTCCTGGATTTCAATCTGCTGATGGCCTACTGGGGCGGCGACGGCGGCCGGACCTATCACCACACCGCCCCGATCAACGCGCTCTATGGGCTGCACGAGAGCCTGGTCGCCCTGTTCGAGGAGGGCCAGCAAGCCGTCCTGGTTCGCCACGCTCGCACCCATGAGGCCCTGGCTGCGGGCCTTGAGGCGGCCGGCCTCAAGCTGCTGGTCGCCGAACCCTATCGCCTGCCGCAGCTGAATGCGGTGCTCGTGCCGGATGGCGTCGATGAAGCGGCGGTGCGCACCCATGTGCTCGCCAAGTGGGACCTGGAGATCGGCGCCGGCCTTGGCCCCCTCAAGGGCAAGATCTGGCGCATCGGCCTGATGGGCGCCTCGGCCACCCCCTGGCACGTGCGCCTGTGCCTCAGCGCCCTGTGCGAAGCGCTGGAGGCCCAGGGCTTCAAGACTGACACCAAGGCGGTGCTCGCCGCCGTGGACGCCAAGCTGGCCTGACGCGGGTCAGGTCCCGGCGAATTTAGCCGCCGGGCGAGGGATCGGGATCGCCCCGGGCGGGTTGTTCTCTCAGGCGTCGCACGCGTCGCCGGGGAGACAGCCATGGAAAAGTCGCGAGACGAGTTTCTGCACCGCTGCAATGTCGCCAACTACACCCGCCAACTCCGCTTCGCCCCGGACGGTCCGAAGCGGAAGGCCCTGATGGCCCTGTTGGCCGAGGAGGGCGTTCGCGCCCGCTCCAATGGCTGGTTCCCGATCTTCGGATAGGACGCGGGGTGACGCCGCGCCGGGCTTGAGGGATAGTTCCTGGGCTGGCCCATTTCGGCCGCCTTGGGAGACCCTCATGCTGGACGATCAGACCGACGCCCTTTCGCGACGCGATTTCACCGCACTCACCGTCGGCGCCGCCGGCGCCGTGGTCGTGGCCACGGGCGCCCAGGCCGCCGAGGTCGTCGAGAGCGACGTGACGATCAAGACCACCGACGGGTCCTGCGACGCCGCCCTGTTCCATCCGGCCGGCAAGGGCGCCTGGCCCGCCGTGCTGATCTGGCCCGATGCGCTCGGCCTGCGACCGGAATTTCGCGCCATGGGCAAGCGGCTGGCGGCCGAGGGTTATGTCGTCCTGGTCCCCAACCCCTTCTACCGCTCGCGCCCGGCCCCGGTGTTCACCGGCCCCTTCGACTTCGCCAATGCCGACGACCGCGCCAAGCTGGCCCTGATCCGCGCCCCGCTGACCCCCGACGCGGTGACCCGCGACGCCGTCGCCTTCGTCGCGTTCCTCGACGCCCAGAAGGTCACCAACCGGAAGGCCAAGGCCGGGGTCCAGGGCTATTGCATGGGCGGGCCGATGACGATGCAGACGGCGGCGGCCCTGCCGGCCCGGATCGGCGCCGGCGGCTCGTTTCATGGCGGCGGCCTGGTGACAGCCGCCCCGGACAGCCCCCATCTGCTGGTCCCCAAGATCAAGGCGCGGTTCTATTTCGGCGTCGCCATGAACGACGACCAGCGCCAGCCCGACGCCAAGGACCAGCTCAAGGCCGCCTTCGCCGCAGCGAACGTCCCAGCCAAGATTGAGGTCTATGACGGCGCCCTGCACGGCTGGTGCGTGCCGGGCTCGGCCGTCTACAACCCGGCTTCCGCCGAGCGCGCCTGGGGTGAATTGCTGGCGCTGTACAAGGCGGGGCTGGTCTAGGATTTTCGCCGCCGCGCCCGGAAGAACCCTCGCAGCAGTTCGGCGCTCTCCAGCGCCAGCACCCCGCCGGTGACCTCGGGCCGCCAGTGACACGTCGGCTGGTCGAAGAACTTCGGGCCATGGATCACGGCGCCGCCCTTTGCGTCGTCGGCGCCGAACACCAGGCGGCCGACACGGGCGTGGCTGATCGCGCCCGCGCACATGGCGCAGGGTTCCAGCGTCACCACCAGGGTCAGACCGGTGAGCCGATAATTGCCCAGCTTGCGGGCCGCCTCGCGCAGGGCGACGATCTCGGCGTGGGCGGTCGGATCATGGCTGCCGATCGGACCGTTTGAGCCGATGGCGATGACCTCCTCGGTGGCTGGATCGACCACGACGGCGCCCACGGGGGTCTCGCCCCGTGCGGCGGCGTCTTGCGCCGCCTGCAGGGCGATGCGCATGGTGCGATGATCATGATCCACGACCCCCAACGAACCCAGGACAGCCCCGAAGGTCAAGGCGCAGGTGAAAGAGTCGCCAAGGCGCTGGCCCGCGCCGGCGTCGCCTCCCGCCGCGATGTCGAGCGTCTGATCGAGGCCGGACGGGTCGCGATCAATGGCAAGACCCTGACCACGCCGGGGGTGAAGGTGGAGCCCGGCGACATCCTCACCGTCGACGGTGAGGTGGTGAACGAGGCTGAGCCCGCCCGCCTGTTCCGCTATCACAAGCCCGTCGGCCTGGTGACCACCCACAAGGATCCGCAAGGCCGCCCGACCGTGTTCGAGGCCCTGCCGCCCGAGCTGCCCCGGCTGATCTCGGTCGGCCGCCTGGATCTCAATTCCGAGGGCCTGCTGCTGCTGACCAATGATGGTGAGCTGGCCCGCGCCCTGGAAATGCCCAATGCGGAGATCACCCGCCGCTATCGGGCCCGCGCCCATGGCCGGATCACCCAGGAGCGGCTCGACGTCCTGAAGGACGGGGTGGTGGTCGAAGGTGTCCGCTATGGGGCCATCGAGGCCCGGCTCGACAAGGCCAAGGACGGCCCGTCCGGCGCCAACCTCTGGATCACCGTCACCCTGGCCGAGGGCAAGAACCGCGAAATCCGCCGGGTGCTGGAATATCTGGGGCTGCAGGTGAACCGCCTGATCCGCCTGTCCTATGGCCCCTTCGCGCTGGGAACCCTGCGCGAGGGCGAGGTCGAGGAGGTGGGGCCGCGCGTGATTCGCGAGCAGCTGGCCGCCCATATCGAACCCGACAACATGCCCAAGGGCGATCGTCCGCAATATATGCCCAAGCGCCGTCCGGGCGCCGGTCGTCGCGCGCCGGGCGAACCCGATCCCGGTCTGGTCGCTGCGGCTCAGGAACCGTCGCCTGCCGCCCGCAGCAAGGAAAAGCCGGAGTACAAGTCCGGCTGGGCCAAGCCGAAGAAGAAGGTCGGCCACGCCGCCAAGACACAGGGCAAGGCGCCGTCCAAGCCCGGCCCCGCCGTGATCGGTCCCGGCAAGCCGCGTGGCGACCGCCCCCGGCCTGTGGTGGCAGCGGCCGAACGATCCCGCGCCGAGACCGGCCTCAACGCGCGCGGAACCCGCGACCGGCCCGCCAAGTCGGCGCCGCGCGATGCCGCCGCCGCCCAGGCCGACAAGCCGCGCAGCGCGCCGGCCCGTTCTGGTGCGCCGCGTCCCGCCTATGCCGGCAAGCCTCGCCCCGCGAGCGCTGACAAGGGGCCGCCAGGTCTCAACGCGCGGGGAACCCGTGATCGTCCGGCCAAGCCGGCCCCTCGTCCGGAAGGGCCGCGCCCGGACAAGCCCCGCGCCGAGCGCCCGGCCTTCGACCGCCCGGATTACGCAAAGGCCGATCGGCCCAGGCCCCCCCGCTCCGATCGACCGACGTCCGACAAGCCGCGTCCCGAGCGCAGCTTCGCCGGGAAGCCCGCGTTCAAGGACTCCGGACCACCACGGGCGAGCGCCCGTCCCGCATCCGAGCGACCAAAGTCCGACAAGCCAGGCCCGGAGCGCAGCTTCGCCGGAAAGCCTGAGTTCAAAGGCTCTGGATCGCCGCGGGCGGACGCCCGGCCTTCAGGCCCTCGCGGGCCGAAGGGGTCTTCATCACCTCGACAAAGCTCAGACGCTCGTCCCTCAGGCCCTCGGCCAGGGGGCGGTCCAAAGCGGCGCGGGTGAGCCGCTTGGCGTAGGCGACCCCGTCGGGGCCCTTGGCCTCGAACTCGGCGGCGATTTCCAGGGCGCGGCCCAGGGGATCGGCGACCACTTCGTGCACCATGCCGATCTCGCCGGCTTCCGGACCGGTGACCGTGCGGCCGCGCAGGATCATCTCCAGGGCGCGCGCCTCGCCGATAATGCGGGGCAGGCGCTGGGTCCCGCCGCCGCCCGGGAAAATGCCCACCCGGGTTTCCGGCAGGCCGATAGCGGTGACGTCCGCGCCGGCGATGCGGATATCGCAGGCGAGCGTCATCTCGAAGCCGCCGCCCATGCACAGGCCATTGATCGCCGCGATCACCGGCTTGGGTGCGGCGGCGATGACATCGACCATCTCGCCAAAGGTCCCGCCAGGCTTGCCGCCGCTGCCGCCAGCCGGGGCGGGCGGCGCGCCGGCCAGGCCGTCGGACATCACCGACAGCTCGCCCACATCATAGTGGCGCACGAAAATCCCCGGCACGCCGCCGGTGATGACGATGGCGCGGACGGTCGGGTCCTCGGCGGCGGCGCTGAGCGCGGCCAGCATCTCCACCGAGCCTTGGGCGGTCATGGTCCCGAAGGGTGGGTTGGCGTAGGTGACCAGGCGCGTCGCGCCCCGCTGTTCGACCGTGACCAGGCCCATGGCGTCTTCCCCCTTGCGTTCTTTCTGTTGGCGCGAAGCTTGGATCGCGCGGCGGGTCGGGGCAAGGTCCCGCGCCTCGACCCCCGAAGGATCTCCCATGCGCATCGTCTCCGGCGAATTTCGCGGCAAGGCCCTGATCGCGCCCTCCGGTCCGGCCACCCGGCCCACCTCCGACCGCGCCCGCCAGGCGATCTTCAACATCCTGGAGCACGCCGCCTGGGGCCCGGAATTGCGCGACGCGCGGGTCATCGACCTGTTCGCCGGCTCCGGCGCGCTGGGTTTTGAGGCCCTGTCGCGAGGCGCGGCCTTCTGCCTGTTCGTCGAGACCGACGAGGCGGCGCGGGGCGCGATCCGCGAGAACGTCGACGCGCTCAGCCTGTTTGGCCGCACCCGGGTGCATCGGCGCGACGCCACTGATCTCGGCCAGCGCCCAGGGAGCGATGGTCCGGCCTTCGCCATCGCCTTCCTCGACCCGCCCTACGCCAAGGGCCTGGGCGAGACGGCGCTGGCCCGCCTGGCCGAAGGCGGCTGGCTGGCGCCCGAGGCCATCGTGGTGTTCGAGCGCGGCTCTGACGAACCGGACTTCGACGCGCCGGGCTATGAAAAGCTGGATGCGCGCGACTACGGCGCCGCGCGCGTCCATTTCCTGCGGCTTTCGTCACCAGCCGCGTGAGCTGGTGCGGTTGTCGAGCTGGGCCCGCAGATTGATCAGTCCCTCGCGGGTGATGCGATAGGGCCGGCCGTTCTGGCTGGAGATCAGTTTCTTCCTCTTGAGGTCCTTGAAGAGGGCGAGATCGCAATCGGCCAGGCGCCAGCCCTCGCGGGTCAGGCATTCGGCGTCGATGATGGTTCCGCGCTCATCGCGTTCAAGCACGATGACACCGCCCTGGGCCAGGGCGTGGAGGGTCCGCTGCAGCGGCTTGGAAATGTTCAAGGGATCGTCCGGGTTCAGGCATGAGACAGCGCGCCCGCTCCAGGGGGGCGCGGACGAAGGGCCTGAATCGCCAATGGCTACGAGGACGCCGGTCGGCGGTTAGGCCCGGGCCTCGAACGCAATCTCGGACATGAACTCCCCAGAGATCTGAACCAGCGACCATCCTAGGACGTCGCGAAAAGACCGCAAGAGGCGCCTCTTGACCCTCCCGTCGCGAGAGGTCCCAGTGATCGGTCCGTCAGCAACGGGCGAGGAGCCATGGGTGTTTTCACGGTGGGCGAGGTGGCGAGGCTTTCGGGCCTCTCGATCCGCGCCCTGCGCCACTATGACGAGATCGGGCTCCTGAAGCCCATGACCGTCGGCGAGAACGGTTACCGCTACTACGGACCGGATGAGCTTCTGCGCCTGCAGCAGATCCTGTTCCACCGGGAGCTTGGCCTCCCCCTGGACGAGATCCGCCTGGCCCTGGACGCGCCGGACTTCGATCGCGTGGCCGCCCTCAAGGCGCATCGCATGCGGCTGGCCGCCGAGGCCAGGCGCTACCGCGAGCTGGTGAAGACCCTCGACAGCACCCTCGCCGCCCTCGAAGGAGACGGAAAGATGGACGAGAAAGCGATGTACAAGGGGTTTGATCCCAAGAAGCAGGCGGCCCATGAGGCTTGGCTGGTTGAGCACTACGGCGCGGAGATGCAGGGCCGGATCGATGAGGCCAAGGCCGGCGCCAAGGACTGGAAGCAGGCCCAGTTCGACGCCGCCCAGGCCGAGTTCGACGCGATCGAGACCGCCATGGCCCAGGCTTTGGCCCAGGGCTTGCCGCCTGACTGTGCGGCGGTGGGGACTTCGGTTCGTAAGCTCCATGCCTGGGTCGCAAGGTCATGGAACCGAACCCCGACCGCGGAGGCTTTCGCTGGCCTCGGACACCTCTATCAGGAGAACCCGGAGTTCCGGGCCCGCTACGAGGCGCGGGCTGCGGGACTAACGGACTACCTGGCCGCGGCGATGAAGCACTTCGCAGAGACCGAGCTGGAATAGCCCCCTCGCGCCGAAGAGCCGGGCGAGGGTTCGATCACCGCCGTCCGAACAGCCGCTCTATGTCGGCCAGCTTCAGTTCGACATAGGTCGGGCGGCCGTGGTTGCACTGGCCGGAATGGGGGGTGGCCTCCATCTGGCGCAGCAGGGCGTTCATCTCCGGGGCGGTCAGGCGGCGGCCGGCCCGGACCGAGCCGTGGCAGGCCATGGTCGAACAGACCTCCTCCAGCCGCTCCTTCAGCGCCAGGGCCTGGCCGTTCTCGGCCAGGTCATCGGCGATGTCGCGGATCAGCCCGGCGACATCGGTTTCGCCCAGCAGGGCCGGGGTCTCCCGCACCAGGATCGCACCGGGCCCGAAGGGTTCGACCATCAGGCCCAGGGCCGCCAGTTCGTCGGCCTTGGCGGCCACCCGCTCGGCCTCTGCCGGATCAAGCTCGACCACCTCGGGCAGCAGCAGGGCCTGGCGGGAGACGCCGCCCTGCGCCATCTCCACCTTCATCCGCTCATAGACCAGCCGCTCATGGGCGGCGTGCTGGTCGACGATCACCACCCCGTCGCGGGTCTGGGCGACGATATAGGTCTCGTGCACCTGGGCCCGGGCGGCGCCGAGCGGAAAGTCGACCGGGTCGAAGGTCACGTGCGCCGTCGGGCCCTCGGCCATGCCGGGTGAATAGGCGGCGTCGGGATAGTCGGAGCGGGCCGAGACCTCGGTCAGTCCGGGCAGGGCCTGGGCCAGGGCCGCGGCCATGCCGCCGCCGCTTCCCGGCGTCGGGTTCCAGCCCCCCATCCGCCAGGCCGAGAACCCTTGAGCCGGGGGCGGCGGGATATAGCCGGGGACATATCCGCCCGGGCGGCTTTCGGGCCGGAAGCCATTGAGGGCGTCAGTGGCCACGGTGGTCGCCGCCCGGTGGCCGGCGCCGGCCAGGGTATGGCGCAGGCCGCCGACGATCAGGCCGCGCACCAGGGACGGATCGCGGAACCGCACCTCGGCCTTGGCCGGGTGGACATTGACGTCCACCTGCGACGGATCGAGCTCCAGATAGAGCGCCACCAGCGGATGGCGGTCGCGGGCCAGGAAATCGGCATAGGCGCCGCGCAGGGCGCCCTGCAGCAGCCGGTCGCGCACCGGCCGGCCGTTGACGAACAGGTACTGGTGGGCGGAGTTGCCGCGATTGAAGGTCGGCAGGCCGGCGAAGCCCGACAGCTTCACCCCCTCGCGCTCATAGTCGACGGCCAGAGCGTTGTCCTGGAAGTCCCGGCCCATGATCGCGGCCAGGCGGGCGAGGCGGCCCTCCGGCCCCTTGCGCTCGGCCGGCAGGCGCAAGGTGCGGCGGCCGTCGATGTCGAGGGTGAAGCTGACGGCTTCATGGGCCATGGCCTGGCGCTTCAGTTCCTCGGCGATGGCGAGCGATTCGGTACGCTCGGACTTCATGAACTTCAGCCGGGCGGGGGTGGCGTAGAACAGGTCGCGCACCTCGACCCGCGCCCCATGCGGCCCGGGGAAGCCTGAGGGGGTCACCTGGCCCACGGCGCCGCCCTCGACCAGGATCGCATGGGCCTCGGCCTGGCCCTTGGCCCGGGCGCTGATGGAAAGCCGCGCCACCGAGCCGATGGAGGGCAGGGCCTCGCCCCGGAAGCCCAGGGTGGAGATCTGCAACAGGTCGTAGTCGCCGTGGACGTCGGGCCCGAGCTTGGAGGTGGCGTGGCGCTCAATGGCCAGCGGCAGCTCCTCGGCGGTGAGGCCCTGGCCGTCATCGGCCACCAGGATGCGGGTCAGGCCGCCGCCGTCCGCCTGGACCTCGACCGACGCCGCCCCGGCGTCCAGGGCGTTCTCCACCAATTCCTTGACCGCGCTCGCAGGACGTTCGACCACTTCGCCAGCGGCGATGCGGTTGACGGTTTCGGGCGGAAGGCGGCGGATCGGCATGGTCAGTCAGGCTCCAGCCTCTCAATATAGGACGATTCCGGGGGGGCGCCCGGATGGTGTGACATGACGCGGACAAGACATCTCCTCGGCCTGGCGGCCGCCTGCCTTCTGGCGCTTCCGGCCGTGGCCCAGGCGCCGCCCGCGCCGGACCCCAATGATCCCGACGCCGTACTGGTCGAGGAGCTGGTGGTCACCGCCCGGGATCGCGGCCCGGCCTGGTGGCGGGTCTCGGACGGCGATTCGACCGTCTATGTGCTGGGCGTGCCGTCCAACATGCCCAAGAGCTTCGCCTGGGACGACGCGGTGCTCGAACGCCGGCTGACGGGCGCCAACCGGGTGATCCTGCCGTTCAACAATGTCGGGGTGGGTGTGCTGGGCGCCCCAGGGGTGCTGTTCGACCTCGCCCGCATGAAATCCAAGACCCCGATCGAGGAGACGCTGGACCCGGCGCTGAGGGCCCGCTTCGTCGCCGCCCGCACCCGGGTCGGCCAGCCCGCCAAGCGCTACGCCCTGAAGAACGGCCTGGCCGCGGGCATATTGCTGGTCTCCGACTATCGCGAGGCCGCTCACATCACCGCCGCCGATCCAGCCAAGACCATCGCCCGCCTGGCCAAGGCCCGGAAGCTGAAGATCGAGACCAAGGTCTATCCCCTGGGGCCGATCATGGGCGCCGCGCTCCGGACCTCGCCGGCGGCCCAGCGGGCCTGCCTGGACGATGCGCTCGATGAGGTGGAGGCTGGTGAGGGCAGCGCGCGCCGCGCCGCCCAGGCCTGGGCCGAGGGCGAAGTGCGCGCGGCGCTGGGCGGCGAGCGGGGCTATGAGAAGTGCCTGAACGCCGCGCCCGGGGCCGGCGATCTCGACGCCCGGTTGAAGGCCGATCAGGCCGGCGCCATAGCGGCGGCCCTGAAGCAGCCAGGCCACGCCGTGGCGGTGGTGCAGCTACGCCCCTTGCTGGCCCAGGGTGGGGTGCTGGACCGCCTGCGCGCCCAGGGCTTCACGGTGAAGACGCCGGGCGAGGAGTAGAAAATGGCCTGCTCTCCCCCAAGACGCGCTTCGCGCCGGGGGAGGAGCGTGAGCTCTACAGGCCCGGTAGCTTGAACCGGGTCGGCTTGGTGCGGGCGATGATCACCGGCTTGTCGCCGAGCACGGTCTTGATCCGGGCTTCCTCGGACACCGCGTCCACGGGCGCGGGCGTGTCGCCCTCGGCCATGGTCGGGCCGGCGGCCTTGGGCTGCCCGGCCTTCCAGAACATGACCTTGTCGGCCCAGCTCTTGTCCTTGTGGGCGATATCGCCGTTCTCGTCGTCGACCACGAAGCGGATCAGCGGGTCGGCCTTGTCGGCGCCGGCCTTGGCGACCAGCATCTTTTCGCCGTCGGACCGGTCCTGGGCCTCGCGGACGCCCAGCAGGGCGGCGCGGGCGGCGCTTTCAGGCTGCAGCTCCTGCGGGCGCGGCTCACCGGGGGCCGGCGGGCGCAGGGCGTAGTCAGGCGGCACCACCAGGGGGGCCTTGGCGACGACGCGGAATTCATCGGGGGTGACCTTGGTCATGCCCAGGGCCTTGCGGGTGGATTGGCACCCGGCCAGACCCACGGCCCCGACAAGGGCGGTCATAACGATCACTCGGTTCAGACGCATGAAGTACAGGCTCCGTAGGGCCGCCCCCGGCCGGGAAGGAAAGATCGATAGCGCAAACGGCAAAATACGCCAACGCGCATTAGCTCGCCTTGGGTTCGCGACGCGCGGAATCCAGCAGCAGGCAGATGACGCCGATCGTGATGGCGCTGTCGGCGACATTGAAAACCCAGGGGAAAAAGCCCAGTCGGGTGACGTCGATGAAGTCCACCACCGCCCCGAACCGCACCCGGTCGATGGCGTTGCCGATGGCCCCGCCGATCACCAGACCCAGCCCCAGGCCCATGAAGGGCCGTTCCGCCCTGCGGGTCCAGGCGGCAAGCAGGGCCGCGACCCCCAGGGAAAAGGCCGTCAGTCCCCAGCGCAGCAGGTCCTCATTGCCGCGCAGCAGACCGAAACTCATGCTGCGGTTCCAGACCATGGTCAGGCTCAGAGGCCCAGCCACCGGTACGGTGATCCGCAGCGGCAGGTTCAGCCCCTCCAGGATCCAGACCTTGCTGATCTGGTCGAGCAGGATGGTCGCCGCCGCCAGGCCATAGGCGATCCAGCCCAGGGGCGTGGCGAAGGGCGCAGGCGAGGCCGGTGTGTCCTCAGCCACGGGCGGCGTCCCAGGCGGCCACGGCCTCGGCGTCACGCAGCGACAGGTCCGGATAGCGCGGGTCGGAGCCGACCTCCGGCAGGATGCGCCAGGACCGGGCGCACTTGCGGCCCTCGGCCTTCAGCGGTTCGACGGCGACGCCGGGAACCTCGGCCAGGCGGAAGGCCTCGGCCGGGCCCTCGCCTTGCGAGAGGACAGCCTGGCTGGTGCGGAACACCTCGGCGGCGTCCAG
>NZ_CANCLE010000105.1 GCF_947378715.1 Phenylobacterium aquaticum
TCATAGCCGCCCAAGGCCGCCTCGACCGCGGCGATCGAGTCGAGGTCGAGGTGGTTGGTGGGTTCGTCCAGGATCAGCAGCTGGGGCGGACGTGTGGCGTTGAGCACGCAGGCCAGCGCCGCCCTCAGACGCTCGCCGCCGCTGAGCGAGCCGATCTGACGGTCGGCGGCGGAGCCCCGGAACAGGAAGCGGGCCAGCGCCGCGCGGGCGGTGTTGTCGCTGGCCTCCGGATTCAGGCGACGGAAGGCCTGGGCCAGGGTCTCGTCGTCACCCAGCATGGCGGTCTGCTGATCCAGCAAGGCCGCCTCGACCCCGCGCGTCACCTGCCCTGAACCGGGCGTCAGCTGGCCGGTGGCCAGCCGGATCAGGCTGGTCTTGCCACTGCCGTTCGCCCCCGTCACCGCCACCCGCTCCGGCCCCGTCAGCCGCAGGTCCAGGCCGGTGATCAGCGGTGGGCCGCCCGGATAACCGAAGGCCACGTCCTCGAAAGCCAGGACGGTCCGGCCCCCCGGCAGGCCGCAGGACGGCAGGTCAAACCCCAGGCGTCGCGAACGCTCCACCCGCCCCTGGGCGGCGGCGAGGTCAGCCTCGGCGGCGGCGGCCTGGCGTTCCGCCAGCAATTGGGCGCGTCCGCCAGACATCTCGGCGCGCTCGGCCATGGCCCCCAGCATGATCTTCGGCTCGCTGCGCCGGGCGGCGAAGCGCTTGCCGGCGGCGTCGCGGCGATCCTTGCGCTCTCGGGCCTGCTGGGCCTCCCGACCCACCCGCGCCAGGGCCCGTTCCGCCTCGGCCAGGTCTCGCGCGGCGGCGGCCGCCTCCTCGGCCTTGCGGGCGGCATAGAGGTCGTAGTTCCCGCCATAGGTCCGCGCGCCCAGGCTGGTCAGCTCGACGATCCGGTCCATGGCCCGCAGCAGCTCACGGTCATGGCTGACCACGATCGCCCCGCCCTTCCAGCGCCGCAGCACCCGGATCACCAGGGCCCGAGCCTCGGCATCGAGATTGTTGGTCGGTTCATCGAGCAGCAGCAGGTCCGGTTGGGCCACCAATAGACCCGCCAGGGCCACGCGGGTGACCTGGCCGCCGCTCAGTTCAGGCGCGGGCCGATCGAGGTCGAGGTCCGCCAAGCCCACCTCGGCGAGGGCTTCGGCAAGCCGCGCCTCCAGCGCCCAGTCGGCGTCGGCGAAGTCGTCGTCGCGCCCCTGCCCCGCCGCGATGCGGTCCAGACGCGCCAGGGATTCCGACACCCCCAGCAGGTCGCCCACCCGCGCGCCGGGCGGCGGACTGAGCGCCTGTCGCAGGACGCCGACGTGGCCGCGCACGGCCACGGCGCCGGAGGCGGGACGGAGTTCACCCAGCATCAGGCGGATCAGGGTGGTCTTGCCCACCCCGTTGCGTCCGACCAGGCCGGTGCGCTCGGCCCCGAAGGCCAGGGTCAGATTGTCGAGAAGGGGGTGACCGTCAGAGGTTTTGAAGCTGACGGCGTCGAGCGTGAGGAAGGCGGACATGGACGACCAGGGTTGCGTTGACGTTCAGGACGAGGCGGGTGTCCGTCACGTGGCGCATGGTCGTGGCTCCTTCAGCTCTTGCGTCCGGTTATAGGCCTGGCCGGCAAGTCGCGCAAATCGGACATGGCGCCCCGCGCGGGCTTGCAGATCGCGCGGAACACCCGAATTTGACCGCAAGAGCCGGAGTTCGGCCCGTCTGCGGGAGCCCTAAACATGGTCTCAAGACATCCGAAGGAGCTTGAGATGCTGAGCCAGACACCCCTCGACGACACCCGCTGGGCGGCCGTGGTCGGCCGCGACCCCGAGGCAGGGTTCTACTATTCGGTCCGCACCACCGGCGTCTATTGCCGCCCCGCCTGCGCCGCCCGCCTGGCGCGCCGCGAGAACGTCGCCTTCCACGCCACACCGGCTGAGGCCGAGGCCGCCGGCTTCCGCCCGTGCAAGCGTTGCAAGCCCACGCAGGCGCCGCAGGCCGAGCGCTATGCCGAGACCGTGGCCGCCGCCTGCCGGGCCATCGAGGCCGCCGAGACCCCGCCCAGCCTGGACGCCCTGGCCCAGGCGGCGGGCCTGAGCCCGCACCACTTCCATCGGGTGTTCAAGTCCGTGGCCGGGGTGACGCCAGGCGCCTACGCCAAGGCCCACCGCGCCGCCCGGGTCCGCGAGGAGCTGGGCCGATCGGCCACCGTGACCGAGGCCATCTATGACGCCGGCTTCAATTCCGGCGGCCGGTTCTACGAAACCTCGACCCAGGTGCTGGGCATGACCCCGACCCGGTTCCGCAAGGGCGGCGAGGCCACCACCATCCGCTTCGCCGTGGGCCAGTGTTCCCTGGGCGCCATATTGGTCGCCACCACCGACAAGGGGGTCTGCGCCATCCTGATGGGCGATGATCCCGACGCCCTGGTTCGCGACCTGCAGGACCGCTTCGCCCGCGCCGAACTGGTCGGCGGCGACGCGGCCTTCGAGGCCACCATGGCCCGGGTCGTGGGCCTGGTGGAACAGCCCCGCGCCGGCCTCGACCTGCCGCTCGACGTGCGCGGCACGGCCTTCCAGCAGCGGGTCTGGCAGGCCCTGACCGAGATCCAGGCCGGGCGAACGGCGAGCTATGCCGATATCGCCGCCCGGATCGGCCAGCCTCGCGCCGTCCGCGCCGTGGCCCAGGCCTGCGCCGCCAATGCGCTGGCGGTCGCCATCCCTTGCCATCGCGTGGTCCGCAACGACGGGGCGCTGTCCGGCTATCGCTGGGGTGTGGAGCGCAAGCGCGTCCTGCTGGAACGGGAGGCGGCGGCGTGAGCGCGCTCGCCCTCCAGCGCCCCGTCAACCTCGCCGCCCGTATCGCCGACGTCGACTGGCCCGGCGTGGAGACCGAACTCGACGCCCGGGGCTGCGCCCTCTTGCCGGGCCTGCTGACGCCGCAGGACTGCGCGGCGGCTGCCGCGCTCTATGACCACCCGGCGGGCTTTCGCAGCCGGGTGGTGATGAGCCGCCACGGCTTCGGGCGGGGCGAGTATCAGTATTTCGCCTATCCCCTGCCCGACCTGGTCCAGACCCTGCGCGAGGCGACCTATTCGAGGCTCGCGCCGATCGCCAACCGCTGGAACCAACGCATGGGGATCGACATCGACTATCCCGCCGACCATGCCGCGTTCCTGGCCCGCTGCCACGACGCGGGTCAGGTCCGGCCGACCCCATTGCTGCTGCGCTACGGGCCGCAGGACTACAACTGCCTGCACCAGGACCTCTATGGCGAGCACGTCTTCCCGCTGCAGGTGGCGGTGCTGCTGTCGGAGCCCGGGCGCGATTTCACCGGCGGCGAGTTCGTGCTCACCGAACAGCGGCCGCGCATGCAGTCCCGCGTGGAGGTCGCCCCGCTGCGCCAGGGCGACGCCCTGATCTTCGCCGTCAACACCCGGCCGGTGACTGGCTCACGCGGATCCTATCGCGTAGCCCTGCGCCATGGAGTCAGCCGGGTTCGATCCGGCGCCCGCCACACCCTTGGCGTCATCTTCCACGACGCCCTCTAGCCAGCTCAAGGACACAGCCATGACCTATGTCATCAGCGGCCTGCCGGTCGCGGAATTCCAACCCCTGTTCGGCTTGTCGGACACGGACCTCGCCGCGCGTGGCGTCATCCGGATGACCGCCGACGCGCCCCTCGGCTTTCCCTGCCGCATCACCCTGGCCGACGCCCGGCCCGGCGAGACCCTGCTGCTGCTGAACCACGAGTATCAGCCGGCGCGGAGCCCCTATCGCGGCCGCCACGCCATCTTCGTCAATGAGGCGGCGGCCGAGACCGCGCGGTTCGTGGATGAAGTTCCGCCGGTGCTGACCGTCCGCAAGGCGATCTCCATCCGCGCCTTCGACGAGGCCGGCATGATCCTCGACGCCGATCTCGCCGCCGGCGACGAGATCGAGCCCCTGATCCTGCGCCTGCTCGACAATCCGGACGCGGCCTATCTCCACGCCCACAATGCAGGCCGTGGCTGCTATGCGGCCCGGATCGACCGGAGCTAGACCTTGCATCGGCGGTCGGACAGGGCTCACCCTCCGGGATCAGTTCCCCGGGGAGACTTCATGCGCCGTTCGACCGTTCCGCTCGCCCTCCTGATGGCCGTCTGCGCGACCGGGGCGCTCGCCGCCAAGCCGGCGCCCAAGGCCAAGCCCCTGCCCGCCTGGGCTGTCGCCCATCGCGACGCCATCGTGCTCGACACCCACTATGACACCCCGGCCAACTTCCACATTCCCGGTTGGGACATCCTCGATCGCCACGACTACGCCGCCGATGGCAGCCAGGTGGACCTGCCGCGCATGATCGAGGGCGGGGTCGATGGCGGCTTCTTCGCGATCTTCACGCCCCAGGGCGCGCGCGGCGTAGCGGGTAACGCCCAGGCCCGCGACTTCGGCCTGGTCCGCGCCACCGAGATCCACGAGATGGTCGCCAAGCATGGCGCCCAGTTCGCCATCGCGCTCAAGGCCGCCGACGCTCAGGCGATCCTGGCCCAGAACAAGCGCTTCGTATTTCTGAGCATGGAGAACGGCTCGCCGGTGGCCGGCGACATCAGCCTGATGCAGAGCTTCTACGCCCTGGGCGTGCGGATGATGGGGCCGGTCCACTTCCTCAACAATGACCTGGCCGATTCCGCCACGGACAAGCCGGAATGGGGCGGGCTGTCGCCCAAGGGCAAGGACTTCGTGGCCGAGGCCAACCGCCTGGGCATCGTGCTCGACGCCTCGCACGCCTCGGACCAGGTGCTGGATCAGATGCTGGCGCTGTCCAAGGCGCCGATCATCCTGTCGCACTCCGGGTGCCGGGCGATCTTCGACCATCCGCGCAATATCGACGACGCCCATCTGAAGGCGCTCGCCGCCCATGGCGGGGTCATCCAGATCAACGCCTTCTCGAACTACATGGCGCCGACGCTGCACATCCCCGAGCGCGACGCGGCCATGGGCGCCCTGATGAAGCAGGTGGGCTTCAACGGCCGCGACATGACGCCCGACCAGCGCAAGGCCTTCATCGCCGGCAAGAAGCCGATCGACGCCAAGTGGCCTGTGCCCCGCGCCAATCTCGACGACTACATGAAGCACATGCTGCACGCGATCCAGGTGGCCGGCATCGACCATGTCGGCGTCTCCGGCGACTTCGACGGCGGCGGCGGCATCGACGGCCTCGACAGCGTCGCCGACTATCCCAAGATCACGGAGCGGCTGATCGCCGCCGGCTACAGCAAGGCCGACGTCGCCAAGATCTGGGGCGGCAACGCCCTTCGCGTCCTGACCGAGGTCGAGGCCGCGAAGGGGAAGTAGCCCCTATCTTCCGCTGGTCGGGATGTCCTTGAAGGCCACGTCCTTATCGACCCGGATGTCGCCGGGCAGGCCCAGCACGCGCTCGGCGATGATGTTGCGCAGGATCTCGTCCGTACCGCCTTCGACCCGGGTGGCGGGCGAGCGCAGCAGCATGGCCTGGAACCGCGCGGCGGCCTCGGCCTGGTCCGGATCGCTGATCACTCCGGCCTGGCCCTGCAGGTCCAGGGCGAACATCGCCAGCTCCTGCATGGAGGCGCCCGCCACCAGCTTGCCGATGGAATTTTCCGGCCCTGGGGTCTCGCCCTTGGAGAGCGCGCTGATCGCCCGCATGCCGGTGAACCTCAGGCCGCTGGCCTTGACCGCGAACTGGGCCAGGCGCGAGCGCACCATGCGGTCGTCGGCGGCCGGGCCGTCCTCGGTCTGGAAGTTCAGGCAATAGTCGAAGAGCTCGGGGAACCCCGTCGGCATGCCCGACCCGATCGACAGCCGCTCGTTCATCAGGGTGGTCAGGGAGACCTTCCAGCCCTCGCCTACCGCGCCCAGCCGCTGGTTGTCGGGGATGCGGACCTCGTTGAAGAACACCTCGTTGAAGCCCGACTGGCCATTGGCCTGCTTGATCGGCCGGATCTCGATGCCCGGCGACTTCATCGACAGCCAGAACATGGTCAGGCCCTTGTGCTTGGGCACATTGGGGTCGGTCCGGGTGATCAGGATGCCGTAGTCGGAGTTCTGGGCGCCGCTCGTCCAGATCTTTTGGCCCTGGATGATCCAGTCGCCGGAGCCGTCATTGGCCGGCTCGGCCTTGGTGCGCAGACCCGCAAGGTCGGAGCCGCCGGCCGGTTCGGAGAACAGCTGGCACCAGACTTCGTCGCCTGACGCCATGGCCGGCAGCAGCTTGCGCTTATGCTCCTCCAGCGCCCAGGCCATCAGGGTCGGGCCGCACATGCCGTGGCCGATGGTGAACAGGCCGCCGAGCGTGCCATAGGCGCCCTCCTCCTGGCCCCAGATCACCCGCTCGATCGGGGTGGCGCCGCGACCGCCATACTCCTTGGGCCAGTGCAGGCAGGCCCAGCCCGCCTCGGCTTTCCTGGCCTGCCAGGCCTTGGCGGCGGTGATCGGGTCCTCGCTCTTCAGGCCCATGTTGCCGAAGCTCGACTGCTTCAGTTCCGCCTCCAGGTGCGTCGGGGCGTTGGCGGCGATCCAGGCGCGGACCTGGCTGCGGAAAGCGGCTTCTTCGGGGGTGTCGTCGAAGTTCATGATCAGGGTCCTCAGGCCGCCACGGGGGCGTCGTTGCGCCGGCGCATGCGTTCGATCAACAGGTCTTCCCAGGTCGACTGCGAGCCCAGGGCGAGCGCCAGCCCATTGGCGCGGCGGTAGAACAGGTGGCAGTCGAAGGCCCAGGTGAAGCCCATGCCGCCGTGGGTCTGGATGTTGTTCTTGGCGCAATGCTGGAAGGCCTGGGTGGCGGACACCCGGGCCGTCGCCGCCGCCACCGGCAGCTCAGCCGAACCGGTGGAAAGCGCCCAGGCGCCGTAATAGGCGTTGGAGCGGGCCAGGGTGGCGGCGACATACATGTCGGCCAGCATGTGCTTCACGGCCTGGAACGAGCCGATCTGGCGGCCAAAGGCCATGCGCTCCAGGGCGTAGTCGCGCGCCATTTCCAAGGCCCGGTCGGCGCCGCCCACCTGTTCGAAGGCCAGCAGGATCGCGGCGCGGTCGAGCACGTCGGTGACGATCCGCCAGCCCTGACCGGCCTCGCCCAGCCGCTCGGCCGGGGCGCCGTCGAAGCTGAGCTTGGCCTGGCTGCGGGTGGGGTCGATGGTCTCCAGGGTCTCGCGGGTCACGCCGGGGCCCGCCAGATCGACCAGCCACAGCGAGACGCCCTGGGGTTCGCGCGCCGCCACGATGGCCAGGTCGGCGCTGTCGCCGTCGGCCACCGGCAGCTTCACGCCCGTGAGCTTGCCGCCCGCGACCTGGGCCTTGACCGAGGTCTCGCTGACCTTGCCGGGCCCTTCGCCGAGCGCCAGGGTCCCCACCGCCTCGCCGGTGGCCAGCTTCGGCAGCCAGGCCGCCTTCTGGGCGTCTGTCCCGGCGATCATCAGGGCCTCGGCGGCCTGGTAGATCGAGGACAGCACCGGGACCGGCGCGTTTACACGTCCCAGCTCCTCGGCGATGACGCACAGCTCCAGATGCCCCAGACCGACCCCGCCATATTCCTCGGGAATCGCCGCACCCAGGAAGCCCATCTCGCCCAGGCCTTGATAGAGCTTGCGGTCATAGGGCTCGGGTCCCTCAAGGATCGCGCGGACCGCGGAGGTCGGGCAGCGATCGGTGAGGAATCGGCGCACCTGATCGCGCAGCTGCTTCTGTTCGTCGGAAAAATCGAAGTTCACGGAGGCCTCCCAGCCGCGTTCGAGCGGTTCGTTGCCGCCAATTGAGCGAGCTTTCCCAGGGTCAGTCAAAGCCCTGCTTGCCTGACGTCGCGGCCGGGCGTTCAGCTTGCCGTGATGGGCCGGCGCACGATCGGCCATGACGGGAGACGCGCATGGATCTGGGCCTCAAGGACAAAGTCATCTTCGTCGCCGGCGGCAGCCGGGGCATAGGCCTGGGGATCGTCGAGGCCTGCCTGGCCGAGGGCGCCCGGCTGGCGATCACCGCCCGGGGCGCCGAAGCCCTGGAGGAGACCCGCGCCCGTCTCGCGGCCCAATACGGCGCCGACAAGCTGTGGGCCATGGCCGGCGACATGCGCGACACCGCCACCATCGAGAAGGCCCTGGCCGGGGCGGAGGCCGCTCTGGGCCCGATCTTCGGAGCCGTCGCCAATGTCGGTCTGCACCCCTGCCCGCTGGGCGCCGAGGTCGATGACGAGACCTGGGACGCGGGCTTTTCCCAGAACCTGGGTTCGGCCTGGCGGCTGGCGCGCGGCGCCTTCCGGCTGATGGCGCCGCGCAAGGAGGGCGCGATCCTGTTCATCAGCTCGATCGCGGGCCTGGGCGCGCTGGGAACCCCTCTGACCTACGGCACCGCCAAGGCCGGCATGAACCACCTGGCCAAGGAGCTTGCGCGGATCGCCGGCCCCGCCAATGTCCGGGTCAACGCCATTGCGCCAGGCAATATCATCTTCCCGGGCGGTGACTGGGAGGAACGCTCGACCGGACCGCGCGCCAGCTCCTGGACCCGCTGGATCGACCGGGAGGTGCCGCTGAAGCGCTTCGGCCATCCCGAGGAGATCGGCTCGGCCGCCGCCTTCCTGCTCTCCCCCAAGGCCAGTTTCGTCCACGGCGCGATCCTGCCCGTCGACGGCGGCCAGACCCGCTGATCCCGGAGCCCGTCATGTACGAACACCTGCAACTCGTGACCGAAGGCGACGTGGTCTTCGCCACCATGAACCGGCCCGACCGGCTGAACGCCCTGAACCCCAAGCTGGTGGAGGAGCTGCGCGACTTCTTCGTCGGCCTCTATTGGCGCCGCGACGTCCGCGTCGTGGTGCTGCGCGGGGCCGGTAGGGCCTTCTGCGCCGGCTTGGACCTCAAGGAGCGCGGCGGCGACAACGCCGACCGTTCAGTAGGCGCGGGGCTCACCGGCCAGCGGCGGATCAGCGAGATCGTCATCGCCATGCGCCGCTGCCCGCAGCCGATCATCGCCTGCATCGATGGGGCCGCAGCCGGCGGCGGCTTCGCCCTGGCGCTCGCCTCCGATGTGCGGATCGCCACGCCCAGCCTGAAGATGAACGCCGCCTTCATTCGCATCGGCCTGTCGGCCTGCGACATCGGGGTCAGCTATTTCCTGCCGCGCATGGTCGGTTCCTCCGTGGCGGCCGAGTACATGCTGACCGGCCGCTTCATCACCGCCGAGCGGGCCTATCAACTGGGCCTGATCAGCAAGGTGGTCGAAGCCGACCAGCTGGAGGCCGAAGCCCGGGGCTTCGCCACCGACATGCTGCACGCCACGCCGCTCGGCCTGCGTCTGACCAAGGAGGCCCTGAACCACGCCATCGACGCCAACGGCCTGGAAGCGGCCATCGCCATGGAGGACCGCAACCAGATCCTCTGCGCCCAGGACGGCGACTTCGGCGAGGGTGTGCGGGCGTTCCTGGAGAAGCGTACGCCGGTCTATTCCTCGCGGGAGAGCTGAGGCGGGCACGCCCTCTCCGGCTCGGAGAGGGCGCGTCCTTCTACCCCTTGCCGCCAGCCGCGATCAGGGCGTCGATCTGGGCGGCGAGCACGCTGATCGGCACGGCGCCGGTCTTCACCACGGTGTCGTTGAAGCCCCGGATATCAAACTTGGCGCCCAGCGCCTGCTTCGCGTGATCGCGTAGGCGATTGATTTCATTGTGGCCGACCTTGTAGCCGCAGGCCTGGCCCGGGGTGCCGCAATAGCGGTCGATCTCGCTGGTCATGGCCTGGCGGGTGCGGCCGGAATTGGCCACCGCCCAGTCGATCGCCTGTTCGCGGGTCCAGCGCTTGGCGTGCAGCCCGGTGTCGACCACCAGGCGGATGGCGCGGAAGCGCTGGGCCTGGAGATAGCCCAGCTGGCCCGCCCAGTTGGTCTCGTACATGCCCATCTCGTCGCCGAGTTGTTCGGCGTAGAGCGCCCAGCCCTCGACATAGGCGTTGAAGCCCGACAGCAGGATGCGGATCAACGGCAGCTGGCCGGTCTCGGTCAGATAGGCGCCCTGCCAGGCATGGCCCGGAACGGTCTCGTGATAGGTGAGCGTGGGCAGGGAGAACTTGGGCCAGTTCTTCGTGGACTTGAGGTTGATGTAGTAGGTCGAGGGCCGTGAACCGTCGAGCGAGCCGGTGTTCATATAGCCCTGGCCCGCGCCGTCCTGGATGTCGGCGGGCACTCGCTTCACATCCACCGGCGCCTTGAGCTTCAGGTTGAACTGGCTGGCCAGCTTCGGCCGCACATCGATGATCACCTGGTTCAGATAGGCGATGATCTGGTCGCGGCCGGCGTCGGTGTCCGGGAACAGGAAGCGCGGGTCATTGCCGAGCGCGATCATCCGCTCGCCAACCGTGCCCTGGCTCAGGCCATTGGCCTTGAGGATCGCGTCCATGCGCGCCTCGATGGCCTTGTTCTGCTCCAGGCCGGTCTGGTGGACCTGCTCGGCGGTCATGTCGGTATTGGTGCCGGCCTTCAGCAGCCAACTATAGTAGGCCTCGCCATCCTTGAACCGCCAGACGCCGGCGTCGTGACCGGACTGGGGCTGCAGGCCCTTGAGGGTCTCATATTGCCGGGTGAGCGCCGGATAGATCTCGCCGGAGACGATCTTGGTCGCCTGGCCGGACCATTCGCCGGCTATGCCCTTGGCCTTGGCGCGGCCGGCCAGGGACGAGACAAAGCGCGAGTCCGCAGCGGACACCGCCAGCATGCCGCTCATCTGGCCCAGCATGTTGGCCATGATGAAGTCCGGGGCGATCACGCCCTGGGCGGCGTCGGCCTTCACCCGGGCGGTCTCCTGGTCGAGCGCGACCGCCACGGCGTGCATGCGGGCCAGATAGGCGTCGCAATCGGCCGCGGTCTCGATGCTGTGCTGGCTGTCGAGGAACTCGCCGGCGTCGGAATAGGTCCCGCCCTGCTGGCTGACCACATAGGGGGTCGAGCTCTCGCTCATGGCGGACTGGAAATTGTTCTCGCCGAACTTGAAGGGCCTGGCCTCCAGGCCGAGCTCCATGGCGTAGGCCACCACGTCCTTGTTCAGCTTCACGGCGGGCGAGAGACCCGCGTCCGGCAGGGCCTTCAGGGAGGCCAGGCCGTCCTCGCAGAACTTGTGCTTGGCCTCGACGCCGGCCCAGGAGGCGTCCGACAGCTTGGATTTGCGCCAGGCCAGGGCGCCCTTGTCGAGGCCCAGACTGGAGGCGAATTCCGGGGCGTCGTCCAGCATCTGGACGCAGGTCTTGTCGAAGAAGGCGTTGGCGGCGGCGTCGCCGGTGGCGGCCAGGGCCAGGCCCGGCGCAGCGGTGGCGAGACCCGCGGCGGCGCCGCTCAGCAGCAATTGGCGACGGTCGAGGCTCATGGGGCGACTCCTGGAATATGGCGGTCGGACCCTAGGTAGGGCGCCGGCCCTGCGCCAGTTACCAGAATGTAACCTGTGACGCAGGGCCCCCGATCCACATGCGCGGCCTCGCCTGCTGACAGATTTCGACGCATCCGCCCCTAGGATCGCCCGGGCGCGCGCCAGACCGCGCGTCGCGATCCAACCCACGCGGTTTGTTCGCTTATTGTTCCTATGTTATCTGTGAGTCCCGACACTACATTAGGCGGTCCCGCGGGCGACCTCGGCGGGGAAGAGCGTTCCAGGAAATCATGGCCGAACAGCTGAACTTCATCCGCGTGCGTGGCGCGCGTGAGCACAATCTGAAAGACGTCAGCGTCGATATCCCGCGCGGCGAGCTGGTGGTGCTGACCGGGCTGTCGGGGTCGGGCAAGAGCTCGCTGGCCTTCGACACCATCTATGCGGAGGGCCAGCGGCGCTATGTGGAGTCGCTGTCGGCCTACGCCCGCCAGTTCCTGGAGCTGATGAGCAAGCCGGACGTGGACCTGATCGAGGGCCTGTCGCCGGCCATCTCCATCGAGCAGAAGACCACCAGCCGCAATCCGCGCTCCACGGTCGGCACGGTCACCGAGATCCACGACTATATGCGCCTGCTCTGGGCGCGGGTGGGCGTGCCCTATTCGCCGGCCACCGGCCTGCCGATCGAGAGCCAGACCGTCAGCCAGATGGTCGACAAGCTGACCCTGTTGCCCGAGGGCGAGCGGCTCTATCTGCTGGCCCCGGTGATCCGCGGCCGCAAGGGCGAGTACCGCAAGGAAATCGCCGAGTGGCAGAAGGCGGGCTTCCAGCGCCTGAAGATCGACGGCGAGTTCTATCCGATCGAGGACGCGCCGACCCTCGACAAGAAGTTCAAGCACGACATCGACATCGTCGTGGACCGGCTGGTCACCAAGCCGGGCCTCGAAAGCCGCTACGCCGACTCGATCGAGACGGCGCTGAAGCTGGCCGACGGTATCGCGGTGGCCGAATGGGCCGACAAGGCCGAGGGCGAGGCGGAGCCGCGCCGCATTCTGTTCTCCGAGAAATTCGCCTGCCCGGTATCAGGCTTCACGATCAGCGAGATCGAGCCGCGCCTCTTCTCGTTCAACAACCCGTTCGGCGCCTGCCCGGTCTGCGACGGCCTGGGCATGAAGCTGGCCTTCGACGCCGACATGGTGGTGCCCGACAAGGACAAGACCCTGCACAAGGGCGCGATCTCGCCCTGGTCCAAGGGCCCCTCGCCGCTCTACACCCAGACCCTTCAGGCCCTGGCCAGCCACTACGACTTCTCGATGGATGTCCCCTGGTGGAAGCTGTCGGACGAGGCCCGCAAGGTGGTCCTCTACGGATCGGGCACGGACAAGATCAAGTTCATCTATGACGACAACGCCCGGAAATATGAGGTCAACAAGACCTTCGAGGGCGTGCTGCCGAACCTGGAGCGCCGCTGGCGCGAGACCGACAGCTCCTGGGTGCGCGAGGAGTTGGGCCGCTACCAGTCCGAGACCCCTTGCGAGGTCTGCCACGGCTACCGCCTGAAGCCCGAGGCGCTGGCCGTGAAGATCGACGGTCGCCATGTGGGCGAGGTCTCCCTGCTCTCCATCCGCCACGCCGGCGAATGGTTCGAGAACCTGGAGACTGTGCTCACCGCCAAGCAGATGGAGATCGCCCGACGGATCCTGAAGGAGATCACCGACCGGCTGCGGTTCCTGGTCAATGTCGGCCTCGACTATCTGAACATGTCGCGGGCCTCGGGGACGCTGTCGGGCGGCGAGAGCCAGCGCATCCGCCTGGCCAGCCAGATCGGCTCGGGCCTGACCGGCGTGCTCTATGTGCTGGACGAGCCGTCGATCGGCCTGCACCAGCGCGACAACACCCGCCTGCTGACCAGCCTCAAGGGGCTGCGCGACCTGGGCAATTCGGTGCTGGTGGTGGAGCACGACGAGGAGGCGATCCTGACCGCCGACTATGTCATCGACATGGGCCCGGCGGCCGGGGTGCACGGCGGCCATGTGGTGGCCGAGGGCCTGCCGGCCGACATCATGGCCAATCCCGACAGCCTGACCGGCCAGTATCTGACCGGAACGCGCGAGATTCCCGTGCCGCTGGACCGGCGGCCGATCGACAGGAAGAAGATGGTCACCGTCGAGGGCGCGCGCGGCAACAATCTGAAGACCATCACCGGCTCGATCCCGGTGGGGGTGTTCACCTGCATCACCGGAGTGTCGGGCGGCGGCAAGTCGACCTTCACCATCGAGACCCTGTACAAGGCCGCCGCGCGGCGGCTGAACAACGCCTCCGACGCGCCCGCGCCGCACGACCGCATCGAGGGCCTGACCAACTTCGACAAGGTCATCGACATCGACCAGTCGCCGATCGGGCGCACCCCACGCTCGAACCCGGCCACCTATATCGGCGCCTTCCAGCCGATCCGCGACTGGTTCGCCGCCCTGCCCGAGAGCAAGGCGCGCGGCTATGGCCCGGGCCGGTTCTCGTTCAACGTCAAGGGCGGGCGCTGCGAGGCCTGCCAGGGCGACGGCCTGATCAAGATCGAGATGCACTTCCTGCCGGACGTCTATGTCACCTGCGACGTGTGCAAGGGGCAGCGCTACAACCGCGAGACCCTGGAGATCCTGTTCAAGGGCAAGTCGATCGCCGAGGTCCTGGATATGACCGTCGAGGAGGCCCACGACTTCTTCAAGGCGGTGCCGGCGATCCGGG
>NZ_CANCLE010000106.1 GCF_947378715.1 Phenylobacterium aquaticum
CCAGGGCAATGCCTCGACCGGGCTCGGCATCCGCCACGCCCAGCGCAAGACCACCCTCTATGACGTGCTGATGGGCGAGGTGCCGATCACCCAGGCCGTGGTCAAGACCGAGCTGCCGGGCCTGGACCTGGTGCCGGCCGACCCGGACCTGTCGGGGGTCGAGCTGGAGCTCGGCCAACAGGCGCGGCGCTCCTTCAAGCTGCGCGACGCCATCGATCCGATCCGCCAGTCGGGCGCCTATACCTATGTGCTGATCGACTGCCCGCCGTCGCTCAACCTCTTGACCGTCAACGCCATGGCCGCCGCCGACGCGGTGCTGGTGCCCCTGCAGTGCGAGTTCTTCGCCCTGGAGGGTCTCAGCCAGCTGATGCGGACCATCGAGCTGGTGCGCGGCAGCCTGAACCCCAATCTGGAGATCCAGGGGGTGGTGCTGACCATGTACGACCGGCGCAACAGCCTGTCGGAACAGGTGGCCAGCGATGTCCGCAGCCATTTTGGACAGACCGTCTATCAGACCGTGATCCCCCGCAATGTCCGGGTTTCGGAGGCGCCGAGCTTCGGCAAGCCCGTCCTGGTCTATGATTTGAAGTGCGCCGGCAGCCAGGCCTATCTGAAGCTTGCCCGCGAAGTGGTGACGCGCGAGCGCGATCGCCGCGCCCAAGCCGCCTGAGGATCCTATGATGGCAGAGAAACGCGGGCTTGGCCGGGGGCTCTCGGCCCTGCTGGGCGAGGTTGAGGAAACGCCGGTGACGGGTGGGGCGGCTGCGGCGGCTGGCCTGCGCGACATCCCGATCGAACTGATCCACCGCAATGAGAAGCAGCCCCGCTGGGTCTTCGCCGAGACCGAGATCGCCGAGTTGGCCGCCTCGATCCGCGAGAAGGGCGTGCTGCAGCCGATCCTGGTGCGCGCCGCGCCGGAGATGGACGGCCATTTCGAGATCGTCGCCGGGGAACGCCGCTGGCGCGCCAGCCAGCTGGCCGGGCTGCACGAGCTGCCCGCCCTGGTCCGCGACCTCGACGACGCCCAGGTCCTGGAGATCGCGGTCATCGAGAACGTCCAGCGCGCCGCGCTGAACCCGATCGAAGAGGCCAGCGCCTATCAGCAGCTGGTTGAGATCCATGGCCGCAGCCATGGCGAGGTCGCCGACGCGGTTGGCAAGAGCCGGGCCCATGTCGCCAATGCCGTGCGCCTGCTGAACCTGCCGCCGGAAGTCCGCGACTATGTGCTGAGCGGCCAGATCAGCGCCGGCCATGCCCGGGCGATCCTCAGCGCGACCGATCCGGTGGCGCTGGCCGAGCAGGTTATCGCCCGGGGCCTGTCGGTTCGTGAGACCGAGGCCCTGGCCCGCAAGTCGGCCGGTGGTCCATCCGCCGCCCCGAAGTCCGCCAAGGCGCCGCTCGCCAAGGACACCGACACCCAGGCGCTGGAGGTCGATCTGTCCGAGGTCCTGGGCCTGAAGGTCGAGGTGCTCGACCGCGGCGGGGTCGGCGAGCTGCGTATCCGCTATGCGACGCTGGAGCAGCTGGACGAGGTCTGCCGCCGGCTCACCAAGGCCTGAAAAACCCGCCTTGGAAATGGCGTCTGTGGCGCACAGAACCGGCGCGACCGTAGCCAAGGGCGGCCCATTCTCTACAATCGCCTGTGGATAAGCCGAAATCCGTCCCTAAGCGGTTCTGAAACCGAGAGAAATCGGTCCGGCGGGAAGACGGCGCAAACGCGCTGAAATCAGCGTTTTTGACCCCCGCGTACAAATAGTTCTCCGTCTCCCCCGTTTGGGAGACGGCGCCCTACCCTTTCCCTACTGACAGGGTGCGGTCGCGGGCGGCGCGCCACTCGTCGGCATAGTCGGCGTCGCGATAAGCCGGGAAATAGGGGCCGCCCCGGGTGAAGTGGGCGATGCGGGCTTCGGCGTTGAACGGGTACTCCCCGACCAGCCAGTTCCATGCCAGCGGCAGGGCGCCGATCAGGCCGTCGTCCTCCAGCCACTTGAACTGGTGCAGCTCGAGCCCGGAGGCGGTGTTCACATAGTCCGGGGTCAGGGCCCGGCAGAGCGCATTGTTGAACAGCATGACGCTCGACCAGTTCTTCTTGGCGTAGCGCGACTGGACATGGCCCAGGAACTTCACGGCGTCGCGGGGCTCATAGGCGTGCTGGCAGACCATCACCGCCTTGGTGGGATCGGCGAGCGCGAACAGCTCGGCAAGGTCCGCCCGCACCAGCATGTCGCAGTCCATGAACAGCGACCAACCCTGATAGTCCGACAGCCAGGGCGTCAGGAACCGCGACAGGGAGAATTCGGTCGACTGCAGGCCGTCGCGAGGCCTGGTAAAGACCGAAGCCAGGTTGCGCAGATTGATCGGGGTCAGGCGCACCGGCTGGGACGCGGTCTCCAATATGCTCTGGCAAAGGGTGTGATAGGCGACGATCTCGTCACCGTCGTAGCCGATATGGATATTCAGCATGCCGGCGCCTTCTCTAGAGCCCGAGACGGCGGGCGCGCCCGGCGATCTGCAGGGCCAGGCGTTCGGCGATCAGATGGTCCGGGGAGCCGGCGGTCTTGCAGGCCTTGTCGGCGGCCAGCACGTCCGGCTGCAGGCGGTCCAGCTCGGCCAAAGTCCAGCTCCTGGCCTGGCGCAGGAACTCGCGCTCCTGCTTCCAGAACACGCCCGAGGCCTTGGCGGCCTCCTGCAGGCCCGCGCCGCTCTTGGCCAGGGTCAGGGTGCGGCGCAGGCGGCCGAGATAGCTGCCGATCGCCCGGACGGCGGCGGGACCCGCCTCCCCTTCCTGGGCCGCGCGGCGCAAGCCAGCCTGGGCCTCGCCGAGCCGGCCGCCAAAGGCGTCGGCGGCGGCGTCGGACAGCGAGGCCTCGGGCTCTACGCCCAGAAAGTCCTCGAGGTCCTTCGGACTGGCCGAGATCCCCGAACCCGGGCCGAGAAACAGCGCCAGGCGCTCGATCTCCTGCCGCGCCACCCCCCGCTCCTTGGGCATGCGGCTCACGAACATGGCCAGCGCATCGGAGGTGAGCGAGACATTGTCCTTGGCCAGGGTCTCGCGGACCAGCCGGGCCACGTCGCCCGGTTCGTCCTCGTAGCAGGGGATGGTCGCGCAGGCGGCGGCCTTCTCGGCGGCCTTGCGCAGGCCGGAGTCGCGCCCCAGATTGCCGGCCTCGATCAGATAGAAGGCGTCGGGATTGAGCTCGCCGGCCATGTGCCGGACCAGGGCCTCGGCCGCTGTGCGGTCCGGCCCGACCTTGTCGGAGCCCAGCTTCAGCCGCACCAGCCGGCGCCCGCCCATCAGCGACTGGGCCGCCAGCTCGCCCTCCAGCCGGCCCGCCTCGGCCTCGATGTCGACATCGGTCAGGAGCGCGGTGTCGAAGGGATCGTCAGGCCGGTCGCAGACCTTCAGGGTCAGCTGGTTGGCGCGGTCGCGCACCACCCCGATATCGCGGCCATAGATCAGCGCCGCCCGGATCGCCCTGTCGGGTTGGCCCAGGAAGCGCTCGATATCAGGCCGTCGGGCGAGGATCATCCCCCGGCTCTTAAGGCTTCTTGGGTGTCTTCGGCTTGGTCAGCCAGGTGGCGAGCTCCAGCTCGATCTTGCGCGCCGCCTCCCCCGCCGCCCGGTCCTGGGCGTCCTGCTGGGCGGCGATCGAGGCATAGGGCTGGTCGGCGGAGTCGTAGGTCACCTCGACCCGCACCCGACCGGTCTTCACCGTCGCGCCGGTGGAGGTCGAGACCAGGGTGTAGACCGCACTCAGCACATATTCATAGCGGGTGGCGACATTGTCGACCCGCACCCCGCGCGGATAGCGAGCCTCGCCCAGTTGCAGGTCCATGCGATAGACGGCGGGCGCATTGGAATTGTGCGCCAAGGTGTCGTCCAGGTGCTCGCGGATCAGTTCGCCAACCCGGCCCTCCGGGGTGGTGACATGCACCGCCGACAGGGCGCTGGCCACGCCAGGGGTTCCATAGAGCGGGGTGAAGCCACAGGCCGACAGGCCGAGGCCGGCGGCGGCGAGGAGGGCGGCGACCGCCAGGGCGGAGAGCGGGGTTCGGGTCATCATCCTCACGCGGCCACGATATTGACGATGCGGTCCTTGACCACGATCACCTTGCGGATGGTCAGGCCCTCTAGGCGCCGTGTGATCTCGGGATCGTCAAGCACCAACTTCTCCACATCGGCGGGTTCCGCCCCGGCGGGGGCGGAAATCTCGCCGCGACGCTTGCCATTGACCTGGACCGGCAGGATCCGCACGGCGTCCTCGGTGAGGGCGACGTCGAAGTCCGGCCAGGGGGCGTGCACCACCATGCCCGACCCGCCGACCCGCGCCCAGCATTCCTCGGCCAGATGGGGGGTGAAGGGCGAGATCAGCCGGGCGAAGGCCGACAGGGCCTCGGCCCGGGCCGCCAGCAGGGCGGGGCTTGCGCCCTCGGCCTTGTGCTCCTTCAGCGTGTTCAGGAATTCGTACAGCCGGGCGATGCCGGAATTGAACCGGAAGGTCTCGATCGCCTCGGTCATGGCCTTGATCAGCCGGTGGACGGCGCGTTGCACCGCCTTGGCCGCCTCGTCGCCCGCAATATCGGCTGCGGCGACCGTGGCGGGCTGGCTGTCGAACTCGTCCCAGACCCGGTTGACGAACCGCCAGGCGCCGGCGACGCCGCCGGTCGTCCACTGGGTGTCGCGCTCCGGCGGGCTGTCGGACAGCACGAACAGCCGTGCGGCGTCGACGCCATAGACGTCGAAGATCTCTTCCGGGGCGACGGTGTTCTTCTTGGACTTCGACATCTTCTCGACGTCGCCGATCATCACCGGCTCGCCGGTTTCGACGATGACCGCGCGGCGGCTATTGCCCTCGGCGGTGATCTCGACCTCGCCGGGCTCCAGCCATTCGCCGCTTTGGCGGCGATAGGTCTCGTGGGTGACCATGCCTTGGGTGAACAGGCCGATGAAGGGCTCCTTGGCGCTCAGCATGCCCGCGTCGGACAGGGCCCGGGTGATGAAGCGCGAATAGAGCAGGTGCAGCACCGCGTGCTCCACCCCGCCGACATATTGGTCGACCGGCATCCAGTAGTCCGCGGCCTCGCGGTTGATCGGCTCGGGCGAGGTCGGGTCCGTGAAGCGGGCGAAGTACCAGGAGCTGTCGACGAAGGTGTCGAGCGTGTCGGTCTCGCGCCGGGCCGGGCCCGCACAGGTGGGGCAGGTGGTGGTCTTCCAGGTCGGATGGCGGTCCAGGGCGTTGCCGGGCTTGGAGAAGTCCAGGTCCAGGGGCAGGGCGACCGGCAGCTGATCCTTGGGCACGGCGACCACGCCGCACGTCTCACAATGGACCACCGGGATCGGACAGCCCCAGCCGCGCTGGCGGGCGACGCCCCAGTCGCGCAGGCGGAACACCGTCGCGCCCTTGCCCGCGCCCTGGGCTTCGATGCGGGAAATCGCCTCGGCCTTGGCCGCCTCGATGTCCAAACCGTCCAGGAAGCGGGAATTGAAGATCCTGCCCGGGCCGACATAGGCCTCGGCCCCGACCTGGAAGGACGAGGCGTCCTCGCCGGGCGGCAGCACCACCGGGGTCACCGGCAGGCCGTACTTGCGGGCGAAATCCAGGTCGCGCTGGTCATGGGCCGGGCAGGCGAAGATCGCCCCCGTGCCGTAGTCCATCAGGATGAAATTGGCGATCCAGACCGGCAGCTTCCAGTCGGGATCGAAGGGGTGGGCGACGGTCAGTCCGGTGTCATAGCCGATCTTCTCGGCGGTCTCGATCTCGGCTTCCGAGGCCCCGCCCCGCCGGCACTCGGCGATGAAGGCGGCGGCCTTGGGGTCGGCGGCGGCGATCTGCTCGGCCAGGGGATGGTCCGGCGCTATGCCCGCGAAACTCGCCCCGAACAGGGTGTCGGGCCGGGTGGTGTAGACCTCCAGCCCGCCCTCGAAGCCCGCCGGGGCCGGATCGGAGAACGGAAACGAGAACCTCAGGCCCTTGGAGCGGCCAATCCAGTTCTCCTGCATGGTCCGCACCTTGTCCGGCCAGCGGTCCAGGGTCTTCAGCCCCTCCAGCAGGTCGTCGGCATAGTCGGTGATGCGCAGGAACCACTGGTTCAGCTTGCGCTTCTCCACCACCGCGCCGGAACGCCAGCCGCGGCCGTCGACCACCTGCTCATTGGCCAGCACGGTCTGGTCGACCGGATCCCAATTGACCACGCCCTCGCGCCGATAGACCAGGCCGCGCTTCCACAGGTCCAGGAACCAGGCCTGCTGCTGGCCATAATAGGCCTCGTCACAGGTGGCGAACTCACGGCTCCAGTCGATGGACAGACCCAGCTGCTTCAGCTCGGTCCGCATCTTGGCGATGTTGTCATAGGTCCAGGCGCGCGGATCGACGCCGCGCTCCATGGCCGCGTTCTCCGCCGGCAGGCCAAAGGCGTCCCAACCCATGGGGTGCAGGACATTGAATCCCTTGGCCTTCATGTAGCGGGCCTTGACGTCGCCCAGGGCGTAGTTGCGCACATGGCCCATGTGCAGACGTCCCGACGGATAGGGGAACATCTCCAGCGCATAGTATTTGGGCCGACCGCTCGAGGGCGGTTCGGCGCGGAAGACGTCAGCCTCAGCCCAGGCGTTACGCCACTTGGGTTCGGTCTCTTTCGGATTGTAGCGGGCCATGGGCAGGCTTTAGCGTGGTTTCAGGTGATAGGGAAACCAGGCGCGCACGGGAAAACGCGCGACCTGGCGGGCAGGCGCGCGTTCGACCGTTTCGTCTTTGAAGGTCGCCCGAACGCCCCGCCTCAGGAAGGGCTTGGGGGGTGTCAGCCCCGGATGTTCGAGAGCCGAAGCTGGCGGGCCCGGGTCAGGATGGCGTTTTCGATATCCGTCTCGGTCTGGCCCGCCGTGGCGGTGTCCGCCCAGGCGCCGCCGGCGTCCTTGGACTGCTTGAACACCGCGACCTTCAGGCCGTCGGCGCGCAGGCGCGAGTCCAGGATGTAGACGGTGCACTTGAAGCGCTCGTCCGGCTTTTCCGGGTTGGTGTACCAGTCGGTGATCACCGTGCCGCCATAGGGGTCGGCCGAGGACAGCGGCATGAAGGACAAGGTGTCCAGCGTGGCGCGCCACAGATAGCCGTTGACGCCGATGGCCGGTTGGTCGCCCGGCGTCGAAGCCTTGGCGCCACCGCCGCCCAGCAGGTGAAGAGGATTGAAGCCGCCAGGCTCCTGGGTCTGGAAGGTCCGGGGGCCCGGACCACTTGAGCAGGCGCCAAGCGCCGCCACGCTCAGGGCCATCGCCCCGGCCGCAACGCCTCGCATCCAGACTCCGCGCACAAACGGCATATGTATCCGCTCCCAACAATTGATCCGCGTCGGTGAATTCGCCGCGCGGCGCCGCCCCGCGCCGCGCCCTCTATAACAACGGCTTTTGAACCTCCAAACAGGAATCGCGTGGCATGGTCGCCACAGAAGCAAGCGAACCGTCTCAATGTGACCTCTGCGACGTCTGAACGTATTGACCCTGGCGGCCCCCTAAGCCTAAGCCGGATCAACGGTCTCGCCCAAAACGGGCGGGGTCGGGGCTATGGGGGCCCAAGAAGGTGGTCATGTCCAACCGGACGGTCATTTCGTTGATGGGTGCGGCGCTCCTCGTGGGCGTGGCGTCCTCGGCGCATGCCGAGACGGCGAAGAAGATCACCGATTTCACCGTGCGCAGCGACGCTTCGACCCTGGCCCCGCAAGGGACCAAGTCGTTGAAGTGGGACGCGCGCAAGGGGCGCTGGGGGGTTACGCTGAACCTCGACCAACCGGTCGGGCGTGACGCGCAATGGAATGACATTCAGGCCGGGGCCTATTTCCGGGTGACGCCGTCCCTGCGGATCGGCGGGGCCGTGGCCCTGGGCGACAAGATCGTCCAGACCTACAAGCAGACCGAGCCGCAGGACAGCGCGCCCCGGGTCAAGCTCGAGACCGCCTTCAAGTTCTAAGGCTTTCCACCGCCGCTATGCCGATCACGCCCGTGGACAGCAGTCTGCGGGCTGTTTTGTCGTTGATCCCGCCCAGGGCGTAGACCGGCGAGGCGGCGCCGCGGACGACCTGGGCCAGCCGCAAGGTCCCGATGGGTTTGCCCGCCGAGGGGCTGGCGGACGGAAAGATCGCCGACACCACCACGGCGTCGGCCCGAACCCGGGTCGCGCGGGGACCGTGAGCGGCGGCGGTGACCAGCCAATGCGGATAGGTGCGGCGAAGCGCCGGCGCCCTGTGAGCCAGCCGTTCCGGCAGGTGCACCCCGTCGGCGCCCGCCCGCGCCGCCAGGCTGGCGTCCGCACCGATCAGCAGGATCAGGCCCCGCGCCCGGCAGATGGCCTTCAGCCGCCGGGCTGCGGCCAGGGCGTCGGGGGCGCCGAAGGCCCGATAGACCAAGGCCGTTCCGCGCGGCAGGGCGCGGGCCATGGCCTCGACATCGGGGGTGCGCTGGGGGTCCGTGAAGGCCAGCAGGGCGGGCAGGGGCTTTCGCGCGACCGCCTTGCGCCTTAAGGCTTGCGCCGTCCTCGCCACTGTCCAGAAGCCTGAGCCCGAAATGTCCGCGTCCCCCGCCCTTGACGACGTGCTCGCCCGCATCGCCAGCGCAGCCGAAGCGGCCGGCCGGGCGCGCACGGATGTGACCCTGGTGGCGGTCTCCAAGCAACAGGCTTGGGAGAAGGTGGCGCCGGTGCTCGCCGCCGGCCAGACCGTGTTCGGCGAGAACCGGGTGCAGGAGGCCATGGAGCGCTGGACCGAGCGGCGGGCCGGGATCGAGTTGCGGCTGATCGGTCCGCTGCAATCCAACAAGGCCCGCGAGGCGGTGGCCTTCTTCGACGTCATCGAGAGCGTCGACCGCGAAAAGATCGCCCAGGCGCTGGCGGAGGAGGTCCAGAAGCAGGCCAAGGCCCCGCGCCTCTATGTCCAGGTCAATACCGGCGAGGAGCCGCAGAAGGCCGGGGTGATCCCCTCCGACGCTGACGGCTTCATCACGGGCCTGCGCCGGACCCATGGCTTCGAGATCGAGGGGCTGATGTGCATTCCGCCGGTGGGCGAGCCGGCCGGGCCGCATTTCGCCCTGCTGGCCGCCATCGCCGCGCGCAACGGGGTTCCCAAGCTCTCCATGGGCATGAGCGATGACTTCGAGACCGCCGTGCGGTTCGGGGCGACCAGCGTGCGGGTGGGCTCGGCCCTGTTCGGCGGGCGCGCGCCGCCTCAGGCCTGAACGATCGCCACGGCGTCGCCGGGCCGGGCTTTCTTCAGCAATTCCAACAGGTCCTCTCGGACCAGGGCGACGCAGCCCTCGGTGGGCGTATAGCCGTCGCGGGCGATGTGCAGGAAGATCGCCGAGCCCTTGCCGGGAACCGGCGGGTCGTCGTTGTAGGCCAAGATCCCGATCAGGTCATAGACATGGTCCTCCCGCCACAGATGCTCGGCGCTGGCCGGGTAGGGCAGACGGACCGGGGTGTTGTAGGCCGGGTCGGCGGGGGCGTCGCACCAGCCGTCGTCCGGCCCGATGGCCTGGGCGGGGAGGGCGGTCAGGGGCGGCGGGCCGCGATCGGGCCGGTAAAGGATGCGCCGCAGGGCCCAGGTTCCGAGCGGCGAGGCGCCGTCGCCCTCATGCTTGTCGGCGGCCGTCTTCACCCCGCCCTTTCCCAGGGCGCAACGGGTTTGCCGCCCGTCCAGATCGAAGCGTCCATCTGACATCGCCGTGAAGATCACGCCCAGGCTCCTCGAAGGATTGGCGGGGACGCCCGACACGGTGCATGTTTCCGCCCATGGCACAACGCAAGACCCTGCTCGTTGTCGACGACAACGACGATCTGCGCGGCGAACTCGCCGAGCAGCTCGAGCTCCATGACGAATTCACCGTCTACCAGGCGGCCACGGCCACCGACGGCGTCCGCGAGGCGGTGGAACGCCGCCCGGACCTGATCCTGCTGGACGTCGACCTGCCGGACATGAACGGCCGCGAGGCCTGTCGCCAGATGCGCGACAAGGGCGTGACCTGCCCGGTGATCATGCTGACGGCGGCCGACACCGACGACGACACCATCCGCGGTCTCGACGCCGGGGCCAATGACTATGTCACCAAGCCCTTCAAGGTCGCGGTGCTGCTGGCCCGGATCCGCGCCCAGCTGCGCAGCCACGAGCAGTCGGAGGGGGCGGTCTTCCACCTGGGCGGCTACGAGTTCCGCCCCTCGGCCAAGCTGCTGGTCGATCAGGCGCAGAAGAAGATCCGCCTGACCGAGAAAGAGACCAACATCCTCAAATACCTCTATCGGGCCGGCGAGAAGCCGGTGAGCCGCGAGGAGCTGCTGGCCGAGGTCTGGGGCTATAACGCCGGCGTCACCACCCACACGCTGGAGACCCATGTCTACCGGCTGCGCCAGAAGATCGAGCCAGACCCCTCCAACGCCAAGCTGCTGCTGACCGAGGCGGGGGGCTACAGGCTCGCGCCCTGATCGCGGTTCAGACCACGAAATCCGCGCTGACCGGGGCGTGGTCGCTGGGGCGCTCCCATTCTCGGACGTCGTCATGCACCCGGGCCGCCGCCGCGCCCAGGCGGAAGGCCGCTTCGCGCAGGCCCGGCGAGATCCAGATGTGGTCGAGCCTGAGCCCTCGATTGGAGGCCCGGAAGTCGGCGGCGCGATAGCTCCACCAGGAGAACAGCTTCTCGGGGTCGGGGATCGCCTCGCGGACGATATCGGTGAAGCCCAGGCTGGTCTTCAGGGCGGCCATGGCCGCGATCTCCGGCGGAGTATGGCTGACGGTCTTGAGCATCTGCCGGTGGCTCCAGACGTCATATTCGCCCGGCGCCACGTTCAGGTCGCCCACAATGGCCAGGGGGGCGGTCGGATCGCGGGTCGCCATCTCGGCGGTCAGCTTCTCGAAGAAGTCGAGCTTGTGGTCGAACTTCGGGTTCTCGGCGCGGTCGGGGATGTCGCCGCCGGCCGGGATGTAGAAGTTCTGGATCTCGACGCCGGCCACCTTCACCCCCACCACCCGGGCGTGACCCTCGCGGCAGACCGCGAGCTTCGGCGCGTCCTCGATCGGATGGCGCGAGGCGATGGCCACCCCGTGCCAGCCCTTCTGGCCGGCGATGCGGATGTGCGGCAGGCCCATCTCCTCGAAGGCGCCGCGCGGGAACTCGGCCTCCTGGCATTTGATCTCCTGCAGGCACAGGACATCGGGGGCCTGTTCGGCCACGAAGCGGGCGGCCTGCTCGGCGCGCAGGCGGACGGAGTTGACGTTCCAGGTGCAGATACGAAGGCGCATGCCAGAGGCTTTAGCCCAAAAGAAAACGCCCGGGCACTGGAGAAGCCCGGGCGTAGTGATGTCTCTCATGCCGCGGCCGGGAGGGGATAGGTTCCGGCACGGATCACGCCGGCTCGCACTGGCGTCATGCGTGGCATTATTGCCACTGGCAGAATGAAAGGTCAATTAACGCGATACAAAATCTTGCGTGTTGTCCGATTGTCACATTCGAGCCCGTCCGACCGCCTTCGGCCGGGGGTCGTTGAGCACGAACAGCGACGGCGCCAGGCCGCTGGTTTTCTCCAGGTTGGTCAGGCGGATACGGGTCGCGCCGCCCTGGGCGTCGGTCACCGACCAGCCCACGAGGGCGATGGGATCGCTGGAGAAGGTCAGGGTGATTTCCCCCTCGGCTTCCTTGCGGCCGTCGCGGGCGGTGAGCGAGAACCCGTCGGCCATGCGCGAGACGCTGCGCACCACCACGCCCCGGTCCAGGCGGATCTGGCGGGCCAGGAAGATCGACAGCGGCGTGGCCATCAACGGATAGCGGTCGAAGGTCTTCAGCCGGGAATCGGCGATCGAGACATTGGCCCCGTCGGCCACCACCAGCAGGCCGGAGGGCGCCTCATAGGCGAAGCGGGCCTTGCCGGGCCGCTTCAGATAGAGCGATCCCTGGGTCATGGTCCCGCGCATGTCGGTCTGGACGAAGCGGGCCTTGGCCTCGGTCAGGTCCTGCAGATAGGCGGCGGCCTTGTCGACCAGGGCCCGGTCCTCCGCCGAGAGCGGGGCGAACCCCGGCCGTTGGGCCAGGGCGGCGCCGGGCAGGCCGAGCGCCGGCAGGGCGGCCAGGCCGAGGGCGAGATGGCGACGGGTGAGGCTCATGGACCAGGCTCCGGATTCCAGCGCAGACGCCTATGGCCGCGCGACGGCGTCAATAGGGCGACCGTCCTGAACGGGCGATGAGCGCCGCTGTTCCGCGTCGTCTGACGGATCGCGTCAGCCGGGTTGCGACAGGCGGAACACCTTGTCGATGGGCCGACGCGGGATGATCACCTCGATGAAGTGGGTCTGGTTGCGGAAGATGCGGGTCTGGGTCAGGGCCTCGCGGGCCTGAAGGTTCTCGGCGTGCAGCTCGACGCGGCCGAGCGCCATCTCCTTGGCGGAATCGAAGTATTTCACATTGCGCCCCGGAGGCGCCGCCGAGATGGCGACCGCCAGGGCCGCGTTCTGGTCATAGAAGATTTTCATCAGGTCGGTGTGGTCGACGAACAGACAGCGATAGGCCGATGAGGTCGAGTTGTTGTGGACGTCCTCGAGCACGTCCTTGTGGAAGGTGATCACGGTCCGGTCGCGGGACTGGCTGCTCTTGGTTCCCGGATCGGAGAATTCCAGGAAGTAGTCCTTCACCAGGTTCCCATAGTCGTCGGTGACCTTGACGATCAGTTGCAGGTAGCGGTGGAAATGTTCGGGGCCGGGGTTGTCCTGGCCCTCGAACACGGCGTTCCGCGCCGCCTGATAGGCCGGGTCGTCCTCACTGTCGAAATCGCCCAGGGCGCCGGTCGCGGTGGTGATCGCCTCCCAGTCCTGGTGGATCGCCGCATAGTCGGCCGGGCTGGCGCAACCGAGCGCCTGCAGGATCAATTGACCCAGCCGCGCGCCGGTGACCGCCCCGGCCCGGCCGTTGGTCTCGGGATGGGTGACCTCCCCATGGTCGCGCTCCGGCAGGACCGCCAGGGGGATCTTCAGGTCGCCGGTCCGCGAGGGCCAGGCTCGAATTTCCGGACCGCCGGCTGGGTTGGGCCTGGAGAAGTCCAGGGTCATGCCGACCACGTTCAGATTGCCGGCCGGGACCCGCACCGTGCCGTCGGAGCCGTCCTCGTTGACGATCTGCTGCAGCCCGGTGTCATAGGCCCGGGTGCCGATGATGACGAAGGGCCAGACCTGGCCGCCGCCGAAGGGGCTGACCGCCGTCTCGCCCGCCCGCGCCTGTTCCGGCGGCTGCAGCAGGTCGCGGCGGGTCAGGTTCCACTGGTAGGGAGAGGCCAGTTCCAGGGCGTTCAGCATCTCCTGGCCGGTCTCCAGCCGGTTGGTGATGCCCTTGACCAGGCGGCCGATCATGCTCTTGCCGATCGCCGCCAGCCGGGAGCCGAAATTGGCCGGGGCCAGCATGACCAGGCGCTTGACCGGACAGCCGCCGCCATCCGGATAGCAGGTCGTCATCCATTCCCGCGCCACCAGGGCCCCGGTGGAATGGACGATCAGGTCGAAGCTGGGGGCGAGCGTCCCGTCGGACATCAGCCCGTCGATCACCACCTTCATCCGCTTGGCCACGTCCTCGACCCTGACATCGTCATCCAGCGAGATGTAGTCGCCCAGCCAGATGTCGGTGGTCGGGTGGCCGTGGGCGCCCAGCCAGTCGCGCAGCGGCTGGAAGGAGGCGGAGGTGTCGCTCCAGCCGTGAAGGATCGCCAGTCTGCCCGCCATGGTCGTTCTCCGCCCCATTGTCCTCAGGGGTTGAGCATCTCGCGCGCGCGCGCCGCTGGCAAGCGGTCAGCGGAAGCCTGACAGCTCCGGTCGGCGATGGTTCCAGCCCGACACGGCCTCGAAGGCCTGGGCCAGGGCGACCACCGTGGCCTCGTCCCGGGGCTGGCCCATGATCTGCAGGCCGCCGGGCAGACCCTGGTCGGTCAGGCCGCAGGGCAGGCTGGCGGCCGGCAGGTCCAGATAGTTGGCGGCCC
>NZ_CANCLE010000107.1 GCF_947378715.1 Phenylobacterium aquaticum
GTGACCGATCGCGACCCCGCCGAGGTCGCCGACCGGCCCGACGACGCCTGGGCGGCCGTGTTCCTGGGCGAGGGCTTCGATCCCGTCGACGGCGCCTATCGGGTCAAGGCCCTGAGCCGGTCTCCCGGCGCCGCCTATGGGGCGGTGCGGGAGGGCGAGGCCGCCTTGGCGGTGGGGGCCGGCGCCTTCGGCCACGGCTGGGTCAGCTTCCACGGCATGCGCACGGACGCAGCGCGGCGCGGCGAGGGGCTGGCAGGTCGTGTGCTGGCCGGTCTGGCGGGCGAGGCCGCCGCCCGTGGGATCGATCGCGCCTTCCTGCAGGTCGAGGAGAAGAACGCCGCCGCCCGGTCCCTCTATGCCCGCGCGGGATTCACGCCGGCTTGGCGGTATTTCTACTGGAGCCGAACGGCTTAGGTGTCGATCACGGCCCGGGCGCGGCGGAAGATGTCCTCGAACATCGCCGCGGTCAGGCGGCCGGTGTTAGTATTCAGCCGTGAGCAGTGATAGCTGTTGATGATCCGATAGGGGCCGGCGTCGAACTCCGAGCCATGGCCGGGCGCGCCGGCCGAGGCCTTGAGGCCTATGGCTCGCAGCACATTGCGCCGGGCGACGTCGCCCAGGGTGACGATCACCTTCAGGCGGGGCAGGGCGGCCAGACGCGCGGTGAGGAACGGCCTGCAGGCGGCTTCCTCCGAGGTCTCCGGCTTGTTGCCGGGGGGGGCGCAACGCACGGCGTTGGAGATCATGCAGTCGGTGAGGATCAGGCCGTCGTCCGGCCGCGCCTCATACTTGCCCCGGGCGAAGCCGGTCTTGATGAGGGTGTCGTAGAGCATCCAGCCGGCATGATCGCCGGTGAACGGCCGGCCCGTACGATTGGCGCCCGTGCGTCCCGGCGCCAGGCCCGCGACCAGCAGGCGCGCGTTGGGATCGCCGAAGGAGGGTGCCGGACCGTTGAACCAGTCGGCATTGGCGGCCTGGTTCTCGGCGCGATAGGCCACCAGGCGCGGGCAGAGCGGGCAGTCGCGGGGCGGTTCGGCCGTCACGGCGATCGTGGCGCTCACGCGTCCAGATCCGCCTCGCGGTCGGCGCCGGTGCGGCTTTCCTGGATGAACCGGGGCAGGCGCGAGGGCCGGCCGATGATGTCGGCCAGATCGGCCAGATCGATGAAGTTGTCGGCCTGACGGCGCAGGTCGTCGGACGCCATCGGCGGCTGGGACTTCACGGTGGAGACCACGGTGACCCGGGCGCCCTTGCGCTGCACGGCCTCGACCAGGACCCGGAAGTCGCCGTCTCCGGAGAACAGCAGCAGGTGATCGGCGTGGGCGGCCATTTCCAGCATGTCGACGGCGATCTCGACATCCATGTCGCCGCGCCAGCGCTTGCGGCCTTGGGCGTCGGTGTATTCCCGGGCCGGCTTGGTCACCAGGCGGAAGCCGTTGTAGTCCAGCCAGTCCACCAGGGGGCGGATCGGGGAATATTCCTGATCCTCGACCAGGGCGGTGTAGTAGTAGGCGCGCACGAGCACCCCGCGCTTGCGGAACTCTTCCAGCAGCTTGCGGTAGTCGATGTCGAAGCCGAGCCCCTTGGCCGCAGAATACAGGTTCGCTCCATCAATGAAGAGCGCCAGCCTGTCGGTGGGATAAAATGTCATTGGAAACGGAAATCCATAAGGGGGGCGGAAGGCGGACTGCGCCGGACGATCTGGTCGTCATCGCCCTGGGGGGAAATCTCCCCGGCGAATTCGGTTCGTCCGAAGCTCTTCTCGAAGCTGCGCTCGCTCGTTTCGCCCAGGCGGGATTGCCTGTCGTGAGCCGGTCGTCCTGGTGGCGTTCCGCCGCCTGGCCGGAGCCGGACGGAAACGAGTATCGCAATGGCGTTGTACTTGTCGAGGCTCGCTTTTCGCCGCTTCACACCCTGCGGACTCTTTTTTCGATCGAGGCCGAGTTCGGGCGAATGCGCGCCCATAAAAACGCCGCCCGGACCCTGGATCTGGACCTGATCGCCCATGGCCGGGTGACCCTGGATCAACCGCAACTCGTGATTCCGCATCCCCGCGCCCACGAGCGGCTGTTCGTGATGGGGCCGCTGGCCGAGATCGCCCCGGATTGGCGCCATCCCCGCCTGGGCCTGACGGCGCGGCAATTGGCCGATCAGGCCAGTGTCGGTCTGGACGCGCGGCCTGTTTCCTGATCGCCCAGGCGCGCGTCAGCCTGGACGCGCGACCTGTTTCCTGATCGCCCGGGCGCGCGTCAGCCTGGACGCGCAGCCTGTTTCCTGATCGCCCGGGCGCGCGTCAGCCTGGACGCGCAGCCCGTTTCCTGATCGAAGGACTCGATCCGGCGCGAATGTTCGGGCAGCTTGGGGCCCGCTCGATGGACGGCCCGCCTGCGGCCGGGCAGCCGGGCCGACCGTTCAATGTGGGGCGTTTTCTTGGGCTATCGGCTCGTCATATTCGATTTCGACGGCACTCTGGCTGACAGCGCCGACTGGTTCATCAGCATGACCAACGGCGTGGCCGAGCGATTCCGCTTCCGCCGCATCTCCGATGAGGAGGTGGCGATGCTGCGCGGCCGCTCCAGCCGCGAAGTGGTCGACTATATGGGCGTGGCCAAGTGGAAGATGCCGCTGATCGCCATCCACACCCGCAAGCTGGTCGCCCAGCACGCCTCGAAGATTCCGCTGTTCGAGGGCGTGCCGGAACTGCTCAACGGCCTGTCCGAGGCCGGTGTGAAGGTGGCTCTGGTCAGCTCCAATTCAGAGGCCAATGTCCGCCGGATCCTGGGGCCGAAGCTGGCGCCAATGGTCAATTACTATAACTGCGGCGCGTCGATGTTCGGCAAGACGCCGAAGTTCCGCGCTGTGATCCGCCGCGCCAAGATCAGCCCGGACGAGGTGATCTCCATCGGCGACGAGACCCGCGACATCGAGGCGGCGGCCAAGGCGGGCATTTCCTCCGGCGCGGTGATCTGGGGCTATCAGCGGCCAGAGATCCTGGCGGAGCACAAGCCGACCATCCTGTTCCGCGACCTGTCCGAAATCCTGCCGGCGATCGTCGGCTAGGCTTTCGCGGCGCGATCCTTCTTGTCCTTGGCCGCCAAGGCCTGATCCAGGCAGAGGGCGGCGACCGCGATCCAGGGAATGCTGGCGAGCGCATAGGCGCGCTGCCACAGGCCGACCTGGGCGACATGCACGACATGTCCCACCCCCATCATGGCGGCCAGCAGGGCGCCTGAGGCCAGGAACACCATCAGCAGGAAGGTCTTGAGGCCGGTCATGTCCGCCCGCCCGCTGATCGCCAGGAACATCAGCAGCGGCGCGGCCTGGATGGCCATGCCCAGGCCGTAGGCGCCGTGGCGCTCATCCGGCATGGGATGGAGCCCGCCCAGCACCATGGACACGCCCCAGGCGACGATCGACAGACCGGTCAGCAGCGGCAGGATCAGGCCTCGGGCCTTTCGTCGCAGGCCCAGGATGAAGGCCAGGCCGCCGATGATCGCGCAGGCGCCTGCGGCCATGATGCCGGTGGCGAAGATGTCGGGGCGCTGGGCGCCCGCCGCGCCGAGTTCGCTGACATACTGGGACACCTGGCTGTAGCCGGGATTGAGCAGTGAACAGACGATGATGGTGGCGAAATAGAGGATCGGCGCGGCGATCCCAAACTTGAGCAGCAAGCGGTCCATGCGCCCTCCCCAGAGCGTGTTTTGGGGAAGATTCACGCCGGGCCGGCCGGTGGTCAACGGCGGACCTCCCACAGGCGAGTCATGCGGCGTTGCACAATCGCCTGCGAACCTCTATTTTGTACGGTTCTACCGCCCCTCCGAGGATTTCATGGCTCGCGTCACCGTCGAAGACTGCATTGAAAAGGTCCCCAACCGCTTCAGCCTCGTGCTGCTGGCGGCCCATCGCGCGCGCGCGATTTCGGCGGGGTCCCAGATCATGGTCGACCGCGACAACGACAAGAACCCGGTCGTCTCGCTGCGCGAGATCGCCGATGACGTGGTGGACGCCGAGGAACTGCGCGAGAGCCTGATCGGCACCCTGCAGCGCGTCGACGAGCGTTCGGAAGCCGAGGAAGAGGCCGAGACCCTGGCCCTGCTGTCGGACCCGACCCACATGCAGATGAGCGAACTGGAACTGGTTCGCGCCCTGCAGAGCGACCGCGATGGCGGTCAGGAGGAGCGGTACTGAGCCCTGAAGGCGCAGACCCTCTTATCTTGACGGCGGCGTCTGAACCGCCCGCCGAACCCCAAAACACGCCGGTCGCGGAACCTGCCGCGACCGCGCCGGCGCCCCCACTGCCCAGCGCCGCGAAGCGTCCCCGGATGCTTCGCCAGTATGAGCTGATCGACAAGGTCAGCTCCTACGACCCCACCGCCGACGAGGCGATCCTCAACCGCGCCTATGTCTACGCCATGCGCATGCACGGCTCGCAGAAGCGCGCGTCCGGCGACCCCTATTTCGCCCACCCGATCGAGGTGGCCGGCATCCTGACCGACTATCGGTTGGACACCTCGACCATCGTCACCGCCCTGCTGCATGACGTGATCGAGGACACCCCGGTCACGCCCCAGGACATCACCGACCTGTTCGGCGCCGAGATCGCCGAGATGGTCGAGGGGGTGACCAAGCTCACCAAGCTTGAGCTCAACAGCGAATACACCAAGCAGGCCGAGAACCTTCGCAAGTTCATCCTGGCCATCTCCAAGGATGTTCGCGTCCTGATGGTCAAGCTGGCCGACCGTCTACACAACATGCGGACGCTGCAGTACATCAAGAATCCGGCCAAGCGTGAACGTATCGCCCGCGAGACCCTGGATATCTACGCGCCGCTCGCCCGCTCCATTGGCTGTCACCGGATCTGTTCCGAGCTGGAAGAGCTGGCTTTTGAACATCTGAACCCGGTCGCCCGCGACGCCATCGGCCGCCGGCTTGAGGCTTTGCGGATCGAACAGGGCGGGGCGGTCGCGGTGGTCTCCGGCGAAATCGCCGCCAAGCTGGACGCGTCCGGCCTGTCGGCCCGGGTGTTCGGCCGCGAGAAGAATCCCTATTCGATCTGGCGCAAGCTGCAGCGCAAATCGATCGGCTTTTCCCAGCTGTCGGACATCTACGCCTTCCGGGTGATCGTGGAATCCGAGACCGATTGCTACCAGGCCCTGGGCGTCATCCACCGCGCCTGGCCCTGCGTGCCGGACCGGTTCAAGGACTTCATCTCGACTCCGAAGCGCAACAACTACCGTTCGCTGCACACCACGGTGGTCGGGCCCAAGGGCATGCGCATCGAGATGCAGATCCGTACCGAGGCCATGGACCGCGTGGCCGAGGAGGGTGTGGCCGCCCACTGGCGCTACAAGGACAAGTCCTACGGCTTCGACGCCGAGGCCCAGGCCGCCGCCGGCGGTCGCGATCCGCTGGTCAATCTGCGCCACCTGGTCCAGGTGCTGGAGCACGGTGGCGACGTCGAGGAACTGGTCGAGCACGCCAAGCTCGAGATGTATCTCGACCAGGTCTTCGTGTTCACCCCCAAGGGCAAGCTGGTCAGCCTGCCCCGGGGCGCCATGCCGCTGGACTTCGCCTATGGGGTCCATACCGATGTCGGCGACACCTGTATCGGCGTGAAGATCAATGGCGAGCTGAAGCCGCTGCGGACCCTGTTGCTCAACGGCGACGTGGTCGAGGTGATTCGCGGACCCAAGCCCGTGGTGCCCCAGGATTGGCGCTCGCTCACCGTCACCGGTCGCGCCCGCTCCGCCATCCGCCGCCATATCCGTCTGGCTGAGAAGGAAGAATTCACCCGCCTGGGCCGGGCCACGGTCGAGCAGACCTTCGAACGCGCCGGCAAGTCCCGCGCCGAGGTTTCGCTGAAGCCGGCGCTGGAACGCCTGGCCGCCCCGACCGAGGAGGACCTCTATAATCTGGTCGGCCGTGGCAAGATCTCGCCCGGCCAGATCCTCGACGTCATCTTCCCGGGCCTGAAGGAAAGCGACCGCGCCGCGGCCACCGCCACCCGCCGGATCGAAGGCGGCAAGTCGGCCAGGCTCTATGTGCGCGGCGGCGGCCTGACGCCCGGCATCTCGCTCCACTTCGGAACCTGCTGCACCCCGGTGCCCGGCGACCGCATCGTCGGCATCGTCGAGCCGGACTCAGGCGGCCTGACCGTCCACGCCATCGACTGCGCCAAGCTTGCCGAATATGAGGACCGCGAGGAACTCTGGCGCGACCTGCAATGGACGCCTGAGGCCGAGCGCAACACGGTCACCCTGTCGCGGCTCACCGCCACCATCCGCAACGCGCCCGGCGTGCTGGGCCAGGCCTGCACGGTGATCGGCGAGGCCGGCGGCAATATCGTCAATCTGCGGATGCACCGCCGTCAGGCCGACTTCTTCGACGTCGACTTCGATGTCGAGGTGAAGGACGCCCGCCACCTGACCAATATCGCCGCAGCCCTGCGCGCCAACCCGTCCATCGAGACGGTGGAGCGGGCGAAAGGCTAAGCCGGGCGGGACTAGCCGTTCCGCGCCTTGGCTCGCTCCCGTGATGCGCGGATGCCTTCGCGGGTCTCGGCGATCAGCTGCCCCGCCAGGGGATCGGTCTGGATCGCCGTCCAATAGGCGCTGAGCTTGGGGAAGGCGGGCAGGGGATCGTCCAGGCCGAAGACCATGGGCGCCCATTCACTGGCCAGCACCAGCTGCGGGACGAGGGCTCCGTCAGCCTGGGTCAGGCTCGCGCCGACCGCATAGCCTTGGGTCCCGATATATTCCTCCAGATAGGCCAAGGCCCTGGCGATCTCGGCCATGGCGGCGGCAAGGCGGTCGGGGTCCCAGCTCTTGCGCGGCCGGCCCGAGGCGTTGAACAGCGGGACCATGGCCATGACCAGATAGATGTCGCAGATGCGCGAGATCAGCCGCATGGTCGCCCGCTCGAACGGATCGGCGGGGCGCAAGGACGGCTCCGGATAGGCGTCCTCCAGATATTCGCAGATCACCTCGCTCTCCGGCAGGGCGCGACCGTCCTCGAGCACCAGGGCCGGCACCCGGCCGATCGGATTGATCTCGAAATAGTCGCCCTTGGGCGTGCCATCCCATTTGAAGCCCGGCGGCTCGATGATCTGGTGGGGGATGTTCTTGGCCAGCAGCAGCAGGCGCACCCGGGTCGGGAACGGCGAGTCATAGACCTGGAACAGCTTCAGCATCGGTGTGGCGCCTCCCCGCGCGCCGCCGATCCTAGACTGGTTTCCGGGTTCTGAGGCTAGACCTCCTCGACCACGAAGCGGCTGGGGCCCAGCGGTGTGCGGCAGAATGGGTCGACGCAGCAGGCGGCGCGGCCGCTCTCCACATAGTCGGCCGCGTGCCACCAGAAGGCGGGCTTTGCGCTGGCCATAGGCCGAACCGGTTCGATCTCGGCCCGGGCCTGGCCCGCAAAGGGGGCCATCAACTCGGCCGGGGTGTAGGCGACGCCGTTCTTGATGACGATCCGCACGGCGGCGGCGTCCTCGATACGCACCAGCGGATTGCCCTCGGTAATCAGCACATCGGCCAGGGCGCCCTTGGTCAGGGTCCCGATTGGCTGTTCCAGATACTCCCCGGAAGCCCGGGTGGCGGTGGTCAGGGCCTCATAGGGCGTGAGCCCATAGCGGACCATGCCGCGCAGGTTCATGTGCAGGCTCACCCCGTTGAAATCGATGGGAGAGTCGGTGCCGGTCACCACCTCGCCGCCGTTGCGCAGGCTCTCGCGCAGATGGTCGACATTACGGGCCAGGGAGGCGAGCGCCGCGCGGTTGTCGCCCCTGGCGGCCTGCTCGGCGCGCTGGGTCAGACGGGCGTATTCCCACGGCGGATAGAGCGCCCTGATCCTGGGGTCATCGACCAGGGAGCGATCCTGGCCATAGAGGGCCGAGGAGGAGAACAGGGTGGGCGTCCGCCGCGCGCCGCTCTGGACGAAGAGGGCGGTGACGTCCTGATAGCTGGCCCCGAGCGCGCTGGTGGTGCGCGAATAGCCGAAGCGGCTGGTCGCCCCGATATGCTCCATGCCGTCCAGGCCGAAGGCCAGGGCCGGATAATGGTAGTGCGAGGTGACGTGAAGGCCGCGCGCATGGGCCCAGGTCGCCAGATCGCGCTGGGCCGAGAGTGGCAGGCGGACATAGGCCTTGATCAGGTCGTAGGACAGCGCCTCGACACGGTCGAGCTCCAGCTGCATCTGGCCCGGCTCGGTCACCGGCCGCATGAAATTGTAATAGATCCGCGACCCGTCGATGGCCTCGCCGGTGGAGAAATAGCGGGGTCCCAGGCGCGCCCCGGCGTCGATCGCCTCGCGGTCCTCGACCATGTGATAGGCCGGCGACCCCGGCGAGCGGGCGGTGGTCACCCCGAGCGACAGCCACAGCCGGCCATCCCGGTCGCCATAGCCATAGCCTTGCATCTGGCGGTGGGCGTGCATCTCGACCAGGCCGGGGATCACCGTGGCGCCCTGGGCGTCGATCAGCCTGGCGTCGGATGGGCCCTGGCCTATGGGAACCAGGTCGGCGATGCGGTTACCCTCGATCACCAGATCGACCCCGGTCTTGAGGTCCGGTCCGGTTCCGTCCCAGAGCCGCCCGGCGCGCACGACGGTTCGCCCGACAGGTTTGGCGTTGGCCCAGGTCAACGGCAGGGCCACGGTCTTGGCTGCCCCGCCCACCGCCGGAATCAGCCTGAGCTTTCCACCGGAAAGATAGAGAATCTGGCTGGAATCTCCGCTCCAGCTCGGGGCATCCGTCACTTCGTCGTTGAGGGCTCGGGGCGAACCCCGGAACCGGCCTTGGGCGTCGACATCCACCACCCAGAGCCGGCTGGCGAACACATAGGCGAGGCGGGTTCCGTCCGGCGACCAGACCGGGCCGTCGTCGCCCCGCGTGCCCAGCGACTTGTGCGGCGCATGGGGCTGGTAGGTCGCTGCGCCGGTGGCGACATCGACGGTGAGGATCTCGCTCAGGCCTTCGCGATAGCGGGCCGAATAGGGCTTGAAGGCGGCCAGGGCCAGGGTCTTGCCATCGGCGCTGAAGCTCGGCTTGCCAGGTTCCCAGATCGCGCCGAACAGCTGGCGGATCGTCCCGCTGGCCACATCGACCGTGTGCAGGGCGCCGGTCTGGTCCAGGAAGGCCAGGGTCTTGCCGTCTCGCGACCAGGCGGCCGACAGGGCCGCGCCGGCGTGGCGGGTGATCTGCCGGTCGGTCCCGGCGGCCAGGTCGCGCAGCCAGATGTCCAGTGACCCGCCGCGATCGGTGGAATAGGCGAGTAGCTTGCCGTCCGGCGACCAGGCGGGATCGCACTTCCAGTAGCTGTCCTTGATCAGGGCCCGGGGCTTGCCGCCGATCGGCAGAATCCACAGGTCGTTCAGCGCCCGGAACGCCACCTGCTTGCCGTCTGGCGACAGGGCCGGGCTGCCGATCCCCACGACCGGCCGGGGCGTGGCGCTGTCGAAGTCGCGGCCCTTCTTGGCGTAGTCAGGCGGATTGACCGGGACCACCAGGGAGAAGGGCACGTCGCGTGGGCCGCCCGGACCGCGCCGGCGGATCTTGCCGTCGGCGGCGTAGACGATCTCGCCGCTGGGCAGCCAGGTGGCGCGGAAGGGGAAGACATCCTCGCCCTGGAACAGGGGGCCTGTGGCGCCGTGCAGTTCCGCCGCGCCATGGGCGATCACCGCATAGACCAAGGTCTTGCCGTCGGGCGTGAAGGCAGGGCTGTGCAACTCGGCCGGGCCGGCGGTGGTGGGCAGGGTGACCGCCACGTCGCGGGCGCCCGCGCCATCGACCACCTCGATGCGAACGCGATCGACGGCGAAGGCGATCTTCGCGCCGTCCGGCGACCAGGCCGGTTCGCAGGCCTGGCCCTCCGCCTCGGCCCACAGCTTCACCTCGCCGTTGGTGAGGTCCAGGACGTGGATCGCGTACTTGCCGGTGCGGTCGGACGAGAAGGCGACCCTGTGGCCGTCCGGCGAGACCCTGGGCTCGCGGGCGTCGAACGGCCCTTGGGTCAACCGGACCAGGCCGGTCCCGTCGGCGCCCACCCGCCAGAGCTGGAAGGTTCCGTCGCGATAGGATTGAAAGACCAGGGCTTTGCCGTCGGGGGTCCAGTCGGGCTGGGCGCCATCGGTCAGGTCGTCGGTCAGGCGCGTCGCCGGCCCGCCGTCCACCGGAACCGTCCAGATCACGCCGTAGAGGTCGAAGGCCAGGGTCTTGCCGTCCGGCGCGGCGGCGACGGCGATATTGGTGCCCTCGACCACGGTGACATAGCGCCGACCGCCCTCGGGCCCCTTGGCCTTGGCGGGCGCGGCGTCGGCCGGGGACAGGGGAAGAGACGATGCGGTGAGCGCCAGGCCGCCGAGCGACAGCAGCTTTCGGCGGTCCACGCCGCCTTCACGCCGATCACCCATGCTCGTCTCCCACCCCACGCTTGTCGGAGGTCAGTAGAGGCCAGGACGGCGCGCCGCGCGAGCACCGATCATCATCCTCGCAGCGCTTCCGCACAGGCGCCACGCGATAAGGCTAGGCGTGCGACAGGGCGGGGCTCGCCACCGTGACCGGCGCGGGATCGATGGTCACGCGGCGCATGTGCCGACGCTGGCCGGGATAGTCGTTCAACGCGAAATGCCAGACCGAGCGGTTATCCCACATGGCCACCGAGCCGGGCCGCCAGGCAAAGCGGCAGGTGAAGGCCTCATAGCGGCAATGCTCGAACAGGAAGTCGAGCAGGGCCTTGGATTCCCGGGCCTTCCAGCCCTCGAACCGCATTGTGAAGGCCGGGTTCACATAGAGCGCCTTGCGGCCGGTCTCCGGGTGGGTGAGCACGACCGGGTGGATGTATTCGCCGACGACGCCCTCGGCCTCGCTGACGTTCATGGATGAGCGCTTCTGGGCGGAGTGGCCGGCCGGGGAATATTCGCGGCTGGCGCTGTGAATGGCGTTCAGTCCGTCGAGGGTCTGCTTCAGCCCGGGCGACAGGGCGTCGTAGGCGGCGGCCTGGCTGGCGAACAGGGTGTCGCCGCCCCAGTCGGGCAGCTCCACTGCATAGAGCACCGAGGCGATGGCCGGCTTCTCCAGGAAGCTCATGTCCGAGTGCCAGCCGCCGCCGAAGTTCACCTTGTCGGACGGTTCCTTGATGACCTCCATCACCTCGGGATGGCCCGCCATGCCCTTGACATAGGGGTGGATATTCAGCGGTCCGAACTGCCGGCCAAAGGCGATCTGCTGCTCGGGCGTCAGCGCCTGGTCGCGGAAGAAGATCACCTGATGCTCGACGAAGGCCTGGCGGATCGTGGCGACGGTCGCCGCGTCCAGAGGCCGGGACAGGTCCACCCCGGAAATCTCGGCGCCAAGGGCGCCGGCGACGCGTTGGATGCGCAGGGTTTGTCCGGCCATGAGATGTTCTCCGTCTGGTCTTCGGCTCCAGCTTCGCCCGAACGCGACAGGACGCAAGCAAGAAACATTGCCCAGGCTGGTGAGCCCTGCTGACTTGCCCTCAGCCCCGGAAGCGGTGCTAAAGCGGACGCCTACGGAGGGACGCCGGATGACCGCCCACAGCCTGACCTGGCGCCACGCGCTGCTCGCCCTGGCGGTCGTCGCCGTCTGGGGCACCAATTTCGTGGTCATCAAGGTGGCGCTGGCCCACCTGCCGCCGCTGACCTTCGCGGCCCTGCGCTTCACCTTCGCCTTCCTGCCGGCCGCCTTCTTCCTGAAGAAGCCGCCCGTGCCCTGGCGCAATCTGGCGGCCTATGGGGTGCTGATCGGCCTGGGCCAGTTCGGCGTACTCTATATCGCCATGCATGGCTTCATCTCGCCGGGGCTCGCCTCCCTGGTCGTGCAGACCCAGGTGTTCTTCACCATCGGCCTGTCCATGTGGCTGAACGGCGAGCGGGTGCGGCTGTTCCAGGTGGCGGCCCTGGGCCTGGCCACCATCGGCCTGGGGGTGATCCTGACCCACACCGACGCCAGCACCACCCCGATCGGCCTGGGCCTGGTGCTGTTTGCCGCGCTCAGCTGGTCGCTGGGCAACCTGGTGCAGCGCGCCTCGCCGGGGGTCAGTTCGCTGTCCTATGTGGTCTGGGCCAGCCTGTTCTCCATCCCGCCCCTGGTGACCTTGTCGTTCGTCATGGAGGGCTGGCCGGCGATCCAGCATGGCCTGACCCACGCCGACGCCATGACCTGGGTCGCCGTGCTGTGGCAGTCGGTGGGCAACACCCTGTTCGGCTATGTGGCCTGGGGCTTCCTGCTCGCCCGCTATCCGGCCGCGACCATCACCCCCTGGGCGCTGCTGGTGCCGGTGTTCGGCATGGGCGCCTCGGCGGTGCTGCTGGCCGAGCCCCTGCCGGCCTGGAAGATCGCCGCCGCCGTGCTGGTGATCGGCGGCTTGGCGATCAATATCCTCGGGCCGATGATCTGGCGGCCCAAGGCCGTGGCCGCCGCCTAGATCGGCGCCGCCAGCACGTAGAACCGATAGGGCACGCCCTCGCCCCGGGGCAGGCTGTCGCGCACCCCGTCGGCGACATGGATGAAGCCCAGTTTCAACAACACCTTGCCCGACCCCGGATTGTCGTTGACGTGGCCGGCGGTCAGCCGTGTCAGGCCCAGGGTCTCGAAGGCGAAGCGCACCACCGCGCCGGCCGCTTCCGAAGCGTAGCCGCCGCCCCAATAGGCCTCATCAAACCAATAGCCGATGTCAGCCGAGCCATTCTCCACCGCGTCGATGTCGGCGCAGCCGATGACCCGGCCCTCATGCTCGACGGCGAAGCGATAGGCTTTGCCCGCGAGCCATTCCTCGCCATGCAGGTCGACCCACCTGATCATCGCCGCCTCGGTCGGTGGCCATGGAGCGAGCCGCAGCATCCGCGTCACATTCCAGTTGGACTGGATCTCGACCATGCGCGCGGCGTCGGTCGGCAGGAACGCGCGCAGCCTCAGCCGGTCGGTCCGGATCTCGAAATCGCGCGCCACCATGGCCGAAGCCTCCGCAAGCCAGATGACAGCCAGACCGCCATTCGCTAATCGGCGTCAAGCAGGAGGCGCGCGCCATGAACACCGAACAGGTCCTCGAGGAATTCCGCGCGTCAGGCGCCCTGCGCGAGGGGCACTTCATCCTGTCCAGCGGGCTGCATTCGGGCGTGTTCCTGCAGAAGAACCTGGTCTTCCAGTATCCCGAGCGCACCGCGCGCCTGTGCAAGGCGCTCGCCGAGAAGATCGTCGAGGCCGTGGGGCCGGTCGACCTCTGCATCTCGCCGGCCGTGGGCGGCATCATCCCGGGCTATGAGACGGCGCGGCACCTCGGCGTGCCGTCGATGTATGTCGAGCGGGAAGGGGGCGCCTTCAAGCTGCGCCGGGCCTTCTCCATTCCGCCAGGCGCACGGATCGCCATGGTCGAGGACATCGTCTCCACCGGCCTGTCGTCGCGGGAATGCGTCGAGGCCATCAAGGCGGCGGGCGGCAATGTGGTCTGCGCCGCAGCCATCGTCGACCGCTCCGGCGGCCGCGCCGATCCGGGCGCGCCTTTCGTCGCCCTGGCCCGCCTGGACGTGCCGGCCTATCCCGCCGACCAGCTGCCGCCCGAACTCGCCGCCATCCCGATCGAGGATCCCGGCAGCCGGAGGCTGCACGGATGAGCCGTCTTCGTCTGGGCGTGAACATCGACCATGTGGCGACGATCCGGAACGCCCGGGGCGCCGCCTATCCCGACCCCATGCGGGCGGCTGAGTTGGCGATCGGCGCGGGCGCCGACGGCATCACCGCCCACCTGCGCGAGGATCGCCGCCACATCTCCGACGCTGACATCGAGGCGCTGGCGGTGATCACCCGCAAGCGCGGCCAGCCGCTGAACTTCGAGATGGCCGTGACCCAGGAGATGGAGACCATTGCGCTCCGCCACCTGCCGCACGCCGCCTGCCTGGTGCCTGAGCGTCGGGAAGAGGTGACCACCGAGGGCGGGCTCGACGTGGCCGGCG
>NZ_CANCLE010000108.1 GCF_947378715.1 Phenylobacterium aquaticum
AGATCGCGCCGGAAGAGGAAGGCGTCGACATCTCCAACTGCCGGATCCTGCTGGCCGAGGACCACCCGACCAACCAGAAGGTCGTCCAGATCATCCTGCAGTCGGTAGGCATCGATCCGGTGATCGTCGAGAACGGCGCCCTGGCGATCGAACGGCTGCGGCTGGAGCGCTTCGACGTGGTGCTGATGGACATGCAGATGCCCGAGCTCGACGGACTGAGCGCCACGGCCCTGCTGCGCGAGCATGAGCGCGACCACGGCCTGGAGCGCACCCCGGTGATCATGCTGACCGCCAATGCGCTGGACGAGCATGTCCGGGCCAGCCATGACGCCGGCGCCGACCTGCACCTGTCCAAGCCGATCCGCGCCAGCGCCCTGATCCAGACCATCGTCGACCTGGTCGGCCGTCGGGTCCGCGACGAAGAGCGGGCGCGCGGCGTCGCCTGACCCGACGTTCAGGGCTGGGAGAGGCTCTGGATATAGGCGGTGAGATTGCGGATCTGCTCGGTCCCCAGCTGTTGGGGTGGCATCTCATAGTGGCCGATCTTGGAGATCTGGCCCAACCGGTCCTCCAGACTGATCTCGTTATACCGGCCAGCTATGACCACGAAGCGCGGCGCGCCGGCGTTGCGGCTGTCGTCGCCAGGCCCGATGCCATGGCAACGGGCGCAGGTCTGGGCGGCATAGGCCCGGCCCTGCTCTGAGGCCGTGTCAGGGGCCATCGCGACCGCAGGCGGCGCAGCCTGGGCGCATCCGGAGACCGCGAGGCTGGCCAGGACCAGAGCGAGCGACTTAAGGCGCATGGCGACCTCCCACATTCAAACCTCAGGATCGCACGAAGCGGGCCCGGCGAACTTGACCAGGGTCAATGGCGCGGTGTCAGGATATCGCCCAACAGGTCCGGCGTCCCCTCGATCCGCTCCAGGCGCGGATAGCGCAGGCCCTCGGCCCAGGGGATTCGCACCGTGCGATAGCGCTCGCCAGCCTTGATGATCAGCTCGACCGGGGGCCCGGCGCCCCGCGCCGCCTCGATGGCGTTCTTCAGTCGGTCCGCGTCAAAGCTCATTCCATTGACGGCGATGATCTTCTGGCTGGCGGTGAGGCCCGCCTTGAAAGCCGGGCCATCCCACTGAACAGCGATCAGCTCGCCATCCTTGTTCAGCACCACGCCCAGGGAATAGGTCAGATCGGTCGTCTTGCGGCGAAGCTCCGCGCTCTTGAAATAGGAGGTGGGCGTGTTGGTGTAGATCAGGCGATAGCCGCCACGCTTCAGGCCATCCAGCGGCGCGCCCGGGCCGTGGCTGGCCAGCCGCGTCGAGAGAAAGCCCGCCCAGTCATAGGGTTGGACGGCGTTCAGGGTCTTCACCACCGCGTCGAACTGATAGGTCAGCTGGCTCCAGTCGCCGTCATTGACCCCGAAGAAGGCCCTGGCGAAGTCGTCGAGCGACTTCTTCCCCTTGGACTGCTCCCGGATCAGGGTGTCGGCGTCGAGCCAGATCAGCTGGCCTTCCGAATAATAGTCCTCGCTGCGCTGCCAGCTGGTCCAGGGCAGGGGCCGGCGGTTGGCGACCACGGGATCGTTGGTGGTGTCGCTCATCTGGCGCCAGGTGCGCCCGACCCGGTTGTCATAGGTCGCCGCTGTCGAGGCGATGGCGTCGAGCGCTTCCTGCCTGGTCAGCAGGCCAGAACGCGCGGCCAGAACAAAGCCCCAGTACTGGGTCTGGCCCTCATAGACCCACAGCAGGCTGTCGCCCATCGGGGTGTTGAAGTTCGGCGTCCACAGGTCTGCGGGGCGGCGGTACTTGCCGTTCCAGGAGTGGGTGTATTCGTGGGCCAGCAGATCACGGGTGGCCGCCAGCTTGTCCCAGTCGAGGAAGTAGCGGGGCAGGGTCCCGTCCTCGCTGGACCTCTGGTGCTCCAGGCCTATGCCGCCCATCCGGTCCGACAGGGAAAACAGGAAGTCATAGTGGTCGTAATGGCGCGCGCCATAGAGCCGGTCCGCCTGGGCGACCATGGCCCTGTGGGCCTCCAGCTGCTTGGGCGTAATATCCAGAAGGTCCGGATCGTCAGCCATGACATTCAGCGTCACCCGTGAACGGCCGCCGGGATCCAGGTCGATCTTCTTCATCCAGCGTCCGGCGTACATCGGGGAATCCACCAGGGTGTCGAAGCCCACCGGCTTGAAGCTGACCACGCCATCGGCGGTCTGGGCCGGCTCAAGCGCCGTGCCATAGCTCCAGCCCTCCGGCAGGCGGATGCTGGCGGCGACCTGGATCTGGCGTGTGAAATATCCCGCCGGATAGAGCGCCATGTTGTTCCACTGGACGTCCATCATCTCGGGCGTGATGACGATCCGGCCCTGATCGGGGGCGGTGGGGGACAGATACTGGAACTCCGCGACGAGCTCGGTCGCACCGGCCGGGACCTCGACATGGAAGGCGCCGACCTCGACGGGATCGCGAATCCATTCCACCCGCTGGCCCCCGGCGGTGATGATCAGGCCGGCCAAATTGTAGAGTTCGCCCGCCTGCCAGTGCTTGCCGGGCAGCCAGCGCGGGAACAACAGGGTCATGGGCCCGGCGCCGGCGACAGGAATCGTCTCGCGGACATTGAAGATGCGACGGTCCAGATCCGTGGCGTCGACGGCGAGCTTAAGCACCCCCGGATAGGCGATATCCCTAGGCGCAGGAAGGGCTGGCGAGGGGGGAAGGGGCTGTGGCCCGACCGACTGGGCGAGGGCCGCGGGGGCGATCAGGAAAAGGGCGAAGACGAAGACTGCGCGTTTCAATGGCGATTCCCGCTGGATTGCGGCGCGCTGGCGCCGCAGAAGCATCCTGGGATATCCCGAGGTCTCGACATATGTCGATGCCGCCACACAAATCTGTCGTCTTCCGCCTTGGTCTTGTTGGCGGTTTCAGTTTCCGCGTAGGTTGCCCCAAGAGGCTGTGGAGCGATTCATATCGCGTCGCGTTCTACGGGCTTGGGGCAGGAGAGAACATATGAGTGGGCTTGCCGCCGCCGGCCCGGAGGATTCAGTGCGTCTCCTGGCTCTGGGTGAGCTTCTGGGACGTCCTGCTATCGCCTTCGACGAGTTCCCGGTGCGCAAATTGATTCGGAACCGCCGTATCCTGGTGACAGGTGCGGGCGGTTCGATTGGTGCTGAGTTGGTGCGTCAGATCGCGGCCCTGGGCCCGGCCCACGTGACCCTGGTCGAGAACTCCGAGTTCAACCTCTACGCCATCGACCAGTATCTGCGGGAACATCGGCCGGAGCTGTCGCGCTCGGCGGTGTTCTGCGACATCCGCGACCGCGATGTGCTGTTCGACTGGTTCGCCCGCGAGCAGCCGGACGTGGTGTTCCACGCGGCGGCGCTGAAGCACGTGCCGATGGCCGAGGCTCATCCGCTGGAATCGGTCCGCACCAATCTGTTGGGCGCCTGCAATGTCGCCGACGCCTGCGCGCTCCACGCCGTCGGCGTGATGGTGTTCGTATCGACCGACAAGGCGGTCAATCCGCTCAGTGTCATGGGCGCCGCCAAGCGCGCCGCCGAGGCCTATTGCCAGGCCATGGACGTCGAGGCCGGACCGACCCGGTTCGTCTCCGTCCGGTTCGGCAACGTGCTGGGCTCCTCCGGCTCCGTGGCGCCGCTGTTCCAGCGCCAGATCGCCGAGGGCGGCCCGATCACCCTGACCCACCCCGATGTCAGCCGCTACTTCATGACCTTGGGCGAGGCCGTCTCGCTGCTGCTCCAGGCCGCGACCCTGCGCGACATGCCCTCCGAGGTGCGTGGCGGGGTCTATGTGATGGATATCGGCGACCCGATCCGCATCGCCGACCTGGCCCGCCTGATGATCCGGATGGCCGGTCGCCGGCCGGAGCAGGACATCGAAGTGCGCATCGTCGGGCTGCGGCCAGGCGAGAAGCTCGACGAGGAACTGGTGCACCCGGATGAGAAGCGCATCCTGCGCACCGCTTCAGGCCTCAGCCTGGTGGGGCCGCGCACTCAGCCGCTCGCCAATCTGCGGGCGCAGTTCAGCGAGATCGAGCGCATCGTCCACACCCTGGACCGCGCCGAGACCCTGCGGCTGCTGAAGACCCTGGTGCCGGAATACGACCCCATCGGATCGGTTGAGCCCGCCTTGGCGGTGGGCCACTGAGTTGAATTGAGGCAGTTGTTGAAGTTGTATGCGCGCGCCCTCGGGCGCGCGGCAACAACGACTAACTTATTGATTTGTAAAACTAATCCCCGCGATTGAGGATCGAGGCGGTCGCCACCAGCTCGCCCAGCAGGGACATGGTGGCCTGGCCGGAGCAGTCGAACGGATCGAGCTCGACGCGCTTGAAGTACTTCAGCAGCAGCGACGGGTTGAGCTTGGCGATGCTGACCTGGCCCATGGTCCAGCCACCGAACCGCCGCTCGGTGATCTCCTCATAGCTGAGGATGCGGACCTGCTGGTGGCGGTCATCGCGGACGATGGCGTTGAACAGCTCACAGACCTCGTCGCGCCCGCCTTCGATCACCTGGATGAACAGGTTGTCGGAGACGCAGAGCAGGCCGGTGATCCCCAGAGCGGGGTTGTTCTTGCGCGACTGCTCCAGGATCTTGTCGAGGGCCGCGCCCTGGATCGAGGGGGTGGGGCGGCTGGCGTAGAGGCAACGAACGAGCATCTGGCCCTCAGCTCCTGTGCTTCAGCAGCGAGAGGAACTCGCTGCGCAGATTGTGGTCCTTCAGGAAGGACCCGCGCATGACACTGTTGATCATCATGGTCTCGCTGTCCTTCACCCCGCGCCAGTGCATGCAGAAGTGATCGGCCTCCATGACCACGGCCAGACCGTCGGGACGGACCTTCTCCATCAGGAGCTCGGCCATCTGGGTGATGGCCTCCTCCTGGATCTGGGGGCGGGACATGACCCATTCGGCCAGGCGGGAATATTTCGACAGGCCGATCAGGTTGGAATGTTCATTGGGCATCAGCCCGACCCACAGGCGGCCCATGATCGGGCAGAAGTGGTGGCTACAGGCGCTGCGCACCGTGATCGGGCCGACGATCATCAGCTCGTTCAGCGAGGCGGCGTTGGGGAACTCCGTCACCGGCGGCGCCTCGGCATAGCGGCCGCGGAACACCTCGGTGACATACATCTTGGCGACCCGGCGCGCGGTGTCGTGGGTGTTGTGGTCGCTCTCGGTGTCGATCACCAGGCTCTCGAGCACGCCCTTGAACTTGCCCTCGACCTCGGTCAGCAGGGCTTCAAGCTCCCCGGGCTCCAGGAAGGCGGAGATGTTGTCGTTGGCGTGGAACCGCTTCTTCGACTTCTTGATACGCGCCCGGATCCTGGCGGAGACGGGTTCCTGCTCGGGCGGTGGCTTCAAGGCGCAGCTCTTCTCATCTGGGGACCGCTCCACACTTAGAACAAGCGCGGGTCAGCCGTGACACTTATTCGGATGAGCGGCCGCCACGGATGCGTCTGAGGGCGGAAATTCAGATCCAGGCCGCATCGCCCAGAACTTCGAGCGCGCGGCGGGCGGACAGGGTCAGGGGGCTCGGGAGATCGTTGCGCCCGAACCAGCCGATCGCCTCCAGCGCCTGGGGCTCGCGATTGACGGGCTCGCCCTCGATGAGGCTGGCGCGATAGGTCGGCGCGACCCAATGGGTTCCCGCCTCCAGGTCGATCTGGTCGACGATGCAGATCAGCGCACCGACCGCGATGACCACCCCGACCTCTTCAAGGATCTCCCGGGCCACGGTCTCGACCAGGCGCTCGCCGAAATCCACCTTGCCGCCCGGCAGGCCCCAGCACCCCGCCTCAGGCGCCCTCAGCCGCTTGACCAACAGCAACTGGCCGGGCCGGCGGGTGATGAAGGCGCCGACACCCACGCGGGGCGGAGAAGGCGATGGATTGCTCATATTTTGGACCCGACCTGAGGCCGGCCAGCCATACGAGGCCGCAAGACACCTGCGCAATAGGCAGGCGTGGGACCGTCGCGCCCGAAGGTGCGACGGTCCGGAAGACCTCTTATTTCGGCGGCGCGTTGGCGGCCTTGGCCGCAGCGGCGGCGTCATTGGCGGCCTGGGCGGAATCGGCGGCCGAATTGGCGGCGGCGGCGCTGTTCATGGCCGCGCTGTTGGCGTTGGCGGCGTTCTCAGCGGCGGAGGCCGCGGGCGCGGCGGCGGCGGCGCCGGCGGAGCCCGCCGCGTTCATGGCGGCGGCGTTGGCGGCATTGGCCGCCGTGTTGGCGGAGGCCGCGGCGGCGGTGGCCGCATCCGCATTAGCCTGCGTGGTGTCAGCCGGCTTGCTGCAGGCGGCGATGGACAGGGCCGCGAGCGCGGCGGTGGCCAGGAGAATGGTGCGAGAAGTCCGCATGATGTTTCCGTCCCTTGTCATTGGCCTCGCCGCAGAAGCGCAGCACGAGGTCTGGCGCTTGCTGTCTGCGTGGCCACGACAACCAACCCTCGGCGGGACTGAACGTTCCGGCCGCCGCTTCGCGGGCCTCAGCGCACCCGGTACTCCTGGCTGATCGACTGCAGGCCATAGCGCTCGACCACCCAGTCGACGACACCCTCATCCAGGTCCAGGGCGTGGACCCGGGCGGCGCGGCTGGCCGCCTGACCGCTGCGCATCGCCTGCAACAGGCTGAGACCGTAATAGGCGGCCGCGTTGTCGGGGAACTTGGCGAACACGGCGCGGAACTGCGCCTCGGACACTGCGGGCCTACCGATTTTCAGATTGAGAAAGCCCCGGTCGAGCAGCACCTCGGGGTTGGCGGGATTGAGCTTGGCCGCCCGGTCGCAATCGGCCGGGGTCTCGGCACGCCAACGGGCCCGCGATCCCGCCGCGCAGAGCCAGGCCCAGGCGGCCGGGTCCTGCGGATGGGCCTCGGCGACCTTGCCATAGTCGTCCGGCGGCAATTGGGATTCCAGCTGAGCCGCCTGATAGCCGGTGACGATCACCGGCTTGCCCTTGGCGGCCGGAGCCGGGCCGCAGACCAGGGTCATGTCCACTTCGTCGGTGTCGGGCGCGCGGCCCAGGGTTCCGGCATAGAGCACCTTGGTGGCGGTCAGCCGGCCATAGGCGTCGAAGGAGCCCAGATTGCCGTCGAAGATGCGGCCACGGGCGCAGTCGAGGATCTTGGTCTGGCTGGTCATGGCGATCCCGCCCTCCAGGCCATCCGCCGCCTTGCCGAGGGTCAGGATCTGAATCTCGATCCCCTGCGGGGTCGCCTTGCGGTCCAGGCCAAGATAGCGGGCCTCGGTCAGGCGATCGCGGATCAGCTGCAGCTTGCCAGTCGGCAAGGCGGGCGGGGTGCTGACCGTGGGAACCGGGGCCGGGGTGGTCTTGCCGTGGTTGAGCCACAGAAAGCCTCCGGCCGCGCCGGCGACAAGGATGATCGCGGCGATGGCCATCAGAGGTGATCCATCGCGCTTGGACTTGGCCATTCGAGTTCCCCATCGCGGCGGCCCGACCCCCCGCTCTCTACCGCCTGAATAGTGGAGCTTGTCGGGCGGCGCCACTCCAGAGTGTGGGGGCTGTCGTCACCGCCGCGATCCGGATATCTCAACCGCCATGAACAGGTCGGTCGGGCGTCTCATCCCCAGTGATCCGGCGACCGCGCGGCCGGCCGCCCCGGCAGGCCTGATGGCCGACGCGGTGCGCGGGCTATGCCTGGCCTTCCTGAAGCTCAGCGGCTGGAAGATCCAGGGGGACTGGCCGGACTGTCCCAAGGCCGTGCTGGTGGCCGCGCCGCACACCTCCAACTGGGATGGGGTCTATATGCTGGCGGCGGCCGGCTTCTATCGGATCAGGCTGCGGTGGATGGGCAAGAAGAGCCTGACGACCGGCCCGTTCGGCGGGGTCGTCAAATGGCTGGGCTGTGTGCCGATCGATCGCTCGGCCAGTCATGACGTCGCCCGGGCGATGAGCCGGGCCTTCGCGGCCGAGGACCGGATGATCCTGGCCATACCGCCGGAGGGCACGCGCGGCCTGGTCCGGGAGTGGAAGAGCGGCTTCTATCACATCGCCCGGCTGGCCCAGGTTCCGATCATCATCAGCGTGCTGGACTATGGGAGCCGGACATTGCGCATCCATGCCGTCTTCCAGCCCGGCGGCGACTATGAGGCCGACCTGAAGCTGATCCAGGCCTGCTATGTCGGCGTCCAGGGCCGCCACCGGGACCGGTTCCAGACCGGCGACTGACTCTAGGGGGGAGCAACCTAGGACGAGGTCCAGGTCGGATTCCCCGGGCCTACCTGCTCGACCTCAGCAAGGATGGTTCTGAGCGTGGTGTCCATGTCCTTCAGGACCAGCTGAGCCCGCAACCTCAATGTCCGAACTCCGCGGGACAACAACCAAGCATCGCGTCGCTCATCTCGCTCCGGCCGATCATCGAATCCGTGATCGACGCCATCGACCTCGACGCAGAGTTTCGCGCTTTCGCAGTAGAAATCGAGAATGTATGGACCGATCGGATGCTGCTTGCGGAACTGCAGCCCGCCAAGTTGACGCCCCTTCAGCTCACGCCACAGCAGCGCCTCAGGCAAGCTCAACCGCCGTCGCAGCGACTTGGCCAAAGCCCGAGTCCGAGGCGGCGCCTCCATCGCGACCTCCACCGCACGGTTCACTCGCTTAGATTGAGCCCATAGGATCACGCCCACAAGCCATCGCCACTCCAAAAGGTTGCTCCCCTCTTGGGGAGCTGTCGCCCGAATGGGCGACTGAGGGGGACTTTGATGGTCTTTCTGAGCGGTTCGCAGGTCAGCTGAGGGAGTCAAAGTCCCCCTCAGGCCCTTCGGGCCAGCTCCCCCAGGAGGGGAGCAACCGCGCTGCGATCATACCGCCCATCGGGAGAGCAATGAGAACGTGTCGGCTCCGGGAGCCATTTTCACCGGAAGGCCGAACCCATCCTCAAGCGTGCAGGCGCACCTGCATGTCGGTGAAGCCGTTGACGAAATTGGAGGCGACGCGGGCGGGCTCGCCGACCACCTCCACATGGCTGAAGCGAGCCAGGATTTCTTCCCACAGGATCTTCAGCTGCAGCTCGGCGACGCGGTTGCCCATGCAGCGGTGGATGCCGAAGCCGAAGGCCAGGTGGTGGCGGGCGTGATCGCGGTCGATGATGAACTCATCCGGCCGGTCGATCACCGTCTCGTCGCGATTGCCCGAGGCGTACCACATCACCACCCGGTCGCCCTTGCGGATCAGCTTGCCGCCGAACTCGATATCCTGGGTCGCGGTGCGCCGCATATGCGAGAGCGGCGTCTGCCAGCGAATGATCTCCGAGACCATGGAGGTGACCAGGGACGGATCGGCCTTCAGCTTGGCGTACTCCTCCGGGAACTGGTTGAGCGCCAGGACCCCGCCGGTGATGGAGTTGCGGGTGGTGTCATTGCCGCCGACGATCAGCAGCATCAGGTTGCCCAGGAATTCCATGGGATCATTGATCATGTCCTTGGTCTCCTCGCCGTGGGCCAGCAGGGAGATGAAGTCGAACTTCGGCGGGGCGGCCGCGCGCTCGACCCACAGCTTGGAGAAATAGGCCAGGCATTCGCCCAGCACCCGCTCGCGCTCGGCCATGTCGGCGGCCACGCCGACCGTCTCGGAGGTGGTGGTGACATCCGACCAATAGGGCAGGAGGCGGCGATCCTCCCACGGGAAGTCGAACAGGGTGGCCAGCATCTGGGTGGTCAGCTCGATCGAGACCCGGTCGACCCAGTTGAAGGTCTCGCCCACCGGCAAGTCGTCGAGAATGGCGCCCACCCTTTGGCGGATCAGCACCTCCAACTCCTGCAATCGGTGCGGCGCGACGGCCGGGGAGGCGGTCTTGCGCTGCACGTCATGGCGCGGCGGGTCCATGGCGATGAACATCGGCGGGGCGAAATTCTCGGGATTGTCGCCGATGACGATGTCGCGGTTCGAGGAGAACACCGCGTGATTGGTGTCGACCGCCATGATGTCGTTGAAGCGGGTGATCGACCAATAGGGGCCGAAGGGGCTGTCGGCCGTGTAGTGGACCGGGTCTTCCTGGCGCAGTCGGCGGAAATAGGCGTGGCAGGCGCCGGTGGCGAACAGCTCGGCGCGGCTGGGGTCGAGACCCTCCAGCGGCAGAGACCAGGGATCCAGAATCGACGTTTCCGCCTGCGATGCGACCAGGTCCACGACAACCTCCCATGACGACTTGTTATTTTGGCCCGAGCCTAGGCCCACGAGGGCCGTCATGGGAAGGGGAAGGCTGGGGAAGGAGAAGGCTGGGGAAGGGGCGGTGCGGGCGAAGCGCCGATCCAGCCTACTGCATGAAGGCCTCGACGTGGATCTTGCCATCGGCCGAGCTTCCCACCGCCCAGATTTGGCGGGCGTTGACCCAGGCGTAGTCGGGCGAGGCGGTGATCAGCTGGACATTCTCGAACAGGTCGGTGACCGCCCCGTCGGCGCGGGGCGTGGTCACGCCATCGGCGGTCAGGGCGATGCGATGGCCGTCATCAGTCTCCAGAACCGCGCGGATGTTGAGCTCGCCCCGACCGTCGGCGCGCATGTGGTAGTAGTCGGTCCCATGCAGCCGCCCAGCGATCCGGCCCGTGGCCCGCCCCTCGAAGGTGAAGTCGAACCGCGCGCCCTGGGGCGGGATCGGCTGGCGGCCGGTCATGATCGCCTCCATGCTGACCCCGAAGTCGGTCAGGCCAGTGATTTCGATGGTGTATTCGTAGATCTTCTCGCCGCGCATGCCGCCGCTCCCGGGTGGATCGATCCGGACTGTCTGGGACAGGGTACGCCGGGGAAGCCAACGAGGAAACGCATCGACGCCATGGCGGCCATGGATCACGCCGGGCCGGCCCAATATTCTCGGCCACTCCGGATTGTGTCGGTCATGAGCCCCGCCTAGTGTGCTGGATCTGAAGTTCGCCTGCTCGTGGGATCGTCGTCGGAGCGAACTTCAGATCCAAAAAGCACACTAGAATCAAAGACTCTCTAGTGTCCTTATCGATTCCAAAATTCGTTCGAGCTCGCCTTAAGCGCCGGCGAATTTTGGAATCGGGACACTAGGTTGCAGCCGGCGCCCTGTTTGCGTCTGCGTCACGGGACAGGCGATGTCAGGGATAGATCTCAGCGACCAGCAGATCATGGACGCGCTGCACTATGACGGCGCATTGATCGTCGCCGGCTATTTCACCGTCAGCATCCCGAGCGGCCAGGCGACCTGGCCCGGCTATGGACCGGGCGGCGAACCCACATCCCCGAACCTGTTCACGCCGCTGACCAGTGGTCAGGCCAGCAACTTCCTGCTGGCGGTCTCGGAGTGGGACAAGATCATCGCGCCGAACTTCCAGATCACCGACGACAGCACCAATCCAGGTGCGATCCGGATCGGATTTTCAAGCACCAGCGCCTTGGACTCCAATACACAACTCGGCGGAGGGGCGGCGGCGGCCTATACATACTCCAACGACCACCTGCTCTACACAAATTCTGCCAAGACCTACGACATCTGGTTGAACGACGACAGCATATCGCACTCGTACAATCCGTCGACGACCGATTTCACGACCTTGTTGCACGAGCTCGGACACGATCTGGGGCTGGACCACCCCTTCGCCAGCAGCGACGGCAACGGCAGCGCCAATCCGCTGCCCACCCAGTACGACAGCAAGTTCTATACGGTGATGTCCTACACCTATCCGTCCAACAGCGTGCTCACGACCTGGTCCATGGGCGCGGACGGCAAGCCAACCCCCGCCACCGCCTATGTCGGGCCGACCACGCCGATGGTGCTGGACATCTATGTCGCCCAGAAACTCTATGGCGCTGACCCGACCACGGCGGCCGGCGACACGACCTATAGCTTCGACGCCTCCAAGCCGACCCTGAAGACGATCTATGACGCCGGCGGCATCGATACGATCGACCTGACCGGCCACACGCGGGCCTCCAATATCGATCTCACGCCCGGGCACTATTCGAGCATCGACATCTATACGCTCGACCAGCAGATCGCCGACACCACGGCCCTGATGCCGAACTATCTTTGGACCGACGCCCAGTTCCCCCAGGCCTTCACCTGGGAAAACAATCTCGGCATCGCCTATTCAACGACCATTGAGAACGTCAAGGCGGGGTCGAACAACGACGTCGTGCTGGGCAATGACGCGGCCAACAACATCAGCGGCGGCGCCGGCGCCGACACCATCAGCGGCGGCAATGGCAGCGACTATCTGCGCGGCGACGACGGCAATGACTCGATTTCCGGCGGCGCGGCTTTCGACGACATCAACGGCAACAAGGGCAATGACACCGCCAGCGGCGGCGAGGGCGATGACTGGGTGGTCGGCGGCCAGGACAATGACAGCCTGTCCGGCGACGCCGGGGCCGACATCGTCTACGGCAATCTCGGCAATGACACCCTGTCGGGCGGCGACGGCAATGACTGGGTGCGCGGCGGCCAGGGCGATGACAGCGTCTCCGGCGGCAATGGCGACGACTGGATCTGGGGCGACAAGGGCAGCGACACCCTGTCGGGCGGGGCCGGGGCCGACATCTTCCACAGCTTCGTGGGGGCGGGCGCCGACCGGGTGATCGACTTCAACCGCGCCGAGGGCGACCGGGTGATCCTCGACGGCGCACCCAGCTACACGGTGAGCCAGGTGGGCGCCGACACCGTGGTCGACATGGGCAATGGCGACCAGCTGATCCTGGTGGGCGTGCAGCTGTCGAGCCTGTCGGCGGGGTGGATCGCGGGCGGGTAGGGGCGGCGCGAGCCAAGCTGGCAAGTTACGGCGACGGATGAAGAGGCGGTCATCACAGCGACCAATTTGGTTAGCGGCGGAGAGTGGAATGCCAGAAGCCGACCAAGCTCACGGCGTGCCCTATGCACCGGGATCGACGCAGGTCGATGAATGGTCGCAGGCGATTTATGACAGGCTCGTCGATTGGCCCCCCGCCAGCGGCGCCAAGTGGGAGCGTTGGGAGCCGGGCTATCTCGTCCTCACGATCACAGGCGAGAGCAGCGACCCGTTCGACCCTATCGTTCTGTACACCTGCGAGGACGAGCTCGCCGCCACCTTTGGCTATTGGGAGACGGAACTGCCCTCGGAAGTTCCAGCCGGAATCGACGACGCTGACGCGGCGGTCAAAGAGGCAAAGGAGCTTGTCGCGGATTGGCTCGCGGGACGGACGCTGACCGCTGTCTACTTCGACGCCAGTGACGAATGGTGCGGCTCGTTGACGGTCGATCCAGCGGAGGTCTTCGACCGCCTTCGATATGGCGCCGGGTGGATCAAGGATTTTCATCCTGCACGGATCGAACTCCGTGCCGCTCGGAGAAAAGACTGGCGACACTTCGTCATCAGGGACGGTGAAATTCACGCGGCGCAAGCGGCGCCTGCCTGAGGAGGAGAGGCAATGTCGGTGTTTGAAGAGAACGCGGAAGTGCTGCGGAACATGGCGCGCGGGGGCAGCGAACTTGGTTCGCCGCGTTCAATCGACTTCTCGCATGTGTTCCCCGACAGCGCGTCAGCCAAGGCGTTCGCTCAAGAAGCTGACCGAGAAGGCTTCGCCACGTCGGTAGAGGAAGCGGAGGGCGAAGATGCTCCGTGGGACGTGACAGCCTCCGTGATGATGGCTCCGACCTGCGAAAACATCACCAACACCGAGGAACGTCTTGACGGTATGGCGCAGGCCCATGGCGGCCGATCAGACGGCTGGGGATTCTTCCGCACCTAGTCTTGAATTCGGGCGCGTGTCCCCAAAAGCGCATCACGCGAAGCAGGATGGCGGACGGGGTGGGATTCGAACCCACGGTAGGCTCTCACCTACGGCGGTTTTCAAGACCGCTGCCTTAAACCACTCGGCCACCCGTCCGGGACGCGCGCCTATAGCAGCAGTCCGGGCGAGGGGGCGAGGGGCTT
>NZ_CANCLE010000109.1 GCF_947378715.1 Phenylobacterium aquaticum
CGCGGTATTCGGCGCTCTCGTTCGGATAGCGGACCGGGTTGTCGCGGGCCAGGTCGGCGGCCAGGGCGAGGGTGTCGGTCTGGACGGTCATGGGCCGGGTCTCCGCCATGCGGAAGGATGGGACCCAAATCTTGAGCCCCTACAGGCGGGGCTGGCAAGCCGGCGTCGCGCGGCGCCTCAAGCCAGCGTCGAACACCGTCGGAATCGGCTCAATGCGTGGCGAGCGCGATCGGCAGGACGTGAACGCGTAGGGCCTCCAGAAAGGCCTGGGAATGGGTCTGCAGACCATGATTGCCCGCGTCCTTGATGACCACCACCTCCTTGGCCGGCGCGTGGATGCGCGCCAGCCAGGCCTGGGCCTGAGGGATCGGCGCATCGGTGTTGTCATCCCCCTGGATGACGAAGACCGGAATCTGGAGCTCGGGACCCAGGCTCGCATAGTCGAAGCCCTCGCCCCAGGCGCGGCCAAATGCGACCTCACTGGCGGTCATGCCGACCGGAATGGCGCGAGCCTCGGCCAGGCTCCAGTGGGGGGCGGTCAGGACATCCCAGGTCTGATGAGGCGGATTGGGCGCGTGGTATCGGCGCGCAACCTTGACGAAGGCGGCAAGCTTCTTGGGGTCGCGCGGCGGTCTGAACGGCCAGGGGCCGCTGACCCGCAGATCGGCGAGGCTCTCCTGATCGCCGGCGGCCGTGGCCCGGGCCAGCAGTCGATCGTAGCCGAAGCGCTCGCGATCCCGACGGGGGCTGACGATCTGGCCGGCGCCGACATAGGCTGCATAGCTTGCAGGGTCGGCCATGGCCATGCGCACGGCCACCGTCGAGCCGAAGCCAGTCCCCAAGAGGATGATCTTCGATTTGCCCAGTCGGCGTCGCAGGTGGCGGGTCAGGGCCTGTCCGTCGCTGGCGAGACGATCCACGCCCAGGCCCGGAGGAACCCTTCCGCCGGCTCGGGCGAAGGTCTTGCCAGCGCCCTGCTGGTCCCACTGGACGACCGTGAAATCGCGTTCCCAGGGACGGAAGGCGTCCACAAAGGGGCTGAGCACCGTCCCTGGACCATCGGCGCCGACGCCACCGACAATCAGGATGACGGGATTGCGCAGGTCCTCGCCCCGGATCGTCACCCATTGGTCGATCCCGCCCAACGCGACGAATCCCGCCTCGTCTATCCCGTTCGGGGTCCGGATAGCGACAGCCTGGGCATGCCGATACTGGGCGATGGCGCGATAGACCAAGGCCCCAACGGTCAGGATCGCCAGCACCGCCACCAGGGCGCCGAGCGCCCTCAACAACCGACCCATACCGCCAACCTCCCTGGTTAGCGGTATGAAATTACATTTGTAGATTGAGAGTCAAGCGGCGGTTGAATTGTCCTGGTCGGACTACTTCGCCGCCGCCGCCGTCCAGGTGTCGAGCCAGCTGAACACGGTGTCGTGCCACTGGACGAGGTTCTGGGGCTTCAGCACCCAGTGGTTCTCGTTCGGGAAATAGAGCAGCTGGCTGGGCACGCCCTTGCGCTGCAGGGCGTCGAAGGTGGCCAGGCCCTGTTCGACCGGGATGCGGTAGTCGCGCTGGCTGTGGATCACCAGCTCGGGCTTGGTCCACTGGGCCACATGATTGACCGGGTTGAACTGCTCATAGCCCTGCGGATTGGCCCAGGGGGTTCCGCCGTTCTCCCACTCGGAGAACCACAGCTCCTCGGTGGAATAGCCCATCATCCGGTTGTCGAAGATGCCGTCGTGATTGACCAGGCACTTCCAGGGGCCGTTCCAGTTCCCGGCGATCCAGTTGACCATGAAGCCGCCATAGCTGCCGCCCAGCGCGCAGGCGCGGTCCCCGTCCAGGAAGGGATACTTGGTCAGCGCCGCGCTCCAGCCCTTCTGCAGGTCCTCGAGCGGCCGGTCGCCCCAATGGTGGGAGATGGCGTCGGTGAAGCCCTGGCCGTAGCCGGTGGAGCCGTGGAAATCGATCATCACCACCGCATAGCCGTGGCCGGCGTAGGTCTGGGCGTTCCAACGGTAGTGGAAGAGATTGCCGAACGAGCCCTGCGGCCCGCCATGGATCAGGAAGGCGACCGGATAGGTCCTGCCCGGCTGATAGTTGGCCGGCTTGACCACATAGCCGTGGACCGTCTCGCCGTTCCAGCCGGGGAAGCTGAATTGCTCGGCCTCGCCCATGGCGACGCCGGCCAGCTTGTCGGCGTCCACATGGGTGAGCTGGATCGGGGCCTTGGCCTTGAGCGGCAGGCTGTAGGCCTGGGCCGGCCCCGCCAGATCGTCGCGGTCATAGACGAGGCCGGTCTTGGAGACGTCGTACTCGCCGACATGGCCCGGGCCGGTCAGGGCGACCGGCGTCCCGCCCCTGGCGGCGTCGAAGGCGTAGAGCCGCGTCTGGCCGACATCGGCGGCGGTGGCGTAGAGGGTCTTGCCGTCCGCCGACCACTTCAGGCCGCCGGCCGAGCGGTCCCATTGCGGAGCGAGCTCGCGGGTGGCGCCGGATTTCAGGTCGCGGACCATGATCCCGAAGCGGTCGGATTCGAAGCCCGGCCGCTTCATGGCCAGCCAGGCCAGCTTCGATCCGTCCGGCGAAAAGGCGGGCGCGGCGTCCCAGGCCAGGTTGTCGGCGGTCAGGTTGACCGGCTTGGCCGCGCCGGTGAGGGGCGCCTGGAAGAGGTCGAAATTGGTGCTCCAGGGCTCGCTGGTCCCGGCGATCCGGGCGGAGAACACCACGGACTTGTTGTCCGGCGTGACGGTGAAGTCGTCATCGCCGCCGAAGGGCTTGGTCGGGATGTCGGCGTCGAGCCCGGGGGTGATCTCCACCGGCGCGCCGGTCGCGACGCCGTCGGGACCGAGCGCCAGGGCGAACAGGTGATTGCGGGTCCCGTCGGCCCACTGGTCCCAGTGGCGGACGAACAGCTTGTCGAACACCTGGCCGGTCGGGGTCTTGGGCTTGGCGGCGCGATCGAGCGTGCACTGCAGGGTCGGGCAGTCGGGATAGACCGCCAGGCCGACCACCAGGGTCTTGCCATCGGGCGACAGGCGGAAGGCGCCGATGTCCAGCGGCAGCTGAGTCACCTGCGTCGCCGTCGCGCCCTGTGGCGTTGTGCGCCAGACCTGGGCGGAGCCGGAACGGCCCGAGAGGAAATAGATCGACTGACCGTCGGGGCTCCAGCGCGCGCTGCCGATCCCACCCTCGGAGATGGCCAGGCGACGGGGCTCAGGGGTTTTCGCCGCGAGGTCGACGATCCACAGGGCGTGGACCCCGCGATCGGCGGTCCAGTCGGTGCTGCGCAGATCGTAGATCGCATAACGGCCGTCCGGGGAGGCGCGGATGTCGGAGACCCGGTCGAGGGTGGCGAGATCCTTGGCGGTCAAGCCACGGCCCTCCGCCGCTACGGCGGGGGAGGCGACAACGGCGACAGCGGCTGCGGCGAGCAGAAGGCGGCGAAGGTCCATGGGGCGTTTCCTGAAGGCTTTGGCGCGCGAAGCGTCCGATTTGACGGCGGTGTTAACACGCGCATGAACCGACCTCCAGACCGCGATCAGCGCGCATGAAAAGGCCCCGAAGCGGGACTTCGGGGCCATGTCTCGTTCAAGCTGCGTGGCGTCAGTTGTTGATGATCTCGAAGATCAGGCCTGTGGCGATCGCGGCCAGCAGATAGTCATTGCCGACCCGGTACCACTGATAGCCGCGCGGCGGCGGACGCAGGTGGTAGCGGTAGTAGTCGCCGACCGCATAGCCGCGATAGGTGGGCGGCAGGACCCCGCCGCGACGCCAGGCGGCATAGCCTGGGCGATAATAGGGATTGCCGTAATAGGCCTGGGGCGGCGGGCCGTAGGACCAGCGGTTGTCGTAGTAATAGCCATTGTGCCGGTTGGAGTCCCAGCGGTCGTCCCGGTGATCCCATCGGTTGTCGTGACGATCATCGCGCCGATCGTCCCGGCGGTCGTCCCGCCGATCATCTCGGCGGTCGTCGTGTCGATCCCATCGGTTTTCGTGGCGGTCCCACGGGTCGGCATGCGCGGCGCTCGCGGCAGCCGCCATGGGGCCGGCCACGGCGGCGGCGGCGGCCAGGCTCAAGATCAGGCGCTTCATCGGCCTCTCCTCAAATTACAATCCTTCACCCCTCGAACGCACAGGCTCGCGCCGCCAGCCTGAACTCAGGCTGAACGGAACTGTCAGCTTCGCGGGGATGCGGATCGTGGCGCGTCGCGTGGCGGCGACGCGCCCGAGGATCAGTTCGGGAAGTTCATGATGGTGATGATCACGCCGGTCGCGGTGGAGGCCAGCACGTAGTCGTTGCCGATGTGGTACCAGGCGAAGCCGTCCTTCGGCCGCGGCAGACCCTTGATGTATCCGGGGATGCGGTAGCCGCGCAGGTTCGGCGGCAGCAGGGTTTCGGGCCGCCAGGTGCTTTGACCGGGCGTGTATTGGTCATAGTAGCTCGGATAGTAGTTGTTCGCGGGCGCCTGCGGCGGCGGCGGATAGTAAGCAGCATTGGGCGCGTAGTATTGCGGACCGGCATAGGCCGGCGGCGGCGCATACTGGGGCTGAGCATACTGGGGCGGCGCGCCGTATTGGCCGCCGCCACCCTGCTGCTCGTGATATTCCCAATGTTCTTCGCGAGCGGTTCCGCCACAGGCGCAAGGATCGACGCCATAGGCCTCACGCGGGGTGTAGTATCCGGTCCGCAAATCGACAGATTGGGCTTGAGCCGACCCCGTCAGGGCCAAGAAAGCTGTAGCGGCAACGGTCGCCGCGAGAAATTTTTGCAGATTCATAGGGTCCCCATGGAGCGCGCTCGTCGCCACCTGGGTACAGCCTGGGGGCGCATTCCGAGGAATAGCGCAATCCTGAGGGCCCTGTCAGGCGCTCTCGCCTGTCACGGTAGCGCTTTTCCCCCCTCGGCGTTAACCGCGCGGAGATGGAGATTTCCGCCGAGTAACGGACGTGAATTCTTCGTGTAAGTGCGACCTAACATCGCGTCCTCAGCGTTTAACTATATGTTCAGCGCCTATAGACTTCTCTGAGGTCGTAGCTGGTCTGAAGCGTTGCCCAGAACGGGTTTCGGGGCCAGGAAAAGGAAACGACATCATGCTCTCGAGCGTGGAATCGGAAGGGCTGCCGCTGCCGAAGCCGGACGCCACCGGGGACGAACTGTTCCGCATGGGCTTGCTGTATTCGACCGGTCAGGGCGGCGCGCCGCTGGACTATGTCTCGGCCCACATGCTGTTCAACCTCGCCGCCATGCGCGGTTCGGTGGAAGCCAAGGTCTACCGCAAGGAACTGAGCCAGGAGATGGCCTCCGACGAGGTCGCCGAAGCCCAGCGCCAGGCGCGCGAGTGGCTGGCCCACGGCTGATCGCCGGCGATACGCTTCTGAACGAGGCGCCAGCCCGCGGCTTTGCGGGGGCGTCCGGGCTAGTTGCCGGTCTGCGACCCCAGCGCATAGCTGAAGCCGAACTGAATCGGCGACAGGTCGCGGAAATATTGCTGGATGAAGAGGCCCGCATTGGCCACGCCGCTCCGCGGCACATAGACGATGTCGAACCGGCGCAGAGGCGCCAGGTCCGCCGTTGGATTCTTCAGCCCCTTGGCCAGGTCGATAGTGCGCATCATGCCGCGCCCGTCCGGTCCGCGCCGCAGGATGATCACCTGCTTGCGGTTGGCCGAGGTCTTGAAGTCTCCCGCCTGGATGACGGCGCGCAGGGCGTCTCCGTCCCCGGCCATGTCATAGATTCCCGGATTGCCGACCTCGCCGCCGACGAACACCTTGAGCGGCGCGGCCTTGGGCGTGACATCCACATAAGGCCGCAGCAATTGCGCGGCGTAGGCGTCCGACAGATTGGCCTGCAACTCGGCGACCGTGCGGTCGGCGGCCATGACCGCAGGAATCAGCGGCATGGAGATGCGGCCATCCGGCTGCACCGTCACCGTCTTGTTCAGTTCGGGGGCCGAAGGCAGGGCGATCTCGATCTCATCGCCCGGATAGAAGCGATAGGGCGGCTCGTAGTCGCTCCAGGTCGCATAGGGAATATCCCCGAAATCGGCGTTGCGATCGCGCTTGGGCGCCGGATCGTCCCGCGATCCCAACAGGTCGACATTGGGCAGGGCCACGTGCGGCATGGCGACGTGGGGCAGGGAGATCCTGGGCAGGCGCGGGGCCGCGCAACCGTTCAGGACAAGGCCTGCGGCGGCGATCAGGACCAGGGCGTGCTTCGGAACCGAGCTCATGGGGCAAAGGTTAAGGAGAATGGGTAATGGAACATTAATGCTCCCCAGCGACCGTGGCGCAGTAAGGGCTAGAACGGTCGGATTCGTATGGCGGCGCCAGGCGCTTGGACATTAAGGCCGCACGACACGCCGCCGCGGACCGATTGGGCCGCGCGACCGCGATATGCTGTCTCCGATTTCGCGACCCTTCTGTGGCGCGAGCGCCTGTTGATGATTGTCATCTTCGCGATCATCGCGGTCCTGGGCCTGGGCGCGGCCCTGACCATGAAGACCAGCTATGGCGCCAATTCCAGCGTTCTTGTGCGGCTGGGCCAGGAATATGTCTATGAGCCCCGGGCCGGGGACGCGGCGCGCGGCGCCGTGCCGGACTCCGATCAACTGATCCAGTCGGAAACCGAGATCCTAGGATCGGCCGCCCTGAAGCAGAAGGTCATCGACCGGCTGGGCCTGGCGCGGATCTATCCGCAGCTGGCCGCCAAGTACGCCGCTGGCGGTCCCACCGAGAAGAAGCTGATCATCGGCCAGGCGATCCACGCCCTGGAGACCAACACCAAGATCGAGACGGCCCCCGGCACGCCGATCATCCGCATCAGCTTCAGCAGCGAAGATCCGCAGACCGCCGCCCTGGTGCTGAACACGCTCTTGGAAGAATATTTGATCTATCGCCGCTCGGTGCTGACCGACCCGACCTCGCCGGCCCTGGAGCAGCAGCGCACCGCCTTCGAGGCGCGGCTGGCCGAGGCCGACCGGGCCTATGAGGACTTCCTGAACAACAACCGGATCGGTGACTTCGTGGCCGAGAAGGCCTCGCTGGGCCAGCTCCAGGCTCAGATCGAGACCCAGAAGTACCAGACCGAGGCCCAGCTGCGCGATCGCATCGGCCGGCTCTCGGCGCTGGAATCCCAGCTGAACGGGGTGTCCCAGGAAGTCGGCCTCTATCGCGACATCTCCAGCGCGGCGTCGGACAAACTGGCCCAGCTGAAGGTGCAGCGCGAGGACCTGTTGTCGCGCTATCACAATGACGCCCGCCCGGTGCTGGAGCTCGACGCCCAGATCGCCCAGCTGGAAGCCGGCATCTCTGCGGGGCGCACCCATTCCGACGGCGCCCGGCGCATCGGGGTCAATCCGGTCTACCAAACCCTGCAGACCGAGAAGATTCAGCTGACCGCCGAAGTCGCCGCCCTCAAGCAATCCACCGCCGCCCTGGGCGAGCAGGTCGACCAGCTGACCGAGCGCCGGCTGAAGCTGGCCGAACTGGAGCCGCAGTTCCAGGAGCTCAGCCTCGACCGCGACGTGCTGCAGGCCAATGTCCGCGACTACACCGTCAAGGAAGAGCAGAGCCGGGCGGCCCAGGAGATCGCGGCGGGCAGCAATGACAATATCCGCATCGTCAGCCGCGCCACGGCGCCCTCCAAGGGCAAGAGCCTGAAGAAGCCGGTGATGGTGCTGGCCCTGCTGTTCGCGGCCTTCACGGCGGTCTGCGCCGGCCTGCTGCGGATGTTCCTGCGGCCAGGACTGCCCACGGCGCAGTCAGCGGCGCGCACCCTTGACCTGCCGGTCCTGGCCGCGGCGCCCTTTAAGATCCAGTAGTGGCTTTACAACCGCTGTGGCGAAGGGCTCCGGTTCGCCTGAGAGCAGATTGCAGTAGCTTGAGCGCCTTATGTGCGCGGCGATTCGAGAGATGGTGGACCTGAACGCCGAGATGGCCGAGCTCTGGGCGTCGCTTGGCGCGCCGGCGGCTGGCCGCGCGCGCGTGGTCCAGGTGGTGTCCGCGCGCCGGGGGGAGGGCGCCTCCACCGTCGCCCGCGAACTGGCCTTCTTCGCCGCCCGTCGGGCCGGCCGCTCGGTGTGGCTCGTGGACCTGGACCTGCTGGGATCGCCCCAGCATGAGGCCCTGCGGGTCGAGGCCGACCGCTATGGCGCGCTGGGCGAGGCGGCGGCGGCCAGCCCCGACGGCTCGATGTTCTTCACCGTCCAGCCCCAGGCGCGGACACCGGACGGCCAGCCCTTTCCCGACGCCCGCTATCTTGCCGCCCACCGCGTGGGCGAGGCTCGCTGGTGGGTCACCCGCTTCCGGCGCGAGGCCCTGCGCGGCCGCCAGGCGGTGCATATCCTGCCCACCGGCGACTATTGGACGGCCTTGCGCAAATACGCCGATCTGATTGTGGTCGACGCGCCCTCGCCGGACCGCTCCCAGGCCGCGCTGACCACCGCCTCCTTCATGGACCAGACGGTGATGGTGGTGGCCGCCGACGAGGCCGATGTCCGCGCCCCCGCCCAACTGCGCGACGCCATCACCGGGGCCGGCGGCCATGTGGCGGGCCTGTTCGTCAACCGGGTGACGGTCGAGCAGCCACGGTTCCTCAAGGCCTTCAATCCGTGACCCAGCAGACCTGGGCCATGACCCCGCCGGCGCCGGCGGACCATGTCACCGCCTTCCGCCTGCTGGTCTTCGCCTGCGCGGTGGGCATCGTGCTGATCTTCAGCCAGGCCTGGGTGTTTCCGCTGCTCGGCGACAACGAGGACGCGGCGGCGGACGGCCTGGTCCGCGCCCTGTTCTTCCCCGCCTATGGCATGGCCCTGTTCCTGGCGGTCCTGACCCCGGCCAGCGCCATCTGGGCGACCCTGCGCCAGCCCTTCCTCATCCTGCTGATGCTGATCGTCGCCGCCTCGATCGCCTGGTCGGTGTCGCCGGACCAGACCATCCGGCGGACTGTGGCCATCTACGCCACGACGCTCGGCGGCATCGTGTTGGGCGCCCGCTATCGCTGGGCGGAGCTGGCCGAGGTGCTGGCCACCGCCTTCGCCACCCTGGCCGTGATCGCCTTCGTGACGCCCATCGTCATGCCCTCCATCGGCATCATGCACGAGCTGTTCCCGGGCGCATGGCGCGGCGTCTGGCCAGAGAAGAACATCCTGGGCGGGATCATGGCGCTGGGCTTCGCCCTGCTGGCCGGGACCGCCATGCTCAATCCGCATCGGGCGCGGCTGTGGTGGAGCTTCGCGGCCCTGTGCCTGCTGCTGGTGCTGCTCTCGACCTCGAAGACCTCACTGGTGGCCCTGGTCATGGGCTTCGGAACCCTGATCTTCGTGGCCCTGGTGCGGCGCAGCCCCGCGATCGGGGTGGCGACCGTCTGGCTGGCGGTGCTGGGGATCGGCATGGTGGCCAGCGTCGCCCTGTTCGCCTCCGACATCCTGTTCCATGCGCTCGGCAAGGATGCGACCCTGACCGGGCGGACCGAGGTCTGGACGGCGGCCATGCGCCAGATCGAGCTGCGCCCCTGGACCGGCTATGGCTACGCCGCCGTCTGGGATGACGAGGATCGCTGGGCCCCGCTGGCCAAGATCGTCAAGGAGGCGCACTGGCGCCCCCACCACTCACACAATTCCTGGATCGAGCAGTGGCTAGGCCTCGGCGTCTTCGGCCTGGCCGCCTGGGGGTTCTATTTTCTGCAGACCATGCTGATGGCCGTGGTGGCGGCGTTCCGCACCCCGGGCGCCTATCTGGCCCTGCCCTATCTGGTCATCTACGCCCTGACCTCGCTGACCGAGAGCGTGGCGGTGACCTATAACGACTTCCGCTGGGTGATCTTCGTCGCCCTGTCGATCAAGCTGTGCTGGCCGGATCGGGACGTAAGGACATAGGCGCGGGCGGGCTCTGACGCGCCAGGGCCCGGGCGTGGCGGCCGGTCAGGAAGTGCCAATAGTCGCGCAGCAGATCGGGGGCCACCCAGAAGCCGTGGCGATAGGGCGTGTCGACGCCGATCGCCAGGGCCGGATCGGCGGCGCCCCGCCAGGTCCCGAACAGATGGTCCCAGACCGGCGCCATGGCGAAGTGGCCGGTGGGCTCGCTCATGTCGAGCTTGTGGTGCGCGCGGTGGTGCAGGGGCGACTGGATGATCCAGCGACCGACCCAGCCCCAGTCCGAGGTCAGCTGGGAATGGATCAGGAAGCCGACGGTGGTGGCGACCACGTTCACATAGAGCATCACCGCCGGCGGGGCGCCCAGGATCGCCAGCGGGACATTGATCATGAAGATCACTGTGAAGGCGGCGGGATGCTGGCGCGCCGAGGTGGCGACACAGAAATCCTCGGCCGAGTGGTGATAGCGGTGCAGCGGCCAGAACCAGCGGCTGTGATCCAGCCGGTGGGTCCAGTAGTCGAAGAAGGTGTAGACGTAGAAATAGATCACCACCTGCAGCGGGATCGGCAGGCCGGTGGGATCGACCGTGAAGCCGGTGTTGGCGCTGAGCCAGTCGCGGATCCATCCCCCGGAGATCATCGAGGCCCCGAGCATCATCAGCCGCCCGAGCAGGTCGAGAACCTGTCCCTGGGCCAGGACCAGCAGGGCCAGGTCGGTCTTGATCGATCGGGTCCGGGCGAACAGCATTCGCCGCGTCGAGCTGCGCGCCCAGCCGACCACCAGCCACTCCAGCCAAAGCGCGAAGGGCAGGATCGCCAGCATCAGCATCCCGGCGCTGAGGACGCGGTCACGGACATTTCCGACTGAGATATCGTGGCCAAGCAGTTGAACGGTCAGTCGATCCGGCAGGCGGGGTGACAGGCCCCACCAGGCGCCGGCCAGCAGGGCGGCATAGACGATGAAGCCCAGCAGGATCGCAACCCGATCCCAGCCCAGGCGCGGGTTCGCGGCGCGTGTCATGCGGCGGCGCTCACCGGCGCCAACAGCCGGCGCATGGCCTCGCGCACGGTCACCACCTGGAAACCGTCATGGGTCGCCTGGTCGATCAGCCGGGCCAGCACGTCGGGCGCGCAGCCCCAGGGGGAGGGATCTGGGCGGACATCGTGGGTGTAGAGGATCAGCCAGGCCTTGCGGGCCTTGGCCTCCGCCAGCCAGCGCCGGGCCACGGCCTCGCCGTCCGCGCCCTCAATGCCGACGGCCGGCAGCTGGTTCAGATCGGTCCCCTGGGTGATCACCCCATGGTGCAGGGCGCGCAGGGTCGCGTAGCGCCTGGCCAGGGCCTGCTTCGGGCCGCCGGCCACCTCGCCATAGGGGTAGGCGAAGTTCTCGACCTCGAAGAGACCCCAGTCGGCCAGGGCGCGGGCGTTGTGGGCGGTGTCGTCCCAGGCCGCCGCCGGCTTGGCGCGGCCGCAGTCCAGGTGGGAATAGGTGTGGCAGGCGATCTCGTGGCCGGCGCGGGCCAGGCGTTGATAGTCGATGGGTTCGGCGCAGGGCCCCATGGGCGCGGCCTGTCCGGCCAGGCCGGCCGAGACATAATAGGTGTCGGCCAGGCCCCGGGTTTCCAGCAGGGCGGCGCCGGCGATGGTGGAGGACAGGGGGGCGTCGTCGAAGGTGAAGGACACCATGGGCGCCTGGGGCGCGACGGCCAGGGGGCGCTTGTGCGCCAGCCGCACCAGCCGCCGGCGCAGCTTGCCGGCCAGGGAGCGATCCGCCGAATAGGCGCCTTCGTATCCGGTCATGCCATGGCCTCGGCATAGAGGGCGGCGCGGTAGAGCCGCAGGGCGAAGGCGCGGCTCCTGACCGGGGGCGTCCGGGCCAGGACATAGGCCTTGAGCAGGGGCTTGAAGCGCTGCAGCAGCGGCGCCCGGCGCAGCAGCTTGGCGATCTTCAGGCTGCCATAGCGGGCCATCAGGTCGGGGTGGCGCGCGGTGATCTTCAGGAAGTTGCCGATCGATTGCTCGTATTTGGCGGTCAGGGTCTCGGCGGTGTCGAGGCCCAGATGGGTGGCGGTGTTGTCGACATGGAGGATCGGCCAGCGGGCGGCGACCCGCATGCCCCATTCGACATCTTCCCAGCCCCAGCCGGTGAAGGCCTCATCGAAGGTCTCCGCCGCGAACACGTCGCGCCGGACCAGCAGGTTGGACGTGAAGATCTTTTCCGGCATCCGGGCGCGCACGGCGGCGGGCTGGCAATCGCTGCCGTCGGCGATGGCGCGGTGCAGGGCGTTGTCGGGGTTGGCCGGCGCCTGGTCGAGGGAAAAGCCGCCAAAGGCCACGGCGGGCTGGTCCTTGGCGATCAGATCCAGCCAGGTGGCGATGAAGTCCGGGCGGTCGGGCAGCATGTCGCTGTCCAGGAACAGCAGCCACTGGCCCCGGGCGTGACGGACCAGGCGGTTGCGGCCCTTGGAGCGACCCTCGTTGGCGTCGAGGCGGATGAAGCGGGCGGGCAGGGACAGGTCCGCGACGGCGGCCTCGACCCGGGCGGCCAGGGCGGGGTCGCCGGAGCCGTCGTCGAGCACCAGCAACTCGGCCTGTCCAGGTCGAGCGAGAGGCTCGCGACCGAGGGCGGCCAACAGCGGCGTGGGGTCGTCGCCCTTGAACGGGGTGAGGATCGACAGGACCGGCGCGTCCTGGCCCCAGCGGGCGTTGTCGAACAGGATCTCGGTCATGCCGCGCTCCGGGCCAGTCGCGCGCTGAGGGTCGCGTGGCCCCGGCTGCGCAGGGCCCCCGCGTCGAGGAGGGCGATGATCAGGCCATAGACCAGCGCGCCGAGGCCGGCCTTGAGAGCCAGTTCCGGCAGGCCGCCCAGGGCGGGAACGCGGCTGACCGCCAGGGCCATGGCCAGGCTCGCGCCCGCCGCCTGGCCCACGGTGCGCCAGGGGATCGGCAAGGCGAGGCTGCGGCCGCCCAGCAGGGCCGAGGCGGCAAGGCCCAGGGCGTAGCTGGCCGGCGTCGCCCACAGGGCGCCGTCCAGGCCGAAGCGCGGGATCAGGACCAGGTTCAGCGCCACATTGGCCAGGGCCGGCACGGTCATGGCGACCAGCAGCAGTGGTGTGCGCCGCGACAGGGTGAAGGCCTGATGGAAATAGTAGGTGGTCAGGCCGCCCAACAGGCCGCTGAGCGCGATCCAGGGGGTGACATGAGCGGCGCCGACGCTCAGCGCCGGGCCGATCATCAGTTGCGCCAGGGGGCCGGCGACCATCGCCAGGCCCACGGCGGCCGGCAGGGTCAGCAGCACCATCAGCTGGGCCTGTTCCTGGGCCGCGGTCTTGAGGGCGTCGCGACCGCCGCGCTCCAGGGCCATGACCAGGGCCGGGCCGCCGGCCGCGCCCAGCCAGATGAACACCACGTCCAGGGTGCGGTTCGCGAGGCTGTAGCCGGCGTGATAGACGCCCACCGCCGCCTCATCGAGGAAGCGGGCCAGCAGGAAGCGGTCGGTGGTGGCCAGCACCAGGGCCAGGATCAGGGACAGGGCCACCGGCAGGCCATAGGCGGCGTGCGCGCGCACCCGCGCCAGGCCCAGGCGTCCGCTGACCGCCAGGCGGCCATCGGTCGGCAGCACGAAGGGCAGGCAGGCCATGGCCGCAAGACCGGCGCCGATCAAGGGCGCGGCGCCGCCAAGTCCCGCGAGGGCCAGGCCGGCGCCGATCGCGAAGCCACCCAGCGTCTGGCCCATGTCCAGCAGGGCCGAGGCCCGCACCTCGCCCGCCGCGCGGCGACGTTCCTGGGCGAGCTTGACCAGGGTGCGGGGCGCGATGGCGGCGATCCCGGCCAGGACGGCGTATTTCAGGCCGGGGTGCAGCGGCCACAG
>NZ_CANCLE010000110.1 GCF_947378715.1 Phenylobacterium aquaticum
GGACAGCTGGGTGGCGGTCAGCGAACCGATCTGGGTCGAGGTGATGTCGGCGAAGTCGGTGGTGGTCAGGCTGCGCAGCTGGGTGCCGGTCAGGCCCTGGACCTGGGTCGTGGACAGCGAGCCGAACTGGGTGGCGTCGAGCGTCGACAGCACGGTGTTCGACAGCGCCCCGAGCTGGGTGGAGGTCAGGCCGGTCAGCTGGGTCGTGGAGAGCGAGCCGACATTGGTCGCGCTCAGCGAGCCGATCTGGGTGGCGGTGAGCGCACCGACCTGGGTCGAGGACAGTTCGCCGATATCGGTGGTCGACAGCCCGCCCAGTTGGGTGGTGGTCAGGGCCTTGACCTGGGTCGCCGACAGCGAGCCGACCTGGGTGGCGTCCAGCGCCGAGACCGCGGTGGCGGTCAGGGCCGCCAGCTGGGTCGTGGCCAGGCTGCCGATCTGGGTCGAGGACAGTTCACCGACGTCAGTGGTCGACAGGCCGGCCGCCTGGGTGGTGGTCAGGCCCTTGAGCTGGGTCGTGGACAGAGCGCCGGCCTGGGTGGCGTTGAGCGCCGACAGGGCGCCGGCGGTGAGCGCGCCGAGCTGGGTCGAGCTGAGCGCGCCAACCTGGGTCGAGGAGAGTTCGCCGACGTCAGTGGTGGTCAGGCCCTTCAGCTGGTCGGTCGTGAGGCCCTTCACCTGGGTGGTGGAGAGCGCGCCGATCGTCGTGGCGTCGAGGTCCGAAACATTGGTCGCCGACAGGGAGCCCAGCTGGGTCGCCGTGAGCGAGCTGATCTGGGTGGTGGTCAGGTCCGCGAAGTCGGTGGTGGTCAGGCTGCGCAGCTGCGCGCCGGTCAGGCCCTGGACCTGGGTGGTCGACAGCGAGCCGACCTGGGTCGAGGTCAGGGTCGACAGGGTGGTGTTGGACAGCGTCCCGAGCTGGGTCGAGGACAGGCCCGTCAGCTGGGTGGTCGACAGCGCCGTGACATTGGTCGCGCTGAGCGAGCCGATCTGGGTGGCGCTCAGCGCGCCCACCTGGGTCGAGGAAAGCTCACCCACGTCCGTGGTCGACAGGCCGCCCAGTTGGGTGGTGGTCAGCGCCTTGACCTGGGTGGCGTTCAGCGAACCGGTCTGGGTGGCGTCGAGCGCCGAAACCGCCGTGGCGGTCAGGGCCGCGACCTGGGTCGTGGCCAGGCTGCCCAGCTGGGTGGTGGAAAGCTCGCCCACATCGGTGGTCGAGAGCCCCGCGACCTGGGTCGTGGTCAGGCCCTTGAGCTGGGTGGTGGAGAGCGCGCCGGTCTGGGTGGCGTCGAGGGCGGAGAGCGCCGCCGCCGTCAGGGCGCCGAGCTGGGTGGAGGACAGGGCGCCGATCTGGGTCGAGGAGAGCTCACCCACGTCGGTGGTGCTCAGGCCCTTCAACTGGTCGGTCGTGAGGCCCTTGACCTGGGTGGTCGAGAGCGCGCCGACCTGGGTGGAGTCAAGCGCCGAAGCATTGGTGACCGAGAGCGCCCCGAGCTGGGTCGCGGACAGCGAGGTCAGTTGGGTGGTGGTCAGCTCGCCGAAGTCGGTGGTCGACAGGGCGCGCAGCTGGGTCGTGGTCAGACCGCTGACCTGGGTGGTCGACAGCGAGCCCACCTGGGTGCCGTCGAGCGTCGACAGAGTCGTGGCGGTGAGGGTCCCGAGCTGGGTCGAGGTCAGGCCGGTCAGCTGGGTGGTCGACAGCGCGCCGATATTGGTGGAGCCGAGCGCGGCGATCTGGGTCGCGGCCAGCGCCCCGACCTGGGTCGAGGACAGCTCACCCACATCGGTGGTCGAAAGCCCGCCCAATTGGGTGGTGGTCAGAGCCTTGACCTGGGTGGCGGACAGCGAGCCGGTCTGGGTCGCGTCAAGCGCCGACACCGCCGTGGACGTCAAGGCCGCGACCTGGGTCGTGGCCAGGCTGCCCAGTTGGGTGGTGGAAAGCTCGCCGATATCCGTGGTCGAGAGACCGGCCGCCTGGGTCGTCGTCAGACCCTTCAGCTGCGTCGTCGAGAGCGCGCCGGTCTGGGTGGCGTCCAGCGCCGACACCGCCGCCGCCGAGAGGGCGCCGAGCTGGGTCGAGGACAGGGCGCCGACCTGGGTCGAGGACAGTTCACCGATGTCGGTGGTCGTCAGGGTCTTGAGCTGCTCGGTGGTCAGGCCCTTGACCTGGGTCGTCGACAGCGCGCCGACCTGGGTGGCGTCGAGCGCCGAGACATTGGTGGCGGTGAGCGAACCCAGCTGGGTCGCCGACAGCGAAGTCACCTGGGTGGTGGTCAGTTCGCCAAAGTCGGTGGTCGAGAGCGAGCGCAGCTGGGTCGAGTTCAGGCCCGAGACCTGGGTGGTCGACAGCGAGCCCACCTGGGTGGCGTCGAGCGTCGACAGGGTCGTGGTGGTCAGGGTCCCGATCTGAGTCGAGGTCAGGCCGGTCAGCTGGGTGGTCGACAGCGCGCCGACATTGGTGGCGCCCAGCGCCGTGAGTTGGGTCGCGGCGAGCGCACCCACCTGGGTCGAGGACAGTTCACCCACGTCGGTGGTCGACAGACCGCCCAATTGGGTGGTGGTCAAGGCCTTGACCTGGGTCGCGCTGAGCGAACCGGTCTGGGTCGCGTCGAGCGCCGAGACATTGGTCGAGGTCAGGGCCGCGACCTGGGTCGCCGCCAGGGATCCGATCTGGGTCGAGCTGAGCTCGCCGATATCCGTGGTGGTCAGGCCGGCCACCTGGGTGGTGGTCAGGCCCTTGAGCTGGGTGGTCGAGAGCGCGCCGGTCTGGGTCGCGTTCAGCGCCGACAGGGCCGTGGAAGTCAGCGAGCCGATCTGGGTCGCGGTCAAGGCCCCGACCTGGGTGGAGCTCAGCTCGCCCACGTCCGTGGTGCTGAGGCCCTTCAGCTGGTCAGTGGTCAGACCCTTGACCTGGGTGGTGGTCAGCGCGCCGACCGTCGTGGCGTCCAGCGCCGAGATGTTGGTGGCCGACAGCGAGGAAAGCTGGGTCGCGGTCAAGGAGCCGAGCTGGGTCGTCGACAGCTTGCCGAAGTCGGTGGTGCTCAGGGCGCGCAGTTGGGTGCCCGAGAGCCCGCCGACCTGGGTGGTGGTGAGCGCGCCCACCTGGGTGGCGTCGAAGGTGGCGACCGCCGTGGTCGGCAGACCGCCGATCTGGGTCGTCGACAGGGCGCCGATCTGCGTCGTCGACAGGGCGCCAAAGCTGGTCTGGGCGAGCGCCGACAGCTGGGTCGCCGCCAGGGCGCCGATCTGGGTCGAGGACAGTTCGCCCACGTCCGTCGTGCTCAGGCCGCCCAATTGGGTGGTGGTCAGCGACTTCACCTGGGTCGTCGACAGGGAGCCGACCTGAGTGGCGTCCAGGGCCGAGACATTGGTGGACGACAGGGCCGCCAGCTGGGTGGTGGCCAGGCCGCCGATCTGGGTCGAATTCAGTTCGCCGATGTCGGTGGTCGACAGGCCGCGGATCTGGTCGGTGGTCACGCCGCGCAGCTGAGTGGTCGAGAGCGCGCCGACCTGGGTGCCGTCCAGGGCCGAGAAATTGGTGGCCGACAGCGACGAGACCTGGGTGGTCGACAGGGCCGCGACCTGGGTCGTGTTCAGCTCGGTGATGTCAGTGGTCGACAGGCCGCGGATCTGGGTCGCGGTGACGCCACGGATCTGGGTCACCGAGAGCGCCCCCACCGTCGTGGAGTCCAGGGCCGAGAAATTGGTGACCGACAGCGAACTGATCTGGGTCGAAGACAGCGAGGTGAGCTGGGTGGTGCTGAGTTCGCCGAAGTCGGTGGTCGACAGGCCGCCGAGCTGGGCCGAGGTCAGGCCACTGACCTGGGTCGTGGACAGGGAGCCCACCTGGGTGGCGTCGAAGGCCGAGAACTTGGCGACCGACAGGCCGCCCAGCTGGGTCGAGCTCAGGCCGCCGATCTGGGTGGTCGAGAGCGCGCCGATATTGGTGACGCTGATCGCGCCGAGCTGGGTGACCGACAGGGTCCCGACCTGGGTCGAGGACAGTTCGCCGACATCGGTGGTCGACAGGCCGCCCAGCTGGGTGGTGGTCAGGCCCTTGACCTGGGTCGTCGACAGCGCGCCGACCTGGGTCGCCGTGAGATCCGAAACGTGGGTGGCCGACAGGCCCGACAGCTGGGTCGAGGACAGCACCCCCAGCTCAGTGGCGTCGAGGCCGGAGATCTGGGTGGTCGAAAGCGCGTTCAGCTGCGGGCCGTTGAGCACCTGCAGCTGGCCGGAATTGAAGGACACCGTATCCGACAGATACGAGATCTGGGTGGTCGTGAGCCCCTTGACCTGGGAGGCTGAGAGCGACCCGATCTGGGTGGCGTCGAGCGCCGCGATCCCAGAGGTGTTGATCGCGCCAACCTGAGTGCTGCTCAGGGATGCGATCTCTGTCGTCGACAGGCCTTGGATCGTGCTGACCGACAGCGTGCTGATCTGCTGCGCCGAAAGAGCCGAAATCCCCATGTACCCATCCCGTCGTATGTCTGGAGCGACTGCTAGAATTCTAAAGCGACGCACACCGGCCCGCGCTCTACCTGAACGCGCTTTTCCGGCCCGTTAACCTAGATCAAATCACAGTTTCTAAGTTGTTACCGAACTACGGACCTCGCCCTGGCATAGGGGGATTCTCGCGGAGGCGGCGAGCATAAATGCCGGACTTTCCGGGGTACGCAGGGTTCGCGGCTGCGACAAATCGACAGGACTGGCCCCGGCCGACAACCTGGCGGGCGATCATCGGCCGCCACCCTGCCCCGGCCGCCCATGATTCCACAACCCACTATTTTGTCTGAAGAATATTGGCGGCCGTCGTCCGATCCCGGGTCGCCCGAGGGAGGGTTCCGGCCCCTGAGGGGCCTGAAGTCCAGCCGTCCGCCCCGCATAGGACTCCCCAAACCGGTGGGTCGCGTTCGACCGGCTGCAGGACCTGCGACCTGGGGGTGCGACATAGGCGACCGCTGGACACAGACTTGCCACAGGATCGCCCAAATCGGCGCTTTGGCCGACTCACGGCGCCGCTTGGCCCCTAGTTTCAGTTGAGCGGGGACTGATTCGGAGCGGCCGCGTTAACCCTTGGGCTCGGCCGCGACCGGCTCCAGGCGTGGCGACAGCAGGTGGATGACCGCCAGCGCGCAGAGATAGGCGCTGCTGGCCACGGCGAAGACCGGGCCATAGCCCCGAGCGTGATCCAGGGTCCAGCCCGTGTAGCGGGACATGGCCATGCCGCCGATCGCGCCCAGCATCCCGCCGATCCCCAGCACCGAGCCGACCCCGGCCCGGGGCAAGAGGTCTCCCGGCAGGGCGTAGAGGGTGGCCGAAAAGCCCTGATGGGCGGCGGCGGCCAGGCCAATGATCACCACCGCGCCCCAGAGGCTGCCCACCGAGGGCGCCAGGGCCACGGGGGTGGCGCACAGGGCGCAGATCAGCATCGTCACCTTGCGCGCCCGGTTCACACTCCAGCCGCGCTTCAGGAAGTGGGAGGACAACCAGCCGCCGCCGACGCTGCCCAGGTCCGACAGCAGATAGATGGCGATCAGCGGCGGGCCGAAGGTCTTGAGGTCCAGACCATAGCGCTTGCCCAGGAAGTCCGGCAGCCAGACGAGATACATGCCGAAGATCGGATCGGTGATCAGCTTGCCGAGCGCATAGACCCAGGTCTGGCGTCGCCGAAGCACCGCCCCCCAGCCCAGGCGCAAGGGCAGATCAGCCGGATCCTGCTCGATATAGGCCAGTTCGGCGGCCGAGACCTTGGCGTGCTCGCGCGGCCGCCGGTAGAGCCACAGCCAGATCGGCAGCCAGACCAGGCCGACCAGGCCGGTGGCCATGAAGGCGGCGGGCCAGCCCCAGGCCAGGGTGATGGCGGGCACGGCCAGGGGCGTGATGATCGCCCCGACATTGGCCCCGGCGTTGAACACCCCGTTGGCGAGCGCGCGCTCCTTCTGGGGGAACCACTCGACCACCGCCTTGACTGCGCCGGGAAAGGCGCCCGCCTCCCCCATCCCCAACGCCGCGCGGCCCAGCATGAACTGGCCGATCTGGCGCGCGCCGGAGGTGGCGAACTGGGCGACCGACCAGACGCCGAAGGCGACAGCGAGGCCGAGCCTGGCCCCCAGCCGGTCCGCCAACCGTCCCCAGGCCAGATAGGAGACCGCATAGGCCGCCTGGAAGCACAGGTGGACATTGGCGAAGTCGGTGTTGGTCCAGCGCAGGTCGTGGGAGATCGGGGCCTTCAGCAGGCCGTAGGTCTGGCGGTCCACATAGTTGATGACGATGGCGCAGAACAGCAGGGCCACCACGACCCATCGGCGCCAGCCGGCGGCGGGCGGTGCGGCGACTGGGCCTTCGGTCATCTTGTCCCCCGGCCTGGTCCAGCGTCTTAGAGCGGCGCGCCGACGTCCCAGCCTCGAGAAAAGACACCGGTGGCGCCCCTTATGACAAGCCCTTTTCGGAAGGACGTGCGGGCGGCCCTCAGGCCGCCCTGTCCGCTCAGCGCTTCATCTGGCCGTCGAGGTACTTGCGGATGCCGGCCCCATAGGGCGGGCGCAGCATCTGCAGCGGGCCGATGTCCTTCTTGATCTGCGAGAACACCGACTTCCTGTGGCTGAACTCGCGGAAGCCATCGACCCCGTGATAGCTGCCCATGCCGGCCGGACCGACCCCGCCGAACGGCAGGTCTTCCTGGGCGACGTGCATGATCACGTCATTGACCGTCACCCCGCCGGAGGTGGTGCCGTTCAGCACCTTGTCCTGCTCGGCCTGGTCGGCGCCGAAATAGTAGAGGCCCAGGGGCCGGTCATGGCTGTTGATATAGGCCAGGGCCTCGTCGAGCTTGCCATAGGTCTTCACCGGCAACACGGGCCCGAAGATCTCCTCCTGCATGACCTTCATGTCGTCGGTCGGATTGATGATCAGGGTCGGCGCGATCTTGCGGTGTTCCTGCTGGGACAGGTCCTCGTCGTCAGGCTTCAGCTCGATGATCCGCGCGCCCTTGGCCCGGGCGTCCTCCACATAGCCGGTGATGCGGTCATAGTGCCGCTGGGCGACGATGGCGGTGTAGTCGGGGTTGTCCTTGAGGGTCGGGAACATCTTCTTCACCGCGCCCTGGGCCTCGGCCACGAAGCTGTCGAGGGTGTCGCTGGGGGTCAGCACATAGTCGGGGGCGAGGCAGATCTGGCCGGCGTTCAAGGTCTTGCCGAACATCACCCGGGCGGCGGCGACCCCCATGTCGGCGGACGGGCCGATGATCACCGGGCTCTTGCCGCCCAGTTCCAGGGTGAGCGGCACCAGGTTCTGGGACGCGGCGCGCATGACATGGCGGGCGATGCTGGTCGCGCCGGTGAAGATCATGTGGTCGAAGGCCAGCTCGCTGAACGCCTGGCCCACCTCTGGGCCGCCGGTGATCACGGCGATCTCCTCCGGCGAAAACACGCCGCCGAACATCTGGGCCATCAGGGCCGAGGTGGCGGGGGTGAATTCCGACGGCTTGATCATGGCCCGGTTGCCCGCAGCCAGGACGCCGGCCAGGGGCGCGAAGGTCAGGTTGATCGGGAAATTCCAGGGGCTGATCACGCCGATCACCCCCTTGGGCTGGAACTGGATCTCGGCCTTGGCGCCGAGCAGGCCGAGGATCGCAGGCGTGGTCTTGCGCTTCTCGGGCCGCATCCACTTCTTCAGGTGGTCGCGGGCATGCTTCAGCGGGCCGATGGAGCCGGCGATGTCGGTGAAGGTGGTGGCCTCACGGGAGCGCGAGCCGAAGTCCTGGTTCAGGGCGTCCTCGATCGCCTTGCGATGGTCGATCAGGAGGCCGATGCAGCGATCGATCCGATCGATCCTCTGCTCCGCCGAGGGTGCGCCATCGCGCAGGTGGGCCGCCTTCTGCGCCGCCAGCACGGCGGTCATCGAAGCGGCGTCGTGGCCCAGTTTCGCGTCCATGGTCTATCCTCCGGGGAACGCTTCGGATGCGTTCTTTGGCGGGATCATTCGACCGCAAAGGCCCGGCCCGCAAGGGCTTCAGAGGGTCTCGCTGAAAAAAGTGACGCAGGCGTCACGCGATGCCGTAGCGGCGCCCGGGTTGAATTCCATCACGACGGGGCCGCCCTTTCCCTTGTGGGCGAAGGGGTCATTGATGGTCTGGGCCGGCAGGTCGCGGTCGAAGCCATGCCCGGCGCCGGGATAGGTCACGCCCCGGATCACATTGCGCGAAGCCTCAGGCAGGCGGGCCATCAGCTGGTCCAGGCCATCCGGATCATCATAGGTGTCGGCGTCGCCGCACTGGATCAGGATCGGCGCCCCGGTCAGCTCGGCGAGCGACAGGCCGGGCACGGTCTCATAGGCCCAGACCACAGGATAGTTGGCCATGTGGGCCTTGAAAGCCCCCTGCCCGTCCCCGAACCGGGCGAGCGCGCCGGGCGTGGCCGACAGCAGGGTCACCACCGCCCCCCAGGAAAAGCCCATGATGCCGATCCGCGCGGCGTCGATCTCCGGCTGTTCGGCCAGGAACCGCTTGGCGGCGAAGGCGTCGGGCAGGGTCTCGATCGGCGAGCGCGGCCGGGCGGCCGCACCCCGGGCGCTGCCGCGCGCCGCCCACATGTCGATCTCCAGCGTGGCGATCCCGGCGGCGTTCAGCGCCGGGCGATAAAATTCGCCGCGCCCGTCCACGCCGTCCGAGCCATGGCAGAGGATCACGGCCGGGACCTTGGTCTCGGCGGAGGGGATCGCCAGCTTGCCGGCCACGGTCAGGGCGGGCTCGGCCTTGGTCGCGAAAGCCACATAGGCGGTGCGCAGGCTCATGCCTCAGCGGGCCGGGTCGGTGATCGGCCAGGACGGCCGCTGCGAGAAGACCGCGTAGAACGCCGCCAGCTTCGGCCGGGTCGCCCGCCAGTCCTCGCTGGCGAAGCGGAAGTCGAGATAGCCCAGGCCGCAGGCGACCGCGATCTCCACGATTCCCACGTCGCCCTCGGCCTTGAGGGTCAGGGTCTCGAAGTGATCGAGGGTGCGGCGGACCTTGTCCAACTGGCCCTGGGTCCAGTCGGCCCAGCGCAGCGGTTCGGGCCGGAGCATCTGCTCGTAGCGGGCCAGCAGGGCCGCATCCAGCAAGCCGTCAGCGGCGGCGAGCTCGGTCAGCACGGCGAACCGCGCGGCTCCCGATGTCGGCGCCAGGGTCCGCGCGCCCAGGGTGTCGAGATAGTCGACGATCACCCGGCTGTCATAGATCGCCTGGCCGTCGTCGGTGATCAGGGTCGGCACCTTGCTCAGCGGATTGGCCGCGGCCACCTCGGGATTGGCGGCGGTGGGGGTGACCGTGGCGGTGACCAGCTCGATCCGATCGGCGAGCCCCAGCTCGTGGGCGGCGACCAGAACCTTGCGGGCGAAGGGCGAGGCGTTCGAATAATAGAGCTTCATGATCCCACCTTAGCGCGACCGCCTGGGCTGTCCTTTCAGAATTTGTGGGGTTGAGGCCCCGGTCTTCCTTCCTAGGTTCTACCGAGGCTATGGGGCGAAGCGAACCCCCTGCCCCCATCCCAGCCCCGAGGCCCGCATGTACGACATCCACTATTGGCCGACCCCCAACGGCAAGAAGGTGACCATCCTGCTCGAGGAGCTGGGCGTCCCCTACAACGTCGTCCCGGTGAACATCGGCAAGGGCGACCAGTTCACCGACGACTTCCTGAAGATCAATCCGAACAACCGCATGCCGGCCCTTGTCGACCACGCCCCCAAGGACGGCGGCGCTCCCGTGAGCGTCTTCGAGTCCGGCGCGATCATGATGTACATCGCCGAGAAGGAGGGCCGTTTCTGGCCCCAGGACGTGCGCGGCAAGTACGAGGTCACCCAATGGGTGATCTGGCAGATGGCCAATCAGGGGCCCAAGACCGGCGAACGCGGCCATTTCAGCCGGGTCGACCCCAAGCACGGCGACCAGTCCTACGCCCAGCGCCGGTTCAACGACGAGGTCCACCGGATGTACGGGGTGCTGAACAATCGCCTCTATGACCGGCCCTATGTCGCCGGCGACGCCTATTCGATCGCCGACATGATCTGCTACCCCTGGACCGCCAGCTGGGAGCTCCAGGGCATCGACATGGGCGAGTTCAAGTACTTCAAGCGCTGGTTCGACGAGATGGCGGCGCGCCCCGCTGTGCAGAAGGGCATGGCCGTCACCGCCGGTCCCTCGATCGATCCCGCCACCCTGACGCCCGAGGAGCGCGAGCGCCTGACCAAGCTGCTCTACAACCAGCGCGCCCGCCCTGCGCCGGCGGCCTAGACGCCCACGCCCTAGGCCAAGGCGACCGCCGCCGTCGCGCCTCGCCGGATCATCAGCGAGGCGCCGGCGGCGATGAAGGCGGTGAAGCCGGCCAGGACGAAGGCCTCCAGATAGCGGCCCTCGGCGGCGCGCAGGATCCCAGCGGTGATCGCCGCCGTCGCCGCGCCGACCTGGTGGCCGGCGGCGATCCAACCGAACACGATCGGACCGTCTCGGTCCCCGAAGGCGTCGGAGGCCAGGCGCACGGTCGGCGGCACGGTGGCGATCCAGTCGAGGCCGTAGAACACCGCGAACACCCCCAGTGAGACGATGGAGAAATCGGTGAAGGGCAGCACCACCAGGGACAGGCCGCGCAGGGCGTAATAGGCGAACAGCAGCTTGCGTGGATCATAGCGATCGGTGAGCCAGCCGGACGCCGTGGTGCCGATCAGGTCGAACAGCCCCATCAGGGCCAGCAGGCCCGCCGCCTGGGTCTCACCCATCCCATGGTCGCCGCAGAGCGCGATCATGTGCATCCCGACCAGACCATTGGTGGTCAGGCCGCAGACGAAGAAACCGGTGAACAGCAGCCAGAAGGTCCGGGTCTTGGCCGCGCGGCCCAGGGCCTGGAACGCATAGGCCAAAGCGCCGCCGCCGGCCTGGGCCGGGGCGACATAGTCCGCCGGCGCGCCATAGGGCCTGAGGCCGATGTCCTCGGGCCGCTCCGGCAGCAGGATCCACAGGATCGGGGCCAGGACCGCCGTGACGCCGGCGATGGTCAGCACCACCGGCCGCCAGCCGGCATGCTCCGCCAGCGCTGCCATGGCTGGCAGAAAGATCAGGGTGCCCGTGGCGGTCGAGGCGGTGAGTATGCCCATCATCAGGCCGCGACGCGCGACGAACCAGCGGTTGACCACTGTCGCCCCCAGCACCGCGGCCACCGCGCCCGAGGCCACGCCGGACATCACGCCCCAGGTCGCCACATACTGCCAGGGCGCGGTCATCATCGCCGACAGGCCGGTCGAGACCGCCATCAGCAGCAGGGCCAGGGGCACGACACGCCTGATCCCGAAGGACTGCATCAGCGAGGCGGCGAAGGGCCCGGTCAGGCCATAGAGGAAAATTCCCACGGCCGCCGCAGCCGAGACCGTGCCACGGTTCCAGCCAAAGGCCTTCTCCAGGGGCAACATCAGCACCCCGGGCGCCGATCTCAGGCCGGCGGCCGCCAGCAGGGCCAGGAAGACCGCAGCGGCGACGACGAAGGCGTAGTTCTGGCCAAAAGGGCGCTTCATGGCTATCTTCATGTAACTGACCGGTAAGTATCCACCGTGATACGTACCGGTCAGTTACATCGTCAAGGCGACATTTTCTAACACATGTCCGAGTCCGCCCCGCCGCCCCGCCGCGCCACCGACAAGCTCCGCGAGGCGGCGCGGGAGTTGTTCTATCGCGATGGCATCCGCGCCGTGGGGGTCGACGAGATCGTCGCCCAGGCCGGGGTGACCAAACCCACGCTCTATCGCAGCTTCGGCTCCAAGGACGAGCTTACCGTGGCGGTGCTGCGCGAGAGCGAGAGCGGGTTCTGGGCCCGGGTCGACGCGGCTGTGGCCGACCATCCCGGGAAGCCCCGCGCGCAGCTGCTGGCCTTCTTCGACGGCCTCGCCGAGCGTTCGACCAAGGAAGACTATCGCGGCTGCGCCCTGACCAACGCCGCGGTGGAATATCCCGATCGCGGGCATCCAGCCCGGATCGTCTCCGAGGCCCACAAGCGTGACCTGCGTGAACGCCTGCGCGGCAAGGCGGCCGAGCTGGGCGCTGTCGATCCCGCCGCCCTGGGCGACGCCCTGACCCTGTTGGTCGAGGGCGTCTATGTCTCCAGCCAGCTGTTCGGGCCGGGCGGGCCGGCCGGCGCGGTCGGCGTCGCCGCCGCCGCGCTCATCGACGCCTATTTGCCCCGGGCGTCGTAGACGATCCGGCCGCCGACGATGGTCATGACCGCGTGGGCGGTCGGGATCTCGGCGAAAGGCGCCGTCATCAGGTCGGCGGAGAACACCGAGATATCGGCGGCCTTGCCGGGCGCGAGGTCGCCGAGGTCCTTGTCGCGGAACACCGCATAGGCCGAGCCCTTGGTCAGCATGGCCAGCGCCTGCGGCCGGGTCAGGGTCTCGTCCAGGCCCCAGTCGGCGCCGGCATAGCCCTTGAGGTCGTGGCGATAGGTCGCCGCATAGAACTCGATCAGCGGATCACCCTTCTCCACCGGCGCATCAGTGCCGGCCGCCATGTGGGCGCCGGAGTCCCACAGGTCCCGCCAGGCATAGGCCTCCTTCAACCGCGCCTCGCCCAGGCGGGCCGGCGCGAAGAACAGGTCGCCGATGGCGTGCGACGGCTGCATCGAGGCGATCACCCCCAGCTTGGCGAAACGCGGCTTGTCCTCCGGTGACAGGACCTGAGCATGCTCGATCCGCCAGCGGGCGGCGGCGAGGCCGGCCGGATTGTCGTTGAAGGCCTTTTCATAGGCGTCCAGCACCATGCGGTTGCCCCGGTCGCCAATGGCGTGGATGGCGATCTGGGCGTGGACCGCGCGGGCCTTGTCGAGGGCGCCGGAGATCACGTCCGGCGGGGTCAGGATCAGGCCCGCGCCGTCGGCGTCGCTGTAGGGGGCCAGCAGGGCCGCGCCCCGCGAGCCGAGCGCGCCGTCCATATAGAGCTTCACGCCATCCACCCGGACCAGGCCGGTCGGGTCGGCATAGGGCCCCTTGGCCAGCACCTCGCCGGCCTCCTTCAGGTCCATGAAGTTGTCGACCCGGATCGGCAAGGTTCCGGCGGCGGCCATGTCCCGCAGGATCGCCACGTCCTTGGCGGCGACGCTGACATTGTGCATGCCGGTCCAACCGCGCGCGGCATAGAGGTTCACCGCCAGGCGGGCCGCCTCACGCATCTGGGCCTCAGTCGGCGGCGGGACCTTGGCGCTGACCAGGGCCTTGGCGTTGTCGACCAGCATGCCGGTCGGCTCGCCCGCCGCGTCCTTGAGGATCTGGCCGCCGGTCGGGGTGGCGGTGTCGCGGGTGACGCCGGCCAGGGCCAGCATCTTGGAATTGGCCACCAGGGCGTGGCCGTCGGCCCGGGTCAGCACCACCGGACGGTCGGGGACCACCGCGTCCAGATCTGCACGGGTGGGGAAGCGCTTCTCGGGCCAATGGGTCTCGATCCAGCCGCGACCGCTGAGCGGTTCGGTTCCGGGATGGGCGGCGTTCCAGGCCTTGAGCCGCGCCTGCAGCTCGACGATCGAAGCCGAGCCTTCCAGATTGAGAGTCAGTTCGCGAAAGCCGATGCCCATCAGGTGGGCGTGGGCGTCGACCAGACCCGGCAAGGCGGTCGCGCCCTTCAGGTCCACGTCCTGAGCGCCGGGCGCCGCCTTGCGGGCCTCGGCCAGCGATCCGGCGAAGGCGACCTTGCCGCCCTTGACCGCCAGGGCCTCGAC
>NZ_CANCLE010000111.1 GCF_947378715.1 Phenylobacterium aquaticum
CCCGCCGCCTGGGCTCCCGCCGCCATCACCTGGAACAGGCCGCCGGAATGGTCGGGCAGGAACTGGTCATAGAGCTTCGCGAAGGCCGCGCCGTCGGTCTTGCCCAGCAGGGCGTCGCGCACGCCCGCGTCGCGATCGAAATTGGCGAACACCGCCTCATAGGCCGAGGCCTCCGCGCTGTTGAGCCCAGCCTCCTTGGCGGTGCGGCGACGGACGTCGGCGATCACGGCGTTCTGGGGCTGATCGACCCTGAGCGTCGCCTGGTACAGCCAGGGGGTGGAGCCCAGCAGGCTCTGGTCCAGGGCGCCGGCGGTGAGTGCGCCGGCCTTGATCAGGGTGAAGCTGCGCGCCTCGGTCAGCTTGGAGGTCAGGCGCAGGCCGAGCTTGGCGCCCGCTGCGATATTGGCCGCGCCCGCGACATCGAACCGCGTCGAGGTCAGGGCGACCGGATCGACCGTCATCACCAGTTCGCCAGCCGCGCCCAGGGTCAGGCTGGTCAGGGTGACGGTCTGCAGGTTGGTGGCGGTCAGCCGGCCCTTGACGATGTCGACGGTGAGCCCGCCGCCGGCGTCGGTGATCGCTCCCGTCAGCCGCGCCCCGCCGTCCAGCACCAGGGCGTCGGCGCCGCTCCCGAAGGCCACGGACCCATTGAGCTGGCCGGCCATCAGCTCCAGTCGCGCCGCACCGGATCCGAACAGCACGTCACCGGTGATGGTGGGGGTGATGCTGGCGGACGCATTGGCGGTCTGGCGCACGGTGACGCCGGCCGTATTGGCCCGCAGGTCGAGGGCGATGGCGCGGCCGGTGGCGGCCGCAGCGTCGGTCGGGGTCACCGTGGCGCTGATCAGATTGGTGTTGGTGAGGGTCCGCAAGGAGCCTGACCCATCGAAGATCGCCGTGGCGTTCCCCTTCCCGCCCGAGACCGCCGCCGAGACGGTTCCGGAATTGGTGATCGCCGGCAGGCTGGCGCCGGCCTCCAGCCGCACGGCCTGGACGGTCACGGCGTCTGGAGAGACCGACTGGGCCTTGATGCTTCCGGAATTGGTCAGGCCGGGCGTCTGGGCCCCGGCCCCCAGGCGCAGGGCGGTGGCGTCGGCCTTGGCGGCGCTGGCCAGGACCTGGCCCGTCACCCGCACCCCGCCCTGCACCGTGACCGCCTGGCCGAGCCCGCCCAGTTGGACGGCGGTGGCGGCGTAGCCGTCATAGACACCCTGGCCCTGGACCACGCCGCGCACCTCAAGCCCGGCGGCGTCGATCCCGGCCGGGGCGCCGATCGTGACCGCGCGACTGTCGGATCCGATCCGCAGCGCGGCGGCCGAGCCATAGGCGACCACCGTCCCGGTCAGCTCCTGGGCGTCCGGAACGCCGTCCTTGTCCTCGTCCGGGTCCTTGGGGTCGAGGTCGGCGGGCGGCGCGTCGATCAGCACCCCGCCCTTCACGTCGCCGGCGATGCGCACGGCCGGGCCGCCGGTCAGGAGGTCGTCGGCGTCGAGCTTGGCGACCGCCGCGTCGGCCGGGCGGGCCGTATAGCGGAAGCCGGTGGCGGAGACGGCGGCGTCGATCAGCAGCCGGCCGCCCACCGTGTCGTCCAGCGCCACGCCGACCGAGTCCTTGCCCTGGACCGCGATCCCGGCGGTGACGCTGACATCGCCGCCGACCGACTTCGCCGCGTGCAGGCCATAGCTGCGGTCGCCGGAGACACTGACCGCCCCGCCCGACTTCACCGATCCGTCGACCGGCGCCTCCAGGGAGATGGCGGCGGAGTCATTGCCCTCGATGGTGATGGTCCCGGTGCTCAGGATCGATCCGTGAAAGGCCTGGGCGCCCGTGGCCCGAATCCCGAAGCGACCGGAGCCGGTGGCGAAGGGCCCATCAAGGTCGCCGTCGCCGTCCGTGTCCTTGAGCACAGTGGACTCGTCGAGGGCGATCGATCCGGTCAGCTTGACCTCGCCCGTGCGTCCGCCCTGGACGGCGATTCCGGTGGCGGCGTTGGCGTCCTGGATCGCGATCGCCCCCTCGACGGTGACCTTGTTGTCGGAGTTGAGGGTGACGGCTGTCCCGCCGGCGGGCTTCACCGAACCGGAGGCCGTCACCCTCAGATCGTCTGCGGACCCGCCCGCCGCCGTGGCGGTGGCCAGCGGCGTGGTGACGGCCGTGGAGATGGCAGTCTCGGCATGGGCGCCCGTCACGGTCAGACAGAGGGGGGAGGCCGCGACGAGGAGGAGACGGCGAAGCTGCATGGAGGGTCCGGAACGAAAGGGGTGGCGGTTCATGGATTTCCGTCTATGTTTCAGCTGTCACGTTGATTTAATCGTGCAGCGACTATCAGTTCAGTAATTACTGTATGTGATCCGACGAACGGCCGCAAGCCGTCTCGCGGAGAAGGAGCGAACGCCCATGCCGCGCAGTGCTGTGGACCCGGTTCGGGCGGCGGCGACCAAGACCCTGCGGCAGGCGGCTGGCCGCTGGCTGAAGGCGGCGCGCGAAGCCGCGGGCCTGACCCAGGCGGAACTCGCCGAGCAGGTGGGGCTGCGCTACTACACCTTTGTCAGCCAGGTGGAGAGCGGCCTGGGCCGGGTGCCGATCGAGGCCCAGGGCGCCTGGGCCAAGGCCGTCGGCCTGGAGGAGAGCGGCTTCGCCCGCACCCTGCTGCGGCACTATGAGCCAGAGCTTTATCGCCTGTTGTTCGGCGAAACCCCCGGATCGGATCCGGAGGGGGAGCGCGCCAGCGCATGAGCAATATCGTCCCGTTCACGCCGCGTCCGCCCGATGGCGACTGGACGTCGGGCGAGCGCGCGCGCCTGGGCGAGCTGGCCGACCGGCTGGCCACCGGCGGGGCGCGGGTGAAGGCCGCCTATGGCGTCTCCGACGAGGGCGATCCCTGGTGCGTGATCCAGGACGAAGACGACGAGGTGCTGATCCACATCGCCCGGATCGGCGGCGGCTTCGTGATCCACGACGCCACCCGCGATGCGGTGGGCGAGGAGGACAGCCTTTGGAGCGCCATGGCCCGGCTGCTGGGCAAGGCCTGGCGCGACGGCAGCACGGTGATCCCGCTGGACGCCCGCAAGGCCCAGGCCCTGCTGGCCCTGATCATGGCCGCGGTCTTCGTCCAGGAGGCGATGCGCGAGGGCCAGCTGGTCGCCACCCATCCGGGCGGCGATCCCGCCCATGATCCCCACCTGCCGCCGCCAGACGAGGCGGTGGGCGGCTCCCAAGAGCACCATCCCGCCGCCGAGCTCCCGCCGCACGACCCGGCCCTGGTCGCCCGGACGCCGGATCAGGAGCCCAGCTGGCACGGATGGGACCGGCCCGGATCGCAGCCGGAGACCGGGCCCCAGGCGCCGCCGACCGGCGCCGTGGCGGCGCTGGCCCTGCCCGCCCTCGCCCAGGCCTCCCTGGCCCAGGCCGCGACGCCCACCCATGCCGAGATCGCGGGTCTGGCGCCGACCACCACCCCCGCCACCGGCCATCTGAGCGACGGACCGACCCAGCTCGCCCTGTTGAACACCCGTGGCGGCCCGGACCGCATCGAGGTGGCGGCCGGGGTGGTGGCGCGCGGGGGACCGGGGTCGGACAATTTCGTGCTGACGGGCAAGACCGCCGGGCCGCCCGGCTTCACCGCCCAGATCGACGGCGCGAACCTGGCGGCCAGGACGACGTCCGACGGGGTGATCCTGAACTTCGGAGCCGGCGACCATCTGGTGTTCGCCAATGGCGCGGCGGCGGTGATCGTCAGCGTCACCGCAACGTCAGATGTGCTGAGCGGCCTGCACGGCGCGGGCGATGTCGGACGCCTGGGCGAGACGCCCGGCGTCCGGGTCGGCGTCGACCTCGACGGCGACGGGCATGAGGATATCTTCGTGCTGGTGGCGGGATCGGGCGTATCCAGCCTCACCCCGACCCACAGCTCACCGCCTGCAGCGACCGGCGCGGCCTCATCCCAGGCCGGTCCAACACCCGTGGTGCTGGAGCCCGTGGTCCATCACGAGATCCTGCTCGGCTGAAGGCTCAGCCGGCGATGGCGGCCGCGTCGAGGTCGCCGGTGCGGATGCGCAGGGCCTTTTCCAGGTCCAGGACGAAGATCTTGCCATCGCCGATCTTGCCGGTGTTGGCGGTGCGCGCCACGGCCTCGATCACCACATCGGCGATGTCGTCCGGCACGGCGATCTCCAGCTTCACCTTGGGCAGCAGCTTCACTTCGTATTCCGCGCCGCGATAGACCTCGGTCTTGCCCCTCTGGCGCCCGTATCCTCGGACCTCCGTGACCGTCAGGCCCGAGGCCCCCGCCTCGGTGACCGCCTCAAGCACCGCGTCAAGGCGGCTGGGCTTTATGACCGCGACGATCATTTTCATGGGAGATCTCCGGCTAGAGCGTCTGGAAATTCACGCTAGGGCGATCCGCGGGCGTCTCCAAGAGGCTCGAGGTCGCAGTTTGGGCCGGCGCCTTAGAAACAGGCGCCCGGCTGGCGGGGAGCGGATTCAGCGCCGGCCGCGCCGTCTGGACCCGGGCGCGGGCCGCGCGCGGCTTCACGGCGAAGGTCTGCTTGACCGCCTCCATCAGCAACAGGCCGGAAAAGCCGGGCCACAGCCGCGAGCCCGCCTGCTCGAAACCTTCCGCCCAACCCGCCAGGACATTGGCGGGCGGCGCATAGAGGGCGCGGGTCCAGCCGGAGGGCTCCAGCTCCGCCTCGCGCAGCAGCTCGGCCAGTTGCCGGCGGCTATAGGGCCGGCCATGACCGAAGGGCGTCGCCTCGGCATTGGCCCACAGGCCGTTGCGCGCGGCCACCACCACCACCACCCGACCGGTAGGCGCCAGCACCCGCCAGACCTCCCGCATCAGGGTGAGCGGGTCGGGGCTTTCCTCCACCGCATGGACCGCCAGGATACGGTCGAACATGGCGTTGCGGAACGGCAGGGCGTCCTCGGGCGTCAGGCAGGCGAGATTGGCGGCGTCGGCGGGCCACAGCTCCACCCCCTGCTGGGCGGGCATGGCGGCGACCACCCGGCGCGCGGCGGGGCGCAGGGCGCCCATGAACGGGGTGGCGTAGCCGAGGCCGAGGACATCCTGGCCATGGGCGTCCCCCCAGGCCTCCACCACCTTGCGCGCGGTCATCTCGCGCGCCGCCCGGCCGAGGGCGGTGGCGTAGAACTGGCGGAGCTCAAGGACGTCGCGACGCATCGCCTATCAGTTAAGCCCTGTCAGGCCGGAACGCGACCTCGACTTGGGCCCGCTGGGCGCCTAGATGCGAGGGGTCACCCCGCGCCGGAGGCTTCCATGTCGATCACCGTCCACCAGTTCCCCTGCCTGTCGGACAATTACGGCTTCCTGGTCCGCGACGACGCCACCGGCCTGGCCGCCTGCGTCGACACCCCGGAGGCCGGGCCGATCCTCAAGGCCCTGGACGAGTTGGGCTGGAAGCTGGCCCTGATCCTCAACACCCACTGGCACCAGGACCACGCCGGCGGCAATGCCGAGATCAAGGCCGCGACGGGAGCGACCGTGGTCGGTCCGGCCGAGGTCGAGCGCCTGACCCCGCTCGATCGCAAGGTCGGCGGCGGCGACGTGGTGGAGCTGGGCCAGACCCGGTTCCAGGTCATTGAGACCGGCGGCCACACCCTGGGCCACATCGCCTATTACGACGCCGGCGACCATGTGGCCTTTGTCGGCGACACCCTGTTCGCCCTCGGCTGCGGACGGATGTTCGAAGGCACGGCCGACCAGATGTGGACCAGCCTGCAGCGCCTGGCCGCCCTGCCCGACGACACCCGGGTCTATTGCGCCCACGAATACACCGCCTCGAACGCCCGCTTCGCCCTGTCGGTGGATGACGATCCGGCCCTGAAGGCCCGGGCGGCGGAGATCTTCGCGGCCCGCGAGCGCGGCGAGCCGACCGTGCCCACCACCATCGGCCTGGAAAAGGCGACCAACCCCTTCCTGCGCGCGCCGCTGCTGCGCCCGGGCGTGCCGGCCCACGAGGCCTTCGGCGCCGTGCGCGCCGCCAAGGATGCGTTCAGGGGCTGAAGCGCTCGCAGCCCTCAGTGGGCGTTGGCGGCGGAGATGATCCGGTCGCTGGAGGGCCGGCCCGCCAGGCCCTCGGCCGGGGCGATGGTGATCTGCATCACCCCCTGCTGAAGATCAGCCGAGGCGCGACGCCCTTCGACCAGGCGAACCTTGTTGAACCGGCCAAGCGCGGTCTTGGCGTCGGGCCGCCGCGCCAGGCGCACCACCGCCTCGGCGGCGATGGTGGCGGCGTCGGCCATCAGGGAGAACGAGGCCGGGCTGGCGTCGGCGTCGAAGGGGATCAGCCGGCGCGCCGCGTGGCTGGCCCGGGCGCTGGCCTGGGCCAAACGCTCCAGCAGCTGTTGCGGGCCCATCTGCGGCAGCCGCAGCGGCGGACCACCGCCGGCCAGGGCTGCGGCTGAGCCCCCCGGACGCTCCTCGGTGAACAGGGTCAGGCCGCCCAGGCGGGTGGCGCGCAGCACCGGCTCGCCCAGGTCATTGAGATAGAGCACGTCGCCGCGCGGGGCGAGTTGCGGCCGGAGCGCCCAGACCTCGGGGCTGTCGTCGAACTTCAGCAGCGGCCGAGGCTGGCTGCGATCCAGCACGAAGGTGTCGCCCTCCTGCGAGACATAGCGGGCGATCGGCAGGCTGGGGCCGCGGTCGGGCGTCGCCGGATGCAGGCCGAACAGGCCCTCGCGCAGGATATCGGCGGCGCCCGCCTGGGCGGGGCCGGCCAGGCCCACGAGAGCCGCGACGGCCAGGGCCGCGGCGAACGCCAGATTGCGAGGGGAAGCAGAACCGATCATCAGGCCTAGGCCAATGCCCCCGGACTGGGGCGCATTTTTGACCCCCGGGGCATTCCGTTGAATGTGAGCACGATCAATCCGATCCGACCGAGGCGGCCGAATCGGAAAGGGGTCTAGCCCGCCATGTACTGGCCGCCGTTCAGAGACAGGGTCGAGCCGGTCACATAGCCGGCATGCTCGCCCGCCAGGAACGCCACCATGTCGGCGATCTCCTCGCCGCGCCCCAGACGTCCCACCGGAATCTGGCCGATGATAGAGGCCAGCACGTTCTCCGGCACCGCCTGCACCATCTCGGTGTCGATATAGCCGGGACAGACGCAGTTCACGGTGACGCCCTTCTTGGCGTTCTCCAGGGCCAGCGCCTTGGTGAAGCCGATCACCCCGGCCTTGGCGGCCGAATAGTTGGTCTGGCCCATCTGGCCCTTCTGGCCGTTGATGGACGAGATGTTGATGATCCGACCCCATTCGCGCTCGCGCATCCCCTCGATGACCTGGCGGGTCATGTTGAAGACCGAGTCCATATTGACCCGGATCACCTCGGACCACTGGTCGGGCGACATCCGGTGGAAGACGCCGTCCCGGGTGATCCCCGCATTATTGACCAGGATGTCGACCGGCCCGAATTCCGCGGCCACCGCCTGGGCGGCGCGGGCGCAGTCCTCGTAATTGCCGACATTGCCCTTCACGACCATGACGCCCAATTCCTTGGCGCAGGCCGCGGCCGCTTCCTCATTTCCGGAATAGCCCGCCGCCACATGCATGCCGTCGGCCTTGAGCCGCTCGCAGATGGCGCGGCCGATGCCGCGTGTCCCGCCGGTGACGAACGCCACTCTGGCCATTGGTCTCTCCCATTGATTTTAAGGTCGCCGCCGATTGATCCGGCGGTCGTCTCGAAGTTCGTGTCAGATCGCTTCCACGCACATGGCCACGCCCATGCCGCCGCCGACGCACAGGGTCGCCAGACCCTTCTTGGCGCCCGACCGCTTCATCTCGTGGACCAGGGTGGTGAGGATGCGCGCGCCCGAGGCGCCGATGGGGTGGCCGATGGCGATGGCGCCGCCGTTCACATTGACCTTGGCCGGGTCGAGCCCGAGGTCGCGGACCACGCAGATCGACTGCGCGGCGAAGGCCTCGTTGGACTCCACGAGATCGAGGTCGGCCACGGTCCAGCCCGCCTTTTCCAGGGCCTTGCGGCTGGCCGGGATCGGGCCCGTGCCCATGATTTCGGGATCGACACCGGCAGAGGCCCAGGACGCGATGCGGGCCAGCGGCTTCAGGCCCCGGGCCTTGGCCTCGTCAGCGCTCATCAGCACCAGGGCGGCGGCGCCGTCATTGAGGCCCGACGCATTGGCCGCCGTGACCGAGCCTTCCTTGTTGAAGGCCGGACGCAGGCCGGCGACGCTTTCCAGCGTCGCGCCGTGGCGGATATATTCGTCCTGATCGACGATCGTGTCGCCCTTGCGGCCCTTGATGGTGACCGGGGCGATCTCGCCGGTGAAGCGGCCGGCCTTCTGGGCGGCTTCGGCCTTGTTCTGGCTGGCGACGGCGAATTCGTCCTGCTCGGCGCGGGTGATCTGCCAGCGCGAGGCGATGTTCTCGGCCGTCTGGCCCATGTGATAGCCGTGGAAGGCGTCGAGCAGCCCGTCCTTCGTCATGGTGTCGACGAAGGTCATGTCACCCATCTTCACACCCGAGCGCAGCTGGGCGGCGTGGGGTGATTGGCTCATGCTCTCCTGGCCGCCGGCGATGACGATGCCCGCTGAGCCGTCGGCGATCTGCTGGGCGCCCAGGGCCACGGCGCGCAGGCCCGAGCCGCACAGCTGGTTGAGGCTCCAGGCCGGGCTTTCCACCGGGATGCCGGCATTGACCGCCGCCTGGCGCGCCGGGCCCTGGCCCTGGCCGGCCTGCAGCACCTGGCCCATGATCACTTCCTCGACGTCGGCCACGGTGATGCCGGCGCGCTCCACCGCGGCGAGGATGGCGATCTTCCCCAGCTCGTGGGCGGGCAGGCCCGCCAGGGCTCCATTGAACGAGCCGACCGGGGTGCGGGCGGCCGAGACGATGACGACGTCAGTCATGACGGAGCTCCTTCTGGCTTGAGGCGCCTATCTATCGAGAACCCGCCCGAATAGGGCAAGGGGAAGAAATCTCTCTGGGTTCAATCGCCTGCGCTTTGCGAACGCCCTCGCATCCGCGATACTGCGATGCGATAAAGAGGGTCGGCGATGGGATCGGCCCCAAAGGGTGTGGAATGGCTGACGTCAAGGACGGCACGAGTAAAGACGACCGGGTGGTCATCAAGAAGTATGCGAACCGGCGGCTCTACAACACCGCCTCCAGTTCCTATGTGACGCTTGAACATCTCTCGGACATGGTCAAGCAAGGCGTCAATTTCGTCGTCTATGACGCCAAGACCAACGAGGACATCACCCGCACGGTGCTGACCCAGATCATCTTCGAGGAAGAGAGCCGCGAGGGGCAGAATCTGTTGCCCATCCAGTTCCTGCGCCAGTTGATTGGATTCTACGGCAATTCGATGCAGGCCTTCCTGCCCAGCTATCTGGAACTGTCCCTGTCGACCTTCGCCGAACAGCAGGAGCGGATGCGGACCCAGTTCGCCGCCCTGTCGCCAGGATCGGGCATCGGCGCCTATGACGACCAGATCCGTCAGAACCTGGCGATGTTCGACCGGGCCATGAAGATGTTCTCGCCCTTCAGCTTTGCCCGCACCGACGACCCCGCCGCAACCAAGGCGGCCGAGGCCGCGCCGGCCGCCGGCGGCGACGCCCTGTCGGATCTGAAGAAGCAGATGGAAGACATGCAGGCTCAGATCGAGCGGCTCGCCTCCAAGCGCTGAGGGGTTTTTAACGAAGGATGGGGCAGGATCGCAGGGCAATGACCTCGCCCATCGATCCGATCCGACGCGCCCAGCGCCCGCGCCACACGCGGCGCCCGGACGCTGCTGAGCCGGACGAGGTGTTCGAGACCGAGGACCGCAGCCTGCCGGTTCCCGTCGGCCCCGTGACCTCGCCCGGTCCGGACCGGGCCGAGGCCGGCCCCTCCGCCTTCTCCGCCCATCTGATCGGCCAGGACGGCCAGAGGCGCGGCCTGCGCGGCGGACCCGAGACCCTGGGGGCCGCCAAGAGCGCCTATGTGCGCACCGAATGGTCCGGCGCCGCCGACCGCCGCGCCCGCAAGGGCGGGACCCACAAGACCGAGATCTGACGCGGGTTGCGCCCATGGGCGCCAACGCCTAGCCTTTCCCCATGCAGGGTTTCGTCGCCGTCTGAGCCCGCGCCTGCGCGCGAGCCATTGATCCTTGATCCCGGTCGGGCCCGGCCCGCCGGTGCGATCGTGCGCGCGATGTCAGACTCCGGACGCGCCGGGCGCGCCGATCCCTCATGACCATGGACACAAAGATGACCCTGTTGATCGAACAGGCCGAGCGGCCTGACGACGCCTACATGCCCATCTGGGCGCCCTTGCTGAAGTTCAACCAGGAGACCGTGGGCGACGCCCAGGGCCTTCCCTTCGCCCTGATCGTGCGCGACGGGACCTCGCCCGAGGTGCTGGGCGGGCTTTGGGCCCTGTCGCTCTGGGGCTCGTTCTATATTGGCCTGGTGGTGACCCCGGAGGACGCCCGGGGACAGGGCCTGGGAAGCGATATGCTGGCCCGGGCCGAGGCGGAGGCGCGGGCCAGGGGCTGCCGCCAGATGTGGCTCGACACCTACGCCTTCCAGGCGCGGGCCTTCTATGAGCGTCACGGCTTCTCGGTGTTCGGCCAGATCGACGGCCCAGCCCCGATGTTCCCGCGATGGTTCATGCAGAAGGCCCTGTCCCTGACCTGAGCCTGACGATCTCGGCCTCGAGCGTCGCCACCCGGCGCTCGAGCGCCGCGATCCGGGCCAAGGGGTCCTGATCTGGGGCGGGGCTCGGAACCGGGGTGGAGACGCCGGCCTGGCGGGCGATCTCGGCCGCAGTCTCGCCCAGCAGCTCGGCGAAAACCGCCACCTCCCCTGCGGAAAGTTCCCTCTGGTCCTTGAACACCAGGGCGAGCTCGGCCTCGCTGAGGCCGGCGGCGGCGGCCAGGACCGGCGCGGAGAGGCCGCGATCGGCCATGCGGGCCTCGAACCAGCCGCGATCGAAGAACAGGGCCACGCCCTAGCGCTCCGTCCCAGCCCGGTGGCGCCGGTCTTGCTTGAGAGGTGGGTAACCATCGCAAACGGGACAGGTCATGACCGCGATCGCCATCAAGATTTTCGACGTCGCCGTGGTCACCCTGATCTTCACGATCCTGACCTGAGACCGTTCAACCCGCGTCGGGATGGAAGTCCACGTCGCGGCGCGCCGAGACGATGGTGACGATGAACCCGGCCAGCACGTCCAGCAGCACCATGATGGTCAGCAGGAAGAAGGTCGAGGTCGCGAAGGCCGGGGCCAGCAGGAACTCCACCAGACAGATGATGAACAGGATCATCGACAGCGAGTGATTGATGATCGCGATCCGCCGGCTGGTGGTGGATTTCAAGAGCTCGATGAACAGCACCACCAGGGAGGCGGCCAGCAGCAGGTCGCCCAGGGTCACCGACCACTCGACCTGGCTGGTCATGCGCAGGCTGAACAGCTGCTCGGTCATGCGCGCATTGGCGTCGTGCGACTTCAGCCCGCCCGTGAGGGTCAGCGCGATCAGATTATAGACCAGCACCGGCAGGGCCAGCAGCGGAAACGCGGCGAACATCGGCAAGCCCCCTCGCGCCGGTCACCCCGGCAGGTCCTAAGGGTTAACCGCTTTGGCGCGGTCCGGGAAGCGTTCGCAACCGGGGCGGGCGCGCCCGCTCCGCCCGGGATCTCAGACCTCGTCGGCCCCGCCGGGATCGCGGGCCCGTGACTGCAGCCACATGACCCCCAGCAGGTCCGAGAGCGAGGCCCAGAGCCGACCGAGGTTGGTGTATTTCGACTGCCCCGTCTGGCGGTGGCGGTGGTTCACCGGACGGAAATCCACCCGGTAGCCCTCGCGCAACATCAGGGCCGGGATGTAGCGGTGGATGTGATCGAAATAGGGAAGCCGCAGGAAAGCCTCGCGCCGGAAGGCCTTGAGGCCGCAGCCAGTGTCATTGGCCGTGTCATGCAGCAGGCGCTTGCGAACGCCGTTGCCGAACCGCGAGGCGAGCTTCTTGGCCTGACTGTCCTGGCGCTTGACCCGCTCACCGCCGACCAGGGCGAGCTCGGCCGGCCCGGCCAGCAGGGCGTCGACCAGCTGCGGCCCATCGGCCGGATCATTCTGGCCGTCGCCGTCCAGGGTGACGATCACCGCGCCGCGCGCCGCCAGGATCCCGCTGCGGATCGCCCGGCTCTGGCCCGAATTCTTGCGATGCTTCAGCACCCGCAGCGCCGGCAGCTCGGGCTCCAGGGCCTTCAGCGCCGCGACCGTGCCGTCGCGGCTATGGTCGTCGACGAAAATCATCTCATAGCGGCGACCGTCGAAGGCGCGGGCGATCTCGCGCGCCAGATCGGGGGCGGCGCCCTCCTCGTCGAACACGGGAACGACGACGGAGATCTCCGGCGGGAGGTCGGCGGCGGGGGCGGATTTCACGGTGGGCGTCTTGGCCATGGCCCCTAATAGCGGAAACGCGGGCGCGCGAAAGGATCGTGCTATCAAGCCATCATGAGTCTGGAAGCCTTGATCGAGCGTTGGAGCCGCGGATGGCGCGGCCCCGCCCTCGCCGCCCTCATCGCCTTCGCCGCGGGTCTCCCCGGCGTGTTCGCTGTGCCGCCCCTGGACCGCGACGAGTCGCGCTTCGCCCAGGCCACGGCGCAAATGCTGGAGCAGGAGGACTTCGTCGTCATCCGCTACCAGGATCAGCCCCGGTTCAAGAAGCCGGTGGGGATCCATTGGCTGCAGGCGGCCAGCGTCGCGACCTTCTCCGATCCGTCGGCCCGGGCGATCTGGGCCTATCGCATTCCCTCCCTATTGGGCGCCATGCTGGCGGCGGCGGCCTGCGCCTGGGGCGCGGCGGCCTTTTTCGGCTCCGCCACCGGCCTGATCGCCGGGGCGACGCTCGGCGCGAGCTTCCTGCTCTCCACCGAGGCCTTCATCGCCAAGACCGACGCGGTGCTCTGCGGGACCACGACCCTGGCGCTCGCCGCCATGGCCCGCATCTACGCCAGCTCAAGGGGCGGGGCGCCGACCGGGCGCATGACCCAGTTCCTGTTCTGGCTCGGCCTGTCGGTCGCCACCCTGGACAAGGGCCCGATCGGGCTGATGGTCGTCGCCCTGACCGCGCTCAGCCTGTGGGGCTGGGACCGCCAGGGCGGCTGGCTGAAGGATCTGGGCTGGGGCTGGGGGTCGATCCTGTTCCTGGCTGTGGTCGGGCCCTGGGCCTGGGCGGTGACCGTGGCCACCGACGGCGGGTTCTGGAGCGCGGCGATCGCCGGCGACCTGGCGCCCAAGCTGGCCGGGGGCCAGGAGTCGCATGGGGCCGCGCCCGGCTATCACACCCTGGCCGCCCTGGTGCTGTTCTTCCCCGCCACCCTGATGCTGCCGGCCGCGCTCGGCGGCGCCTGGCGTCGGCGGGACGAGCCGGGGATAAGATTCGCCCTGTGCTGGCTGGTCCCGTCCTGGCTGGTGTTCGAGCTGATGCCGACCAAGCTGGTCCACTACACCCTGCCGACCTACGGAGCCCTGGC